>NZ_JBWLUZ010000002.1:0-447125 GCF_057784325.1 Mesorhizobium sp. CNPSo 4689
GCGTTGCCGCTGTCGGGCTGGAAGACGTTGTCGGGATTGTCGACATCGCTTGCCGTCACCGTGCCGGTCGCCGTCACCGGCGCATCGGCGCCGTCCTCGTCGACCGCACCGGTGGTGGTGCCGGCGATGATGGCGGCGTCGTTGGTGCCCAAAATGTCGATATGCACCGTAGTGTGGGTGCCGTCGGCGCTCACCACATCGAAATCCTCGATATAGTGCTGGCCGGCAACGAATTCGTCGTGCGCCGAACTCGCCGTGTAGGTCCAGGCGCCGGCGCTGTCGATGTCGAAGGTGCCGTATGTGCCGGAGGTTCCCACCTGGGCGACGAAGGTCTCGGAGCTGTCGACGTCGGAGATGGTGAGGGTGCCGGATGTGCTGATCGCCGCCGCCGAGTCACCCTCCGTCAAGTTACGGACGTCCGCCGAGAGCACTGCCGCATCGTTGGTGCCCGTGATATTGACGACAATATTGTAGCTCGCGGTTCCGTCCGCCGACGTCACCGTCAGCGTGTCGGTCACAGCCTGCCCTTGCGTCAGCGGGTCGGCAAGCGCCTGGTTAAGCGCATAGGTCCATGCGCCGGTCGTCGTATCGAAGGTGAAGGTGCCGTAGGTGCCCTGAAGGCTTGCCGGGTTCTGGAAATGGTTCTGACCGGCGTCGACATCCGTCAGGATCAGTTGTCCGTGAGCGCTAGGATCGTTGAGCGTTCCGTTGGCGACGCCGCCGGCTTCCACCACGGTCTGGTCAGAGCCTGGGGCCGCGGTGATCGTCGCGCCGTCATTGCTGCCCTGAATGTTGACCGACACGCTGGCCCAGCTCAGCGTTCCGTTGCCGAGCTTGATCGCATAGGTGAACGTCTCATTTATGCTATCCCCAGCACCCATGGCTTGCAGGCTGGAGAAGCCATGCAGCTGCAGATACTGGCTAAGGTTCATCTCGACCTTGCCATTGTTGATGCGGATGAAGACGCCGTCGCCGATGTCCTCCCAGGCAGAGACGCCGCTCACTTGAGCGTCTGCCGTCGTCAGGTCGATCGGCGCGTATTGCTTGGTGGCCGTCGAGGCGGAAGTCCCGTCGTCAATCGAATAGAGGGTCTTTGCGTTTCCACCCAGATCATTCTGCATCACGTTCAGCAGGATGATGGACTGAGGAGCCGACACGATGACGACCGTGTCTTCGGTGTAGTTGAAAACGTCGTCTTTCGCCTGCGGTGTGTTGGAAAACGATGTCGTGGTGCCGCCGGCACCGGTGATCTGAGTAGCCATGTTTCACCCCCTGTTGTTTAACGACAGACGCCCCACCGCCTGTCGACCGATGTTGAAAGACCAGCCGCGTCCCTGCCGAAAATTGTCGCACGCCCGGAATGCCCGAGCCCGGCAGACATCAATTGTGTCAGCGTACCTGTATCAGCGCACCTGAAGGCCCCAACGTCGCCCAGCCGCGGCCAACGCATTGCGTGGCCGGTCACAGGCGGGTGGTAGCTCAAATGGTGATGGCTGCGGCGAAAATGTTCGCCGCGCTGTGCTCCCCAGCCCCTAATAGCGTCGCGTTACCCGTTGTTGCCGGTCGGGCTTATTTTATGCAACGCTCATATTAGGACATTATTAACCCTTCCGGAGAGGAAGCGTCAACAACCAACATGCATAACAGTTAATATCTGGGGGCGACGTCCGTTCCTGCGCATCGCCACAGGACCGGCTGCACGGCGACCAGAAGCATCCGGAATATATCCGCCGAGAACGACTCCAAATTGCGGCAGACGGCCACCGAATCAGCTGGCTTTCATCGTTTTTTCTTTGTGCCGCGAAGAAAGCGAAGATTGTGCGGAAACAAGCTGCAGGAGGCAGGGTGGCTCAAACAGACCGCTGCGCCGATCCCGATTGGCCGCGGACGGATCGAGCTAGCCGCCAACCAGCGACAGGCCGCGGGCACGCTCGCGCAGCAGGGACAGCAATTCACCGCGCCGGGCTTCCGGCGTGTCGACGGGCAACACGAAACACAGCGTCTTGTTGATGGCGCCGTGGCCGTCGTGGATCGGCGCGGCCATGCACCATGTGAAGCGGTCGGCAAGGGCGGCGGTTTCGCTAAAACCTTGCCGGCGCGCCAGGGCGACGTCGGCGAAGAATTCCTCGGGCGCGATGACGCGGCCATCGGGCAGCTTGTAGTCGCCGGCGGGAATGAAGTTCTTCATTTCCTCCTCGCTCATATGGCCGACAAGCAACCGTCCCGACGCCGTCCACGGGATCGACACCTCGACGCCGACATCGCTGGAGATGCGGAACGGGCCGGGCGAATCCCGGCAATCGAGGACGACATATTTGTTGCCGCGCAGGCCGCACAGCTGGACCGTCTCGCCGGTCTCGGCGGCCATCCTGTCCAGCGTCTCGAGGATGCGCCGGTAATGCGCGTTGTGATGCGAGTAAGCCCAGCCGAAGAGATGCATCGCCCTACCGAAATAGACGTAGCCTTCGGTGCCGACATTTTCGAGCATCTCGGCTTCGAGCAGGCTGTTGACGATTTCATAGGTGGTCGAGCGCGGCGCGCCGATCATCTTGGCAATGTCGCCGACACGCATCGGCGCGCGGTGCCTGAGCAGCGCTTCGAGCAACATGATGACGCGGTCGATGCCGCGGCGGCGCTCGCCATTCTGTGGCGCGATGCCGCCCGCTTCGATCAGTTCAGTCACGCCGTCGCTCATCATTAGCATCCGCTCAAAATCATTTTTTGGTCCTCGTCTCAAGACGCTTGAAAGAAGTCAAGGCTCAGTCTAGCATCCCCTTTGTCCGATATACAGACATGATGTCTGAAATACCGGACAAAAGTGAACCGGGCAGAGAAGTCCAGACGAGAAGACAGGCGGTTGCCGCGACGCGGCAACCGAGTGGTTTTCTCGTGCCGACCCTGCACGTCCGGACACAACCACAGAAGGGGAACAATCATGATGAAACCATCGTTTTTCGCATCCGCCAGCGCCCTTTGCCTCGGTCTCGTCCTGGCTATCGGCGTGGGCTCTGAGGCCAATGCCGCCGCCAAATGCATCAAGGGCGACCGCAAGGCGCCATACACGATCGGCTGGGCCAACATCTATTCCGTGCCGACCTGGATGAAGCAGACGCAAGGCACGATCGAAGCCGAAGTTGAGACGTTGAAGAAGCAGGGGCTGGTCGACAAGCTGGTCGTGACCGACGCCCAGGGCGACGCCAATGTGCAGATCCAGCAGATCCAGTCGATGATCGATTCCGACGTCGACGCCATCATCCTGATTGCCGGTTCGTCGACCGCGCCGGCGCGCGTGATCGCGGATGCTTGTGCCAAGGGCATTGCCATCATCAACTTCGACAGCCTTGTCGATACCGACCAGGTCACCGCCAAGGTCAACACCGATTCCTCGCAGTGGGGCGACCAGGCGGCCAAGTTCCTGATCGACGCCATCGGCGGCAAGGGCAAGATCCTGATCCTCAACGGCCCGGCCGGCGTTTCCGTCAGCGACGACAGGCGCAAGGGCGCCGATGCCGAACTCAAGGCGCATCCCGACGTGACGGTGCTTGCCGAGACCAACACGCCCTACAATGTCGCCCCCGCCCAGGAAGCCGTGACCAGCCTGCTGTTCGCCAACCCCGAGATCGACGGCATCCTTTCGCTCGGCGGCGCGCTGTCGGCGGGCGCGGTGCTGGCGCTCGACAAGCAGGGTCGCGACCAGGTGCCGATCACCGGCGAGAATGCGCGCCAGTTCCTCGAACTGTGGAAGGAAAAGGGCCTGAAGAGCTGGGCGACCATGCAGCCGAACTGGCTCGGCGCCTTCGCCGCTTACACCGCCGTCCAGGCGCTGGAGGGCAAGGACGTGCCGGCTTTCGTCAAGATCCTGCTGCCGGTGATCGACAATTCCAACATCGACGAATACCTCGCCCGGGCCAAGGATTTCCCGGCTGACGGCTACATCTATTCGCCCTACGATGAGGAGCTGTTCAAGAAGCTGCTGGCCCAGAAATAAGCCTGAAGGGTTGTAGCATTGGCAACCATGGCTCCGCTCCTCGCGGCGCGGGGTGTGTCGAAGTCTTTCTTCGGCAACCCCGTTCTGCGCGACGTTTCCATCGCTCTCCAGCCGGGCCGCGTGCATGCGCTGCTCGGCGAGAACGGCGCGGGAAAGTCGACGCTGATCAACCTGCTGTCCGGGGCCTTGCGCCCGGACGGCGGGACAATCGAGGTCGACGGGCGCGCCGTGGCGCGTATGACGCCGGCGCTTGCGAGACAGGCCGGCATTGCTGTCGTGCAGCAGGAGCTCAGCCTGACGGCCAGCCTGTCAATTGCCGAGAACATCGGCCTCGGCGCCTATCCCAAGCGGTTCGGCCTGGTCGACTACTGCGCGCTTGCCGCACGGGCGAAGGCCGCATGCGAACTGGTCGGTCTTCATGAGCCGCTGTCGACGCCTGTCGGGCATCTGTCGCTCGGGCGCAGGCAGATGGTAGAAATCGCCAAGGCGCTCTACCGCAAGCCGGGCGTGCTCATCCTGGACGAGCCTACCTCGTCGCTGTCGGCGACGGAAACCAAGATCCTCACCGACTTGCTGGAGCGCTTGCGTAGCGAAGGCATCGCCATTCTCTACATCTCGCATCGGCTGAACGAAGTCATGACCCTCTGCCAGCATGTCACCGTGCTCAAGGACGGCATCTGCACGGCGGATCGGACCCTAGAAGGAACCGATGCCGCCGGGCTGGTGCGGCTGATGGTCGGGCGTGACCCCGGTGATCTGTTCCCGCAATGGCGGCCTTCCGCGTCGCCCGCCAACGCCGTCTCGGTCCGCAATTTTTCCGCCGGCCTGATGCGTGACGTCGATCTCGACATCAGGACCGGCGAAGTGCTGGGCATTGGCGGCCTGGTCGGGCAGGGGCAGGAGGATCTGTTGCTCGGCCTTTACGGCGCGATTCCGGCCAGGACGGCATCGGCGACCGTCAACGGCGCGTCGGGCCTGCCCGGCGGCGTGCCGAAAGCCAATGCGCTTGGCCTTGCCTATGTGCCGGCCGACCGCAAGCGCGAGGGCCTGCACCTGATCCACACCATCACGACCAACATGATGCTGCCCGCCTTCGCCAGGCTGCCGGCGCTGAAGCTGCGCAGCCGCCGGGCCGAGCGCGAGACGGCTAGAGGTCTTGCCGCCCAGCTTGGTATCAAGGGCGACCTCGCACGGCAGGCGCAGGCACTTTCGGGCGGCAACCAGCAGAAGGTCGCGCTGGCGAAATGGATGCCGCACGACCCGGTGGTGCTGCTGCTCAACGATCCGACGCGCGGCGTCGATGTCGAGACCAAGCGTGAGATCTATTTGATGCTCCGCGCCTTCGCCGCCGCCGGCAAGGCCGTGGTGCTGCTCAGCTCAGATACGCCCGAACTGGTGCATCTGTGCGAGCGCGTCGCGGTGGTGCGGGAAGGCCGCATCGCAGCCATGCTGGAGCGCGCGGCGCTGAGCGAGGAAGCCATCGTTTCGGCCGCGATGGGCGCCGAGAACCGGAAGGTCGCGGCATGAGCACTGTTTCTTCCGTGCGGCCCGCCGGCGCGCTCTATTGGCCGGTGCAGGCGCGCCGCAACATCGGTGTGCGCAGCCTGTTCGTCGTCGTGCTGGCATTTCTCATCGCCTACGGGTTCCTTTTCCCTGGCCTGTTTTCGGCCTCCGGCTTCGCCAAGTTCACCCAGAGCTGGTTCCCGCTGGCGCTGGTCGCCATGGCGCAGGCGATCCTCATGCTCACCGGCGGCATCAGCCTGGCGATCGGCGCTACCGTCAGCCTCGGAGCGGTCATTGCCGCGACGACGATGGCGGGACCTCTGGGCGTCACAGGCGGCGCCGCTGCGGTGGCGCTGACCGGCCTTGGCATCGGTGCTGCGACCGGCTTCATCGTCGTGCGGCTTCGCCTGCCGGCGATCGTGGTGACGCTTGCCGGCTCCTTCATCATCGGCGGTGCAGCACTGCTGATCCTGCCCAGGCCCGGCGGCGCCATTCCCGAATGGCTGTCCAACCTGCTTGCCGGCGACACGCCCACGGCCTTCGTGCTTTTGGTGGCGATCGTTCTTCTGTGGAAGCTCTATCTCGCAACGCCGCTGGGCTTGAGCCTCTATGCCGCCGGCGAGAACCCGGTCGGCGCCTATCGCTCCGGCGTGCCGGTCGATGCCGCGCGGGTCGCCGCCTATGCGATCAGCGGCCTTTTGTCGACAGGCGCCGGCCTGTTCGTCGCCGCGCAAACGGGCTCTGGAGATCCTGTCATCGGAGCGGCCTTCACGCTCAACTCCATCGCCGCCGCCGTGCTCGGCGGCATCGGCTTCCTCGGCGGGCAGGGCACGATGCGCGGCGCGCTCGCCGGCAGCCTGCTGCTCAGCCTGATGATCAGCGTCATGTTCTTCCTCGGCTTCACGCCGGTCGCCCAATATGTCGCCCAGGGTCTCATCATCATCGGCGCGGTCGCAATCCCGCAATTCCGCAAGGTGCAGCAATGACAGCATGGAAAGACAGCGCGGGCGGCAGGCGTGTCATGGCGGTCCTCTCCAGCCGGCCATTCCTGACGGTTGCCATCGTCGCCGCGGTCTGGATCGCGGCAAGCTTGGCTTCGCGCGGCTTTGGCGCCTATGGCCATCTGCGCTATCTGGTCGAGCTCGGCGCCGTCATCGGCCTGGTCGCGGCCGGCCAGACCTTTGTCGTGATCGCCGGCGGCATCGATCTTTCGGTGGCGGCCATTGTCACCGTCAGCGCCATCAGCCTGCCGTTGTTGTCATGGCAGGCCGATCCGACCGGCCTTGCCCCCGTGCTTGTCGTGCTGGCACTGACTACGATCATCGGCTTGGTCAATGGGCTCGGCGTGGCATTGTTGCGCGTCCACCCGATGATCATGACACTGGCCATGGCGACCTTCCTGCAGGGCCTGCTGATCATCATTGCCGGCGGCAGCGCCGTCACCGCCGAGAACCCGCTGGTCCATTGGCTCGGCAATGCGCGGCCGGCCGGGATTCCGGCCGGCGTGCTGCTGTGGGTGGCCGTTTCGGTGATTGTGTTGACGGTCATGCACGCGACGCCCTTCGGTGCCCGCATCTTCGCCATGGGCGCCAATCCACTCGCCGCTGCATTGTCCGGGGTGCCAGTCACGTCGACGACACTCGCCGTCTACGGTATCAGCGGCTTTACCTCGGGCCTCGCCGGCGTGCTTGTGCTGGGCATGAACGGGCAAGGCTATGTCGGGATCGGCGATCCCTATCTGCTCGCCTCGATCGCCGTCGTCGTGCTTGGCGGCACGTCGATCCTCGGCGGGCTTGGCACCTATGCCGGCACCATTCCCGGCGCGATCCTGCTGGTGACGATCACGGCGTTGATCACCGTCGTCAACGCGTCGCCCGGCTGGCGCAGCATCCTGTTCGGTTCGCTGATCCTGGGCCTGCTGCTGCTCTCAGGCCGGGAGCAGGCCCGCAGATGATGCATCGTCCAGCCGATAGATGCGTTTCGCGTTGCCGAAGAACAGAGCCGTCTGCTCGTCCGCGGAAAGGTCCGCTGCAATGGCCTTGAAGCTGTCGTACACCTCGTCGAACGATGCGTGCAGACCGGCGACCGGAAAATCGCTGCCGAACATGGCCCGCTGCGCGCCGAAGCAGTCGATGCAATGCAGGACGACCGGCCTCAGGCTGTCGAGCGTCCAGTCATGATCGTAGGCAACCAAGTCCGAGATCTTGACGGCGACATTGTCGCGCTCCGCCAGAAGCCGCAGCACGTCGCGCCACCTGCGCATGCCTTCGGCGTCGCGGTCGATCGGGCTGCCGCAATGGTTGAGGACGAATTGTTGGTCGGGGAACGCGGCGGCAAGCCGCGCCGCATCGCCGAGCTGGCGCGGAAACACCATCAGGTCGAAGGAGAGACGGTGCGCGCCAAGCAGGGAAAGGCCGGCGCGCCAGGCCGGATCGTCCATGATGCCATCGCGGGCGGCGAAGCGGCGCACAGGATCGGGATCCCAGCTCAATATATCGCGCACGCCGACGACGCGGCCGAATGCTGCCTGCGCCTCGAGCAGAGCAGGTGCTTCTCGGCTGGCAAGAGGTACGTGCACGACGTAGCCGGCAGCGACGCCGCGCGATTTGTCGAGCGTCTCCAGCCAGCGCGTTTCGCCAACGCAGTCTTCGCTCGCCCAGCCGGCCTCGACATGGACGGTGGCGACGACATCGTGCCCGGCGGCGTCGCGTCGATAATCCTCGGGGAGATAGTTGCGGCGCAGCGGGCCAAGTTTGCCCAGGCCGCCACGCTCGCCGGCCGTGGCGGCGAGCCAGGGATGCCGGCCGAGGCCGAGATCCCAAAGGTGATGATGGGCGTCGATGATCGGTCCGGCATAGGGTTTAGGCACGGGTCTCTCTCAAGGTCGGACCGGCTTCGGCATTCGATCCGGGCTTCTACATGCGACGGCGAAAGGGGTAGCATCGGATGAACGAAAACACACCGGTTCCGCCGCTTGTCGTGCGTGAAAATATTCTGCTCGACGACCGCATCCGCGGTGTGCCGCCCGGCACCTCCGAGCTGGACGGCAGCCTTGTCGGGTCACAGTGCTGGCATCCGGCCGAGGGTCGCATGTCGTTGCCGGTGCTGACCCTCGACGAAACAGCTTTCGCCACCAATCGCGACCTGTTCCTGCGCTATGCGCGTGAGCAGGGTGTCGCGATCGCGCCGCATGCCAAGACGCCGATGGCGCCCGATCTTGCCCGGTCGCTGGTCGAGGCTGGAGCCTGGGGCACGACCGTTGCCGATATCAGGCAAGCTACGGTGATGCTGAAAGCGGGGCTGACGCGGCTGATCATCGCCAATGAGGTCGGCGGCACAGGTGGCGCGAACCGGCTGGCGACGCTCGCCGGTGCCTGGCCAAACGCCGAGCTTCACGTTTTTGCCGACTCGGTCGATGCCGTGAATGCGCTAGCCGGGGCCTGGCGTGCCAGTGGGGCGCTCGCTCCCTTGCGCGTGCTGGTCGAACTTGGGGCGGGCAGGGCGGGCGCACGGACCACCGCCGAGGCCGAGGCGATCGCCGATGCGATCACGGCAACCAGCGGGCGGCTACTGATTGCCGGTGTCGCAACCTATGAAGGGGCCGCGGCGCAACCCGATCCCGGCCGCACGAACGAGGCGGTATCGGCGCTGCTGGCGACGACAGCCGACATGTTCCTCAGGCTGCGCGCCCGCGTCGGCGGCGGCGTGCCGCTGATCGCCACGGCCGGCGGTTCGATCTTCTTCGACAAGGTGGTCGCAGCACTTTCGCCTGTGATTTCAAGGGACGGCAAGGCGACGCTGGTGCTGCGCAGCGGCGCCATCTTCTTCCACGATCATGGGATCTATGACCGCTCGCTCGGCACGCTCGACGCCCGCAAGGGTTTTGCGATCGGTGGCGTCGATGCGTCCGCGCGCAACTCCGTCCGTCCGGCCTTGCGCGTCTGGGCCGAAGTGCTGTCACGGCCGGAATTCGGCCTCGCCATATGCGGCATGGGCATGCGTGACGTCTCATTCGACCAGGGCTTTCCGACGCCGCTGACGGTGTTCCGCGACGGCAAGCCGGTTTCGTCGCAGCCGAGGGCCGAAGTCTTCAAGCTCAACGACCAGCACGCCTTCCTGTCGCTTCAGCCGGGCGCGGACATCGCCGTCGGCGACGTCGTCGAATTCGGCATCTCGCACCCCTGCACCTGCCTCGACCGCTACCGCGTGATCTTTGGTGTCGACGATACCGGGCACATCCGCCACGCCTTTCCAACCTATTTCGGCTGATCAGGCCCCCAAAAGAGAACCACGAAAGGATCCGATATGATCAAGTATTTCCAGTCCGGCCCGCGCATGTCGCAGGCTGTCGTCTATGGCGGCCTCGTGCACATAGCGGGCCAGGTGGCCGACGACCGCAAGGCCGGCATCGAAAGCCAGACCAGCGACGTGCTGGCCAAGGTCGAGGCGCTGCTGGCCGAGGCCGGCAGCAGCAAGTCGAAGCTCGTCGCGGTCAACATCTTCCTGCCGCAGATCGGCGACTTCGAAGCCATGAACAGCATCTACGACGCCTGGGTCGATCCTGAGCGCCTGCCGGCTCGCGCCTGCGTCGAGGCGCGCCTTGCCGATCCCGATTTGCGCATCGAGGTCACCGCGGTCGCGGCGGTCTGAGGCCATGCATACCGGCCTCGTCCACACGCTCGACTTCGACCGCGCCGGCAAGATGCTCGGTCACCTCAGCATCCCGTTCTCGATCGACCGTTCGCCCTATTTCCAGATCAAGGTGCCGATCTGCCTGATCCGCAACGGCGAAGGCCCGTCACTGCTTTTGATGGCCGGCAACCACGGTGACGAATATGAGGGCGAGCTGTCGCTGGCAAAGCTGGTGCGCAGGCTCGACCCGAAGCAGATCAAGGGTCGCATCACCATCCTGCCGATGGCGAATACGCCGGCGGTGATGGCCGCCAAGCGCTGCTCGCCACTCGACGGCGGCAATCTCAACCGCGCCTTTCCGGGCGATCCCTCTGGCACGCCGACCAGCCGGCTCGCCAAGTTCCTGGAGACGGATTTGTTCCCCCGCCACGATGTCGTCTTCGACATCCATTCGGGCGGCACGTCGATGGAGCATCTGCCGACCGCGCTGGTCGAGCGCAACGCCGATCCCGGGTGCCACAAGCGCGGCGTGGAGCTGATGCGCGCGCTCGGCATGCCCTATGGCTTCGTCGCTGACAACGGTCCATCGTCGCCGACCTCGATGGGCGCGGCGCGCCGGGCCGGCGCCATCGGCGTCAGCGGCGAGTTCGGTGGCGGCGGTACCGCTACAGTCGATTCGATGGCACTCACCGCCCGCGCGTTGGACAGTCTCATGGTTGCGTTGGGCGTAGTCGAGGCGCCAGTCCTGGCGCCGGAGGCCGTGCCGGCGGCGCCGACGCGGTTGTTGTCGCTGTCCCGTCACAGCCAGGGCATCTATGCCACTCGCCGCGGCTGGTTCGAGCCGGCAGTCAGGCTCGGCGATAATGTGACTTCAGGAGAATTGGCCGGCTGGTATCACGATCTCGAGCGGCTCGATCTCGCTGAGGAAGCCCTGCACTTCGCCGAAGGCGGCATCGTGCTGTCGCGTCGGCTGCATACGATGTGCGAGGCGGGGGACTGCCTCATGCAGGTCGCCGAGCCGGTCGAGGGCTGACCATGAAGCCGTGCCAGGATCAGGACTGAGGATATTTCATGCAGGTTTCGATGTGGACCTATCCCTGGGACATCCAGGATCTCGGCCTGGATGCGGTCGAACGCGACCTCGTGGAGCGCGCCGGGCTCAATATGATCAGCCTGGCGACCTCCTATCATGCCGGCCGCTTCCTGCAGCCACGCAGTCCGCGCCGGAAAGCCTATTTCCCGGAGGACGGCACCATCTATTTCAAACCGACGGCCGCGCGCTGGGTGAGCCTCGCCATCCAGCCCAAGGTGGCCGACGTGATCACGCAAGGCGGCGACGTTCTCGGCAATCTTGTCCGCCGGCGCGACGCTGGTGGGCTCGGGGTTTCGTGCTGGACCGTCTGCTTGCACAATACGCGCCTTGGCATGCTGCATCCGCAGGCCGTGACCCGCAACGCCTTCGGCGATGCCAATTACTACAATCTCTGTCCCTCGCATCCGGATGCGCGCGCCTATGTCCGCGCATTGGTCGCCGATATCTCGCATGGCTACAGGCCGGACCGGATCGAGCTCGAAAGTCCGTCCTTCATGGGTTTCGCCCATGAATACCATCACGAGAAGGATGGCGTCGGGCTGACGCCGGAAGACGACTTTCTGCTGTCGCTGTGTTTTTGTCCCGCCTGTCTCGCCCGTGCGGCTCAGGCCGGGATCGACGGTGAAGCAGCGCGCAAATTGGTCAGGCAATGGATCGCCGAGACCTGCGAGCGCGCGGTGCCGGAACGGCGCTTCGCCGATTTTCCCACCGGCGGTCTCGATGTCTTTCTCCCGTGGCCGGAGCTGCACGCCTATCTCATCTGGCGGTTCGAGCCGGTGACCAGTCTGGTCGCGGAACTGCGCGAGGCCGCTCACCCCGGCACGCGTGTCGTCATCATCGATCTGAAAGACGGCTGGCTTGGCGGCTGCGATCTCGAAGCACTCGGCAAGGTCTGCGACGGCGCGATCCTGTGCGCCTACGACATGCAGGCCGGCGATGTCGCAAGCCTGATGGCGGCGGGTCGCGCGGCGCTCGGACCTGAAAAATTCCTTGGTACAGGCTATCGCCTCTTCTATCCGGAGATGGCCGGCCCCGAAGTGCTCGCCGCCAAAGTGAAGCCGGCGAAAGCGCCGAGTGTCGATGGCATCAATTTCTACAATTACGGCCTTGTTCCGGCCGCCCGGCTCGACTGGATAGGGGCAGCATTGTCTGCTTGAGCACGCCGACACGGCCAGCGTCGGTGCGGGCGATCGGGAACGCCGTGCGATGGCGCCCGATGGGTGCGCCGGTGCGGTTTCTCGCCGCGGCTCCGACACCAGGCAGGAACGATCTGCGGGTTGATGCATTTTGCCCTTGGCCAATCACGAGGGGATCCATGCGAATTGCTCATGTCGCGCCGCTTTACGAGTCGGTTCCGCCCAGGCTGTATGGCGGCACCGAGCGCATCGTTTCCTACCTGACCGAGGCGCTGGTGGATTTGGGCCATGAAGTGACGCTGTTCGCCAGCGGCGACAGCCGGACCTCGGCGAAGCTGGTGCCCGGGCGCGAATGCGCGCTTCGGCTTGATCCGCGCCCGAAGAAATCCGAAGTGGCGGCGCATCTTGCGATGCTGGCGGAGGTGCGCGAGCTGGCTGACCAGTTCGATGTCATTCATTTCCACCTTAGCCACTTCCTGCATTTTCCCTTCTTCAAGGATATGGCGGAGCGAACGGTGACGACACCGCATGGCAGGCTGGATTATGTCGATCTGGCGCCCGCCTATCGGCGCTTCCCGCGCTTTCCGATGATTTCCATCTCGCATAGCCAAAGGACAGGGCTGGCCGACGCCAACTGGCTGGCGACGATCCAGCACGGGCTGCCGGTCGATATCTACCAGCCGATTTTTGAGACGGAGGCTGAAGAGCCTTACCTTGCCTTCCTCGGCCGGTTTTCGCGCGACAAGCGGCCGGACCGCGCCATCGAGATCGCCAGGCGTTCGGGATTGAGGTTGAAGCTTGCGGCCAAGATCGGCGACGACGATCGCCCCTATTTCCACGAGGTGGTCGAGCCGCTGATCGACGGCGACCGCGTCGACTATGTCGGCGAGATCGCCGAAGGTGAGAAGGCTGAATTCCTCGGCAGGGCTGCCGGCCTGCTCTTCCCCATCGACTGGCCGGAGCCATTCGGTCTTGCGCCGATCGAGGCGATGGCCTGCGGCACGCCGTCGATCGCCTGGAACTGCGGCGCCTTGCCGGAGATCATCGACCAGGGCGTGACCGGCTTTGTCGTCAATTCCATGGACGAGGCGGTGGCTGACGTGCCGGCTCTGCTTCAACTCGACAGGCGAAAGGTGAGGGCCGCCTTCGAAAAGCGGTTTTCCGCGCAGAGAATGGCCCGCGACTATGTAGCCGCCTATGTGCGTCTGCTCGCCGGCTCAACCGAAGCGAAGGCCTCGTGAGCGATAGCGCTTGACCTGGGGCGTGGGGAGCAAACAGGAAAGATGTGACGGATGACAGAGCTCGACGAGCGCAAGCTTGATCCCGCCGTGGCCCTTGCCTCCCTTGACGAGACCGCGCCACGCGAGCCGCATCGGCTGTTCGCGCTTAAGCAGGGTGACTGTTTTGCCGTCACCGATGCCTATGGCGATATCAGAGGCGCCGGCGACGGGTTCTTCCGCGACGACACGCGCGTGCTCTCGGAATTCCGGCTGACGGTCGGCGGCAGGCAGACATCGCTGCTCGGCGCCTCGCTCAGCCAGGACAATGTGCTGTTCACCAGCAACCTCACCAACCTGCCAATGCAGAGTGTCGGCGGTCGCGACATTCCGCAGGGCGCGATCCATATCGAGCGCGTCAGGCTGTTGTGGCAGGACCGGCTGTTCGAACGCATCACGCTTTCCAATTACAGCCAGGAAACCTCGGCCATTCGTGTCTCTCTGCACTTTGCCGCCGACTTCCGCGACATGTTCGAAGTGCGCGGCTCGACGAGGCTAAAGCGCGGCATGGCGCATGCGGCCGAGATGGATGCGACATCGGTGCTGCTTCGTTATGACGGACTGGACGGGTTGGCACGGCTGTCGGCGATCTCGTTCTCGCAGGCGCCCGATCAACTGACGGAGAGCCGCGCTGATTTCCTGATCGCGGTGATCAAGCGCAGCAGCAAGGTGCTCTATATCGAGGTCGGTCCGGAGGCGGCGGACCCCCCCGACCGCGATCGCTTCCGCGCCGCTGCGGCGCGCGCCCGCTTCGGCATGCGGGCCAAGCGCCGCCACGGCGCCACCGTGCACAGTTCGGGCCGCGTCTTCAACGATTGGGTCGAGCGCGCCCGTGCCGATGTGGCGCTGCTCACCACCGAGCTTGCTACAGGACCCTACCCCTATGCGGGCATCCCCTGGTTTTCGACGGCATTCGGCCGCGACGGCGTCATCTCGGCGCTGCAGATGCTGTGGCTCAACCCCGGCCTGGCGCGCGGCGTGCTCGCCTTCCTCGCCCAGCACCAGGCGACGGAGACCTCGCCGTTCAGCGACTCGCAGCCGGGCAAGATCATGCACGAGACCCGCAAAGGCGAAATGGCGGCGCTGCGCGAGCTTCCCTTCGGCCGCTACTATGGCGGCGTCGACACGACGCCGCTCTACATCCATCTCGCCTGCGCCTATGCGGACCGTACGGGCGACATGGACTTCATTGACAGGCTGTGGCCGTCGCTCACTGCCGCCGCCGAATGGACGGAGGAGGCGAGCCGGGCGACCGGCTTCGTCACCTATCAGCGTGCCGCCGAATCCGGCCTCGCCAACCAGGGCTGGAAGGACAGTTTTGACTCGGTCTTCCACGCCGACGGCCGCATTCCCAAAGGCCCGATCGCGCTCGTCGAAGTGCAAGGCTATGTCTTTGCCGCCTTCCGTGGCCTGGCGGCACTTGCGCGCCGCCGAGGCGGATACGCACAGGCCGAGCATTGGGAGAGCCGCGCCGAAGAGATGCGGATCGCCGTCGAGCGTGACTTCTGGCTGGACGATCTCGGCTTTTACGCCCTTGCTATCGACGGCGCTGGCGAGCCCTGCAAGGTGCGGACCTCGAATGCCGGGCATCTCCTCTTCGTCGGGCTTCCCGAACCGGCGCGGGCGCAGATGGTCGCCGATCAGCTTTTGTCCGCGTCCTTCCATTCGGGCTGGGGGCTGAGGACGCTCGCCGACGATGCCGTGTTGTTCAACCCGATGTCCTACCACAACGGATCGATCTGGCCACATGACACCGCCATCTGCGGCGTCGGCCTGGCGCGCTATGGCGAGCGCGAGAGCGTGGTCCGGCTGATGAGCGGCACGTTCGAGTCCGCCGTGCATTTCAACATGCGGCTGCCGGAGCTGTTCTGCGGCTTTACTCGCTCGCCGGGCGAGGCGCCGATCGCCTATCCGGTCGCCTGCCTGCCGCAGGCCTGGTCGGCGGGCTCGGCCTTCATGCTGATGCAGGCCTGTCTCGGCCTGGAGATCGACGGCTGGGATGGCCAAATCCGGGTGACACGGCCAAGGCTGCCAATCGGTATCGACACGCTCACGTTGCGGCATCTGAATGTCGGCGAAATGGCTGTCGACCTGACCTTCCAGCGCGTAGGCGACCGGGTGGTGGCCTTTCTCGCCGATCGCCATGAAGGTTTAGTGCCGCTGATCGTCAGGACGTAGGCGGGATCGGAAAATATCGGAACCGATGGGCCGTTTGTGCGTTGCACAACCGTACCGCCTTATGGCGACCTGTCGCCGGCGACCGGCGGTGGAAATCGAAACAAGAAGAATGAGGCCTGCTATAGGGCCGGTGGCAAGTTGGCGTTTCAATGACTGATTATGGCAGCGACTTTCTGTGGATTCTGATCCTGGCTAGTCTCGGACTTTCCGCTCTCGCGGTGTTTTTCTCGATATCCCGAAGGCATCGCGACAACACACCAGTCGTCCACAGCGCAGGCGAGGACGTCGCTTCTGAAGCGGCGCGCAAGGTGCTCAGGGAAATCGAAAAGAACGGTCAGTCTGTCGATGCGGCGCTGGTCACCTGGTCGCCCGAAACCTTGCGCAAGATTCTTCACGAGGACCTGCCGGAGGCGCAGGTTATCGTGGTTTCGAACCGCGAACCCTATATCCACAACGTCAAGGGTGATGGCGTCGAGCTGGTGGTGCCGGCCAGCGGACTGGTCTCGGCACTGGAGCCGATTACTCGCGCTTGCAGCGGAACCTGGATCGCCTATGGGGGCGGGACGGCGGACCGCCAGATGGTCGACGAGGACGACCGGGTGCAGGTGCCGCCCGGCAATCCCTCCTACGCCTTGCGCAGGGTCTGGCTGACGGAGGAGGAATATCAGGGCTACTATCTGGGCTTTGCCAATGAGGGCCTGTGGCCGCTCTGCCATATCGCCTTCACCCGGCCGATCTTCCGCGCCTCCGACTGGGAGGCCTATGAGGCCGTCAACCGCAAGTTCGCCGACACGGTGGTCGCCGAAGCGCGCAACGAACGACCGATCGTGCTGGTCCAGGATTACCATTTCGCGCTGCTGCCGCGCATGATCCGCGAACGGCTGCCCGAAGCGATCGTCATCACCTTCTGGCACATCCCCTGGCCGAATTCGGAAGTGTTCAGCATCTGCCCATGGCGCGAACGCATCCTCGACGGGCTGCTCGGCAGCTCGATCATCGGCTTCCACACTCAGTTTCATGCCAATAATTTCACCGAAAGCGTCGATCGCTTCCTCGAAAGCCGTATCGAGCGGGCAGATGCGGCCATCTCCTATGGCGGCCAGACAACGCTGGTGCATGCCTACCCCATCTCCATAGAATGGCCGGCGGAACTTCTGGCAAAACTGCCTGATGTCGATACATCCCGCACCAGCCTGCGCGAGCGGTTCGGACTGAAAGCGGACGTCAAGCTGTGCGTCGGCGTCGAACGCCTCGATTACACCAAGGGCATTCTCGACCGTTTCCAGGCGCTGGAAGAATTGTTTATTCGGTATCCCGAATGGGTTGGGAAGCTGGTTCTCCTGCAGATCGCGGCACCCAGCCGCGGTACGCTGCCTGCCTACAAGCAACTCCACGATGAATGCCATCGCTATGCCGAAGAACTCAACCAGCGCTATGGCAGCAAAGGCTACAAGCCGGTGGTCATGGTGGCCGAGCATCACTCGCAGGAACAGGTCTACGAGATCTATCGCGCCGCCGACATCTGCATGGTCACCAGCCTGCATGACGGCATGAACCTCGTCGCCAAGGAGTTCGTCGCGGCGCGCGACGACGAACAGGGTGTGCTGATGCTCAGCACGTTTGCCGGGGCCTCGCGAGAACTGCTGGAGGCACTGATCGTCAATCCCTACGATCCGGCAATGATGAGCGAGGCGCTGTTGCAGGCGCTGACCATGACGCCCGAGGAGCAGCGGCAGCGCATGCGCCCGATGCGCGAGATGGTCCGCGACAACAATGTCTATCGCTGGGCCGGCAGCATGCTCCTGGATGCGGCCCGCCTGCGCAAGCGCAGCGAGCTTGACCGGGTCACCGCCGTCGCCGAGCGCTCGGCGAACGCAAACGTCGACAATGTCGTCTCCATGGTCGAGCGCAGACGCATGGCGGCCGGACTACGATGAGGATCGCAAAGCCGATGACACCGAATTTGCCGGAGGGAAAATGGGCACTTTTCCTCGACATAGACGGCACCTTGCTCGAACACGCCGCGCATCCGGACAGCGTCTCGGTCAGCGATGAGTTGCGCCAGCTCATGCAAACGATGGAGCGGCGACTGGACGGTGCCGTCGCCTTTGTCACCGGACGCTCGGTTTCCGCGGTCGACCGGCTGTTTCATCCCCTGAAGATGCGCGTCGCCGGCCTTTACGGGCTGGACCACCGGCTGACGCCGGACGGTCCGGTCGAGGCTGCGGACGAACCGGCCGATATCGCCGCATTGGCCGACGAGATCGAAGCCGAACTCGGCAAGGGTGTCTATGTCGAACGCAAAGGTCCGGTTCTGGCGGTCCATACGCGCGCCGCACCGCATCTGCTGGCGCGGGCAACCAGGCTGGTCGAGATGGCGCTGGACCGGCTGCCCGAGGGATATCGGGTGATCGCCGGCAATGCCGGGGTGGAACTGATGCCGCTCGAAGCCGCCAAGGGAGCGGCCATCCGGCGCTTCATGGAAATCCCGCCCTTCATCGGCCGGCGCCCGGTGTTCCTCGGCGACGACACGTCGGACGAGAACGGCTTCGAGACTGTCAATGGCGAAGATGGGATCTCGATCCGGATCAAGCCGCGAGGCCCGACCGCGGCGCGCCATGTGATTGCCGACGTCACCGATGCCATCGCCTGGCTTCAGGCCAATTTCGGTGACCCTGCCAAGGGCGCCGGTCGCGATGCCGCCGAATAGGCCTTAGCGGTTCATCGTTTCACGGAAACGCCGAACCGCTCTATCTCTTTGTTTTGACGCAATTCCGGACGGAAAACCGCTACGCACTTTTCCTGGAATTGCCCTAGACCGGAAACAGGAAGGCGGCGCCCGGATCGAAAAAGACTTGTCGGCGGTTGGGGGTGGCATCGTGCGCGGCCATGGCGGCGGAGGTCGGCCTGATGTCGATCTCTTGTCCGGTGGTGGTGCGCGCAACGATGCGCCGGCGTTCGCCATAGAAGGCGATGTCGACGACATCGACGGTGAGTTCGGCGCTCGCCGGGTTCCGCTCCAGGCGAAACGCCTCGGGACGGATCATCAATCTGGTCTTTTGTCCCCGTTCGAAACTGCTGTTCGCGCTTATGCCTGAGACGAGCGAGCCGTCGGCGAGACGGATGGTTGCCGCGCCGCCGACCGTTTCGAGATGCTCGGCGGCCAAAAAGTTCGAATTACCGATGAAGCCGGCAACGAAATCGGTCGCCGGCCTGAGATAGAGGTCCTCGCCGGTGCCGGTCTGCTCGATGCGGCCGTCCTTGAACAACGCGATACGGTCCGACAGGTGCAGCGCCTCTTCCTGGTCGTGGGTGACGTAGAGAATGGTGACGCCGGTCTCGCGATGGATGCGGCGGATTTCGGCCTGGATTTCCTCGCGCAGCTTCTTGTCGAGCGCCGAGAGCGGTTCGTCCATCAACAGGATCGGCGGATCGTAGGCCAGCGCGCGGGCGAGCGCGACGCGTTGCTGCTGTCCGCCCGACAGCGCGCCGGGCAGCCTTTCGGCAAAGCTCTCCAGCCGCACCAGAGCCATCATGTCGGTGACTTTCTTCTTCACCTCGGCGTCGGGTCGGCGGCGAACGCGCAGCGGAAAGGCGACGTTCTCGGCGACGCTCAGATGCGGAAACAGCGTGTAGCGCTGGAACACCATGCCGATGTTGCGCTTGTGCGAGGGCACGGCGAGCAAAGACTTGCCCTCGAGCAGGACGTCGCCGGAGCTCGGATCCTGGAAACCGGCAATGGCGTAGAGCGTCGTCGATTTCCCGGAACCGGAGGGTCCGAGGAAAGTCAGGAATTCGCCCTTGGGAATATCCAGCGTCACGTCATGCACTGCCGTGAAGGCACCGAATGCCTTGCGTAATTTGCGGATCGAGAGGAAGGGCTGGGTCATGTCTTGAACTTTCGGCGCAGCAGGGCCGCCACGATCATCAGGGCAAGGGTCAGGCCGACCAGCAGGCTGGAGGCGGCGGCGATCACCGGGCTGAGGTCGGCGCGCAGACTGCCCCAGATCTTGACCGGCAAGGTCTGCAAGGTCGGGCTCGCCATGAAGATCGCGACGACGACTTCATCCCACGAGGCGAGGAAGGAAAAGATCGCGGCGGAAAAGATGCCGATGCGGATCGACGGCAAGGTGATCCGGAGCTTGGCCTGGAGCGGACTGGCGCCGCAGACGATCGCGGCATCCTCGATCGACTTGTCGAAGCCCTCGAGCGCGGTCGCGATCGGGATGATGGCGAAGGGTAAGGCAAGCACGGTGTGGGCGACGACGAAGCCGATGGTGGTGCCGCCCAGCCCAAGCCGGAGGAAGAAGGCGTAGATGGCGATCGCGAACACCACGACCGGCAACACCATGGGGGTCAGCAAGAGGCCGCGCAGGATTTCGCGCCCACGGAAATTGCCGCGCACCAGCGCGAAGGAAGCAAGCAGGCCGATCAGCACGGCAAGGATCGCCGTCAGCGCGGCGATGCGGGCGCTGGTCAGTGCTGCTTCGAGCCAGGACGGATCGGCGAACAATTCCTGATACCATTTCAGCGTCCAGCCGGGTGGCGGGAAGGCCAGCCAGCGCGACGAGCCGAACGAGAGCAGCACGATGAACACCACCGGCAGGAGCAGGAAGGCGGCGACGAGCGCGGTGAAGCCGAGCAGGGCAGTCTTCAGCCATCCCATGCGGTCGTAGTCGAGCAGCATCTCAGATGCCTCCCGTTGCGCGTCTGGCGCCAACGAGGCGCAGCTGCAGCGCATAGAGCGCCATGGTCGCGATAAGCAGGATGAAGGCTGCGGCGCTGCCCAGCCCCCAGTTGAGCAGCGACTGGATCAGTTGCGCGATCATCTCCGCAAGCATCATGTTCGAGGTGCCGCCGAGTAGCGCCGGGGTGACGAAATAGCCGAGCGACATGACGAACACCATCAGGCCACCGGCGGCGACACCGGGCAGCGACAGCGGCAGCAGGATGCGGCGGAAGGCCTGGAAGGGGCTGGCGCCGCAAAGGGCTGCGGCGCGCAGCGTCATCGGGTCGATGGCGCGCAAGGTACCGACCAGCGGCAGGATCATGAAGGGCAGCATGATGTAGACCATGCCGATGGTGACGCCGGTGAGGTTGTTGATGAGCGGCAGCGGCTGGTCGATGATGCCGGTGGCCATCAGCGCCCGGTTGATCACGCCGGTGCGCTGCAACAGTACCATCCAGGCATAGGTGCGGGTAAGCAGGTTGGTCCACATCGACAGGATGATGATGCCGAACATGACCGAGGCGAGCGCCGGCGGCATGATGGCCAGCATCCAGGCGACGGGAAAGGCAACGAGGACGGTGACGATGGTGACGACCGCGGCGACCAGGAAGGTGTTGAAGAAGACGCGCACATAGGTGCCGTCGCCGAGCAGTGCCGCATAGTTCTGCAGGCCGGGGGCGGGGTCGGTGACGCTGCGCAAGAGTAAAGCGAGCACCGGGACGACGAAGAAAAGCCCGATCAGCGTCAGCGCCGGCAGCAGGCCGCCAAGGCCTGCCGGCATCCGCATCGTCGCAATGCTCTGCTCAGTTTCCACCGACATGGCGTCACCCGGGTTGCGGAGCGGGACGACCGGGGCCGTCCCACTCCTTGTCACGTGATGGCGGGCTTACTTCGCCTGCCACGCATACCAGCGCTCCGCGATGGCATCGCGGTTGGCAGCCCAGTAGTTCATGTCGAGATTGATCTGACCTTCGACATGGGCGTCGGGCAGCGCCTTGACCGCATCGGCGGGCATTTCGGCCTTTGCCTTGGTGTTGACCGGCGCATAGCCGCTGGCTTCGGCGAATTTCGCCTGGCCGGTCGGGCTGCTTGCCGCGGCCAGGAACTTCATCGCCGCGTCCTTGTTCTTGGCGCCCTTCGGCACGACCAGCACGTCGGCGGCGGTCAGGTTCTGGTTCCAGGACACGCCGACATCGGCGCCGTCCTTCTCCAGCGCGAAGACGCGGCCGTTCCACAGCTGGCCGAACGCCGCCTCGCCGGAGGCGATCAGCTGCTGCGATTCCGCGCCGCCGCCCCACCAGACGATGTCGGACTTGATGGTGTCGAGCTTCTTGAAGGCGCGGTCGAGATCGAGCGGATAGAGCTTGTCGGCCGGCACGCCGTCGGCGAGCAGCGCAATCTCGATGACGCCGGGCGCCGACCATTTGTAGAAGGTGCGCTTGCCCGGATATTTCTTCACGTCGAACATGTCGGCCCAGCCTGCCGGTTCGCCGGAGACGGTGCCCTTGTTCCAGGCGAGGACGAAGGAATAGTAGAAGCTGCCGACGGCATGGTCGGTGGTGAAGCGCGGGTCAAGGTCGGCCTTCGGCACCGCCTTGAAGTCGATCGGTTCGAGCAGTCCATCCTTCGCCGCCTTGATGGCGAAATCCATCTCGACGTCGACGACGTCCCAGTTGACGCTGCCGGCGTCGACCATGGCCTTCAGCTTGCCGTAGTCGGTCGGGCCGTCCTGCAGGACCTTGATGCCGGATGCGGCCGAAAATGGTTCGGCCCAGGATTTGGTCTGGGCTTCCTGGGTCGTTCCGCCCCAGCTGGTGAAGACCATGTCCTCGGCTTTTGCGGCGGTGGTTGCCAGAAGTCCGGCAAGGATGCCGGCGAAGATCAGTTTCATGTCGTTCTCCTCTGTTGTTGTCGTTGTTCGTTGCACTGCCGGGTCATTTTTGCCCGGCCGTGTTCCCTGGTCCGCGGTGGCTACCGCATGACGAAAGGATCGGGGATCGGCTCGTCCGAGGTGCGGATCCAGACCGATTTCGAGCGTGTGTAGTCGCGGATGGCGTCGAGGCCGCCTTCGCGGCCGAGCCCGGACTGGCCGTAGCCGCCAAACGGCACCAGTGGCGAGACGGCGCGGTAGGTGTTGATCCAGACGACGCCGGCGTGGATGCCGCGCGCCATACGATGCGCCCTGGCGAGATTGGTGGTGAAGACGCCGGAGGCGAGACCGAAGGGTGTATCGTTGGCGAGCGACAGCGCCTCAGCCTCGCTGTCGAAGGCGAGCACGCTCAGCACCGGTCCGAACAGTTCCTCGCGCACGCAGGCCAAGGTCTGATCCGCTGCCTCGATGATTGTCGGCGCATAGTAGAAGCCGTCAGCCTTGCCCTTGGGCCGCGCACCGCCGGTGACCAGATGACCGCCGCCAGCAAGGCTTTCGGCGACGATGCTTTCGATCCGCTCGTGCTGGCGCAGCGTGGCGAGCGGGCCCATTTCGGTGTTGGGATCCTGCGGGTCACCGATTGCGATGGCTTCGGCCTTCCGCTTCAGGCGGGCGAGGAATTCATCCTTTACGGACCGCTCGACCAGCAGTCGCGAGCCGGCGACGCAGCTCTGGCCGGTGGCAGCAAAAATGCCGGCCACGACGGCGTTGGCGGCGCTGTCCAGATCGGCGTCGGCAAAGACCACGACCGGGCTTTTGCCGCCAAGTTCGAGCGTCGTATAGGCAAGATTTTCGGCCGTGTTCCTGACGATTTGCCTGGCTGTCGAGGGACCGCCGGTAAAGGCAACGCGGGCGACCAGAGGATGGCTGGTCAAGCGGCGCCCACAATCATGGCCGAAGCCGGTCAGGATGCTAACGGTGCCGGCGGGAAATCCGGCTTCGTGGACGAGTTCGGCGAAGGCGAGCAGCGGAGCCGGACCGTCCTCGGATGCCTTGAGAACGACGGTGCACCCCGCGGCGAGCGCCGGGCCGAGCTTGACCGCCGACAGGAAGAGCTGCGAATTCCACGGCACGATGGCGGCGACGACGCCGATCGGCTCCGGCCGGATCGTCACCTCCATATCGGCCTTGTCGATCGGAACGAACGAGCCTTCGTGCTTGTCGGCCAGCCCGCCATAATAGCGGTAGTAGTCGCCGACATAGGCGATCTGGGCGCGGGTCTCGCGGATGATCTTGCCGGTGTCACGGGTCTCGAGTTCGGCCAGCCGATTGGCATTGGCGACCACCAGATCGCCGAGCTGCACCAGCAGCTTGCCGCGCGCCGTCGCAGTCATCGACGCCCACGGGCCGGAGCGCAGCGCCCGATGCGCCGCTTCGACGGCGCGGTTGACATCGGCAACCGTTGCGGCCGGCATCTGGGCCCACGGCATGCCCGCTGACGGATCGATGCTGTCGAACGTCTCCGTGGTCTCGGCGAACTGGCCGTCTATGTAGTTTTTGAATGCGACGGTGCTCATGTCGGCCCCGCCTCCTGGAAAGCCGGCATCACCTTGTCGATGAAGAGTTGCAGCGACTTCTTCTTGCGCTGGTGCGAGAGGCCGCTGTCGATCCAGATCGAGTACTGGTCGTAGCCTTGGGCTTCATAGGTCTTCAGCCTGGCGATCACCTCGTCGGCTTCGCCGATGACGAGATTCTGCCGGATCTTGTCCGGTGCGTATTGCGGCATGGCTGCGATCTCGGCCTCGGTCAGCGGCTCCAATATGCCCTGGCGCACCGGCTTCTTGTTCTGGAACCAGGCGCCGAACTGGCAGTAGAATTGCGACAGGTCCTGCGTCAGGCGATCGGCATCGGCTGCATCCTCGGCCACGAAGGTGTGCATCAAGAGCATGATCTCGGGCCGCTTTATCTCCGGATGGGCGACGCAGGCCGTATTGAAGCGCTCCATCAGGCTCGCCACTTCGCCATCGCCGGAGGCAAGTGGCGTCACCTGCACGTTGCATTTGTTGGCGACGGCAAAATCGTGCGAATTGGGGTCGCGCGCCGCCACCCAGATCGGCGGATAAGGCGCCTGCAACGGCTTGGGTGACGAGGTCGTCGCGGGGAACGTCCAGAACTCGCCCGAAAGTTCGAAGTCGCCGTCCCACAGGCCGTGCAGCGCCGGGATCATCTCGCGCATGCGCTGGCCCGCAACCCACGCGTCCAGGCCGGGGAAGAGCCGCTCGTATTCATAGCTGTAGGCGCCGCGCGCGATGCCGATGTCGAGCCGGCCGCCGGTGATGACGTCGGCCATCGCCGCTTCGCCGGCAAGCTTGATCGGGTGCCAGAAGGGCGCGACGATGGTTCCCGTGCCGAGCCGGATGGTGCTGGTCTTCGCGCCGAGATAGGCGATGTTGATGAACGGGTTGGGCGAGATGGTGAATTCCATGCCGTGATGCTCGCCGATCCAGGCGGTCTCGAAGCCGGCCTGCTCGGCCAGCAGCACCAGTTCCTCCAGATCGGCGACAAGCTCGGAATGCGGCTTCGTCAGATCCGAGCGTTCCATGTGGACGAAAAGCGAAAACTTCATCGGCTTCCCCTGCGACCGGATTGAAGAGCGGCGGGCGGTGCGGGCCTGGCCAATGGCCGGACTTCGCCTTCCACCTCATTGCCGACATAGACGCCAAATGCATCTTCGGTGCGTTCGCGCACATAGCGGGTCAGCATCGAACGAACCGCCGGGTCGGCGATGCTGAGACCGGCGATCTGGTCGATGTCGACAAGCCTGACCTGGCGATCGCC
This sequence comes from Mesorhizobium sp. CNPSo 4689, assembly GCF_057784325.1. NCBI lineage: Bacteria > Pseudomonadati > Pseudomonadota > Alphaproteobacteria > Hyphomicrobiales > Phyllobacteriaceae > Mesorhizobium > Mesorhizobium sp. CNPSo 4689. The sequence goes on from NZ_JBWLUZ010000002.1 coordinate 25,245, forward strand.
GGAGGCGGGGGCGTCGGCCGTCCCCCGGTAGTAGACATGCGAGCGCGTCGGATCCGCCGCGTCGTCCCAGACGGCAAACAGGAAGCCGAGCTGTGCGCCGACACCCTTCGCGGCAAGGCGCCCCTTCAGACTGCGGGCATCCTGCGGCGTCCCCAGCCCGCGGCCGGCCGGCAGTTCGTGCAAGCCATCCGGTGTTTCGAAGAACAGTACGCGGCCTTCGTTTTCGAGGATGGCGCCGACTTCGGTCCCTTGAGGTGCCGCCGCCAGCGCCTCCTGGCTGAGGCCCGGCGTGACATAGGTGCCGCGGCAGTAGCCGAGCGGCTGCGCGCCATTGTGGGTGAAGTCGCGGACACGGCCGATCAGGATCGAATGGTCGCCGGCATCGACCAGTTGTTCCATGTCGCAATCGAACACGGCGACCGAACCGTCGATCAGGGGATTGCCGGTCTGTCCGGATTGCCACGCCACGGCGGCGAACTTGTCGGCGGCCTTGGAGGCGAAGATGCCGGATTCGGTTTTTTGCGCCTCCGACAGGATGTTGATCGCGAAGCCCCTGGAGGTCGAGAAGGCCTGGTGTCCCAGCGCCTTCTTGGCAATGCAGACCAGCACCAGCGGCGGCTCGAGCGAGACCGACGTGAAGGAGTTGGCGGTGAAGCCGCGCGGTTCGCCTTCGGCGCCGATCGTCGTCACGATGGTGACGCCGGTCAGGAAGGAGCCGAGAGCGCGCCGGAATTCAATGGCGTCGAAAGCAGGGGCGGTGCCGACGGAAGCATCCGCCGTCCTGTCGAGAAACGCCTTGATATGGTGAGTCAGCTTTTGCGGCGAAGCAATTGTCATCATGTGCTTTTCGTCGCCCAGAACCAGGCATTGGCCGTTTGGCGCAAGCCGCGCCATCGCTGCCGACATGGCTGGCGTGGAGTTCCTGTCTTCCGATCCGGTCATGAACAGGGCTGGAGCCGCAAGACCGGCCAGACGCTCGACATGCTCGGTATCGGCACGGGCGAACAGACGGTAGGTGCGGGCGTAGCCTTGCGCGTCGACGCTTTCGAGCGCGGTGCGGGCGGTTTCGGCAGCGCCGACAAGATCGGCCGGAATCGGATCGCCGAACCAGCGGGCAATCGTTGCGGCAATGGCTTGTGGGTCGCCGTGACCGCCGAGCGCCGCCGCGCGCTCGCGCACCGCCTGGGCGAGGTCCGCAGGGCGGCGGAAGACCGCGTTGAGGCAGACGATGGAACTCACTCGGGACGGCGTGCGAAGCGCGATCTCCTGGGCGACGAGTGCACCCATGGAATGGCCGACCACGGCTACGGAAGCGAGGCCGAGATGGTCGAGCAAGGCGATTGCCTGATCGGCAAAATCTGACAGTTCGGCATTCTCCGGCGGCAGAGGTGAACCGCCATGGCCGAGCATGTCGATGGCGACCACATCGTGGCGGTCTTTCATCATCTCGATCTGAGGCTGCCAGATCGCGGCATTCATGCCGACGCCGTGGATGAACAGCACCGGCGCGCCGGAGCCGGCGCGGATGAAGCCGGTGCCATCGGGAGCCGTGCGTCGGATCAAGGCGGCGACGTCAGCCATGCAAATCACCGACCTCCTTGAGATCCTGATAGCGGTCGCCGATGCGATGGTGCGGACGGCCGCCGATGGAGGCGCCGAGCGCCACCACCAGTTCGTCGGGGGCGGGCGCGTCGCCGATCTGGAAATGCACGGTGAGATAGTGGGAGCGGCGGCCTTCGTCGTTCTTGTCCATCAGTGGGATCATGATCGGCGTGTTCGGTCCGCCGCGCAGATTGGTGAAGGCGAGATAGGTCTTGGCGCCGACGGCGCGGCGATAGTGGTTGCCGAAATGCAGCGTGTGGATCAGCGCCGATGCGTGCTCGATCTCGCCCGACGTGCCGCAGATGGCCGCCTTGCCGTAGCCTTCGATCGCCTCGCCGGAGCCGGCCACAGCGATGATTTCCCGCGTCAGCAATTCGCCCAGGACGGGAGCGATGGCGCGGATCTCAGGCGAAAGATCTTCGGTGAAACCGCGTCCGGCCCAGGGGTTCGTCAGCACCGCGGCGACGCCGATCAGACGCAGCGGCCGGGGTGCCGTCTTGCCGCCCTCGATCAGCGTGTTGTCGATGTAGGTGACGGTCTTTCGAATGGCCGGATTCATCAGATGTCCTTGGTCGCGATGGCGCCAGGCAACGCCGTCATCCCTGTATCGTCTTATGGTATACCATGCTATGGAGTGCCAAGAACCTTGTCAACTGGTCATGGAATCTGTTTTGTGGCAGCGCGAGGAGGCGGAGAGAAAATGTCAGACGATACGCTGCGGATCGACCGCTCCGCCAAGACGCTGAGGACGCTGGCGCTGGAGCGCATGCGCGAGGCGATCATGGATCTCCATTTCCAGCCGGGCGAAAGGCTGGTCGAGCGGCCGCTTTGCGACCAGCTCGGCGTCAGCCGGTCGGTCGTCCGCGAGGTTCTGCGGCAGCTCGAAGCGGAAGGCCTGGTGCAAATGATCCCCGGCCATGGGCCCGCCGTGGCCAAGCCCGATCTCGGCCGCACCGACGAGATCTATGAATTGCGGGCGCTGCTGGAGGGCATCGCCGCGCGGGCCTGCGCCATGTCGGCCACGGACGAGCAGATTTCCTTGCTGGACAGCGCGCTGGCCAATCTGTTCGAAGCATGGGCGTCGGGGCAGCCGGTCGAGGTGATGCGGGCGACGGCCAGGTTCTACGAGGTGCTGTTCGAGGCGGCGGACAAGCGCATTGCCTGGGAAATCGTCAACGGGCTGAATGTCCGCATCAACCAGTTGCGCTCCATGACCATCGCCTCGGAGAACCGCCGCGAGCCGGCGATCGCCGAAATGACGGGGATCATGGATGCCATCCGCTCACACAAACCGGAAGAGGCCGAGGCTGCGGCGCGGCGGCATGTCGAATCCGCCTGGAAGATCGCGCGCAACGCGCTTCGGCTCGGCTCCCTGTGATGTCGTGCATGCAAAAACGACCCCTCGATCGAGGCCGTCTTCACATGCACTGGCGATAGCGACTACTTGCTGCCGCCGTTGGCCTTGACGCTGCTGCAGAATTCCGGATGGCTGTTGGTGGCGTTGGCGTTCTTCGCCTCTTCGTCGCAAGCCGCCATCATCGCGGTCTGGTCGTCAGGCGACAGCGCCTTCCAAGCCTTCACGAAGTCGTCGCTGCTGACCATCGTCTTCATGCTGGAGTCGGTATAGAAAGGCTGCATCTTGGCCGGATCATCAAGCGCAGAAGTACCGGTCTCCCCTGCGGCGAGAGCCGAGCCCGCGACCATCGAAAGCGTCATGGCGCCCAAACAGATCATCTTGATGTTCATGGTATAATCCTCCTGTTGCTTTAGGATCGTCGAAGCAACGATCAGAGGTCAAACGACAGGTCCGGATGAAGGTTCCGGTTTTTGCGCGAAAGGCCAAACCCGGTAAAATATTACCGAAATAAGTTTGAAACCTGTTCGAATTTTTCTCGCATGAGTCGGCTAAGCTGGCCTCGGGCCTGAAATTGTACCAGAACCTCATTGTCCTGCGCCTGGATTTAGTTCTTGTCCACCGGCTTCGAGCGCATCCTGGAAACGGTCTCGCGCTCGGCGCGCTTCGAGCGCAGCGGCGGCAGGCCGCGGTCGATCAGATCCATGTCCTCCAGCACCATGTCGCCCATGCGCTTGAAGGCGATGTCGAGCGCTCCGGCGCGGTGGGCCGAGCGCAGGAAGCCGGGCAGGGCGCGCACGGGATGGTCTCGAGCCAGCGGCTCTTCCGGGAAGACGTCGCTGGCGGCGACGATGTGGCCGCTGCGGACGGCGTCCATCAACGCCTGAAAGTCGACGACACCGGCGCGGCTGAGCAGGATGAAGGCTGCCCCTTCACGCATTTTCGTGAAGGCGTCGGCGCCGAGAAAGCCCTGGTTCTCGCTGGTCACCGAGGCGACGACGAAGACGAAGTCGCTGGTGGACAGGACATCGTCGAGCGAGGCCGGCTCGACGCCATTGTCGATGAGGATCGATGGCGGCAGCCAGGGGTCGAAGACTTTTGTCCTGGTTCGGAAGCCGGACAGCAGGCGATTCAGTGCACGCCCAAGGTCGCCGAAGCCGATGATGCCGACATCGGCGCCCGACAGCAGCCGCGCTTTCTGGTTGCCGTCGCCGCCCCACAACTCCTTGCCCTGCCGGAAGGCGACGTCGGCATCGACGATGCCGCGCGCAAGGTTGAGCGCCATGGCAAGGCCGAGTTCGGCGACCGGCTCGGCAAACACCAGCCCGGTGGTGACGACATGGATGCCGCGCTGAAACAGCGTCTCGTAAGGCATATTGTTGAGGAGGTTGGTCTCGACATTGAAGACGCAGCGCAGCGCCTTCAGGCTTTCGAGTGTCTTCGGCGCGATCGGTGGCTGGCCGACGATGTAGCGCGCCGCGGCCAGCACATCCGGCGGCAACCCGGCGACGCCTTCGGGCGTTGTTTCGACGATGCGATATTTCTTGCGAAAAAGCGCCAGCTGCGGCGGCGTGAAGATCAGGTCGAGCGTGCGGGGCTCGGGCGCGCTGATGACCAGCGGCAAAGCATTGTCGGGCATGATGCTCCTCCTGGCGCGATCGTATCACGCCATTCACATCTGTGTTTTACTCATGATTAAACGATTTACAACTGCGAAAAATCGATTTATCGGTTACGCCAACGGCGCGGCAGGCAGTGACCTGCCCTCGGGAGGAGGATAATGGCGCATCGGCAAGCCCAGCGGCGTTCGTCGATCCACGACGTGGCTAGCCGCGCCGGTGTGTCCGCGGCCACGGTCTCCAAGGTTCTGGCGGGCGTCACCACGGTGAAGCCCGAAAATGCGCAGCGTGTCTTCGATGCCGTCGAGCATTTGGGCTACCGTGTCGATCCGCTGGCCTCCGACATGCGGCGGGCGAAGCGCCGCATCATCGGCGCCATCATGCCCGAGTTCGAGAGCGAATTCTTCGGCCAGATGGTCAGCGAACTTGAGGGCCTCGCCGAGCAGCGCGGCTACACGCTGGTGGCTGCCTCAAGCCGTGAATCGGAAGCACGCGAGAAGGAGGTCCTTGCGCGCATGCATGACTGGCGGGTCGCCGGCGTGGTGCTGGCGCCGGTGCGCAATGAGCATGGCCCGGCAGCCGGCTTCATGAAGGCCAATGGCATGACCGGCGTGCTGATCGACCGGGTGCTTGCCGACGATGCCTTCGACACGGTCTCGGCCGACAGTGCTGCCGCCAGCGCAGAGGTGGCGCGCGAACTGATCGGCAAGGGGCACCGCCACATCCTCGTCATCGGCCTTGGTCAGCAGGCGGCGACGGTGCGCGCCCGTCTCGACGGGTTTCGTGCCAAGGCGCTGGAACTGGTGCCGGACGTGCGGATCGACGTCGTGCTTTCGGAGAGCGAAGTCGAGCCGTTGCGTGCGCTGTTGCACGACTATTTCGACAAGGGCGCCAAAGGGGGCGAACGGCCGACGGCGGTCTATTCGCTGTTTCTCAAGGGAACGCTGGTGGCGCTGTCGGAATTCCGCCGGCGCGGCTGGCATTGCCCGGACGACATCTCGCTGGTCGGCTTCGACGATGCCGAATGGATGCAGGTGACATGGCCGGCCATCGCCGCCGTGGTGCAGCCGGTCCGGCAGATCGCCGCCCAGGCAATGGATGTGTTGTTTGCCAGGATCGATGGCGGGGACGGCCCGCCCAAGGCGCGGCTCGAGCCTTGCAAGGTTTTGATGCGGGAATCCGTTGGCTCGCCAGGCAGCGGCCCGCATTCCGGGGGAGGAAACCGACAATAGCCCCCATTGTCGACAACTAAGTAGCGCCGCACCTGGCTTTGGCTTGTGGCGCGTGACATCAACAGGGAGGAAGACATGAAAGCATTGGTTCTAAAGATAAATCGATTTACTCTTGCCCTCGGCGTCGCTCTGGCCGTTTCGGCCATCGGTTCGGCGAAGGCCGAGGACGGCGAATACGGCGTGCTGATGAAGACGCTGGCCAATCCGTTCTGGGGCGCGATGGGCCAGGGCGTCGAGGATGGCGCCAAGGAAGCCGGCGTGAAGTATTTCCAGCAGGCGGCCGAAAGCGACCAGGCGGCCGAGCCGCAGCTCAACCTCTGCAACACCATGCTCGAACGCAAGCCCGTGGCGATGATCACCGCCGCCATCAACTCCACCAATCTGCTGCCCTGCCTGAAGGCGGCGCAGGGTGCCGGCATCAAGGTCGTCGATCTCGACGGCAATCTCGATCCGGCGGTGCTCGACAAGGAAGGCATCAAGATCACCTTCCGCATCGGCTCCGACAATGTCGCGGCCGGCGGGCAGGGCGCCGAATATCTGGTGTCCAAGCTTGGCAAGGACGCCAAGGGCCCGGTGCTGGTCATCGAAGGCCTGTCGGGCAACATTACCGGCGAGAAGCGCGCCAAGGGTTTTGCCGACAAACTGAAGGAACTGGCGCCGGGGCTGGAAGTGGTCGCCTCGCTGCCCGGCGACTGGGACCGCGGCAAGGCGGCGTCGATCGCAACCGACACGCTGACCGCGCATCCGGATCTCGTCGCCATCTTCTGCGCCAATGACGGCATGGCGCTGGGCGCGGTCGAATCCGTCTATGCCGCCGGCAAGGGCCAGCAGGTGACGATCATCGGCGTCGACGGCAATTCGGATGCCGTGAAGTCGATCAAAGAAGGCCGGCTCAACGCTTCCGTGGCGCAGCTTCCCTATCTGGTCGGCAAGCAGGCGGTCGAGAACGTCAAGAAGGCGATCGCCGGCGACAAGGTCGAGGAGAACATCGCCGTGCCGACGCTGGTGCTGACCAAGGATGTGCTCGACGCCGGCAAGGAGCCGATGCTCGAATATGTGAAATAGTCCTCCCGGACGGGCTAGCGCGGGTTTAGCCTGCGCCAGCCAACTTCTTTTCTCGCAAGCGAGGCAACATGGCTTCCGAAATGGCGCAGCCCGGTTTCTGGGCTCGGGTGCAGCGTGCATCCGTCGAACGGCTCCACATAAGGCTGGAATCGCTTGTCGTGCTTCTGGCGCTGAGCGCGGCGATGGCGGTGCTGTCGCCCTTCTTCCTGTCGCTCAGCAATTTCCTCAACATCCTTTTGGCGACCTCGACGATCGGCGTGCTGGCGATCGCGGCCACCTTCGTCATCGGTTCTGGCGGGCTCGACCTGTCGCTCGGCTCGGTCATGGGGCTGGCGGGCGTGGCCGGCGCCTTCGTTGCCGTCAATCTCGGCTGGCCGTCGGTGTTTGCGGTCATCGCCTGCATTCTGGCTGGCGGGCTTGCCGGCTACATCAACGGGCAATTGGTCACCCGCGCGTTCGTGCCCGCCTTCATCGTCACGCTCGGCATGCTCGGCCTGGCGCGTGGCCTGGCGCTGGTCATTTCGCAGGGCAGGGCGATCTACGGCCTGCCGGCGGCGATCGTCTATATCGGCCAGGGCCGGCCGTTCGGCATTCCGATGCCGGTCATCCTGCTGGTGCTGACGGCCATCGTCGCGCATTGCGTGCTCGCCTATACACGCTTCGGCCGCCACACGCTGGCGCTCGGCGACAGCGAAGGTGCGGCGCGCGCCGCCGGCATCCGCGTCGAACATCACCGCCGCATCATCTATACGCTGTCCGGGGCGCTCGCCGGCCTTGCCGGCCTGCTGTTCACCGCCCGCGTCAACGCCGGCGACCCGACGGCCGGCATCAACTACGAGCTGACCGCGATCACCGCGGCGATCATCGGCGGTACCAATCTGTTCGGCGGCCGCGCCTCGATCCTCGGCACGATGATCGGCGCGCTGATCATGGGCGTGCTGCAGAACGGGCTGACGCTGCTTGCCGTGCAGTCCTACTACCAGCAGATGGCGATCGGCGCGGTGCTGATCCTTGCGGTGTTCATCGACCAATATCAGGTCCGGAAGGAGTCGCGCGTATGACCCTTCTTTCGCTCCATGGCATTCGAAAGAGTTTTGGCGCGGTCGACGTGCTGCATGGCGTCGACCTTTCGGTCGCGGCGGGCGAAGTCGTCGGCCTCGTCGGCGATAATGGCGCCGGCAAGTCGACGCTGATGAAGACCATTACCGGTATATACCGGGCCGATTCCGGCTCGATCGAATTCGACGGCAAGGACATTCTCGCGCTCGATCCCGGCCAGCGGCGCGAACTTGGCATCGAGATGATCTATCAGGACCTGTCCTTGGCCAAGCAACAGGACGTAGCCGCCAACATCTTCCTCGGTCGCGAGCCGACGAAGAAGCTGTTCGGCCTGTTTCCGGGTATTGTCGACAAGGCCGAGATGGACCGCCAGGCCGCGAAAATGATCGAGCGGCTCGGCGCGCATCTGCCTTCGATCAACCGCTCGGTCGGCTCGTTCTCGGGCGGCCAGCAGCAGACAGTGGCGATCGCGCGGGCGCTGACCTTCAATCCGAAGCTGGTGATCATGGACGAGCCGACGGCTGCCCTTGCGGTGCGCGAGGTGCAGAGCGTGCTCGACCTGATCCGGCGGCTGAAGTCGGAAGGCATCGCCGTTATCCTGATCTCGCACCGGCTGAACGACGTGCTCTCGGTCACCGACCGTATCGTGGTGCTGCGCCACGGCCGCGCCGATGCCGATCTCGTCACCGCCAAGACCAACATGAACGAAGTCGTCAGCCGCATCGTCGGCGGCGGCGATACCAGCGCCGCGGCGGCGCATGAACAACGAGGCTGACTGATGAATACTTTTGGACTGCACACTTTCGCCATTGCCCCGGTCTGGGACCTCGCGCGAATCGAGCCGCAGATGGACCGGCTGAAGGAATATGGCATCGGGCTGATGGAGATCCCGCTGCTGCGCCCTGAGGAGATCGACACCAAGCGCACCCGCGCCTTCGCCAATCACTATGGCGTCGAGCTGATCCCGTCGCTCGGCCTGCCGCGCGCGCTAGACGTGGTCGAGCGGCCGGACGAGGCGCTGGATTTCCTCGAACCGGCCTTCAAGGTCTGCAACGAGGTCGGCGCCGAGGCCCTCGGCGGCGTCACCTATGGCACGATCGGCAAGACCACCGGGCGGGCGCCGACGCGCAAGGAAATCGACGGCATGTGCCGTTTCCTCGAACGGGCGGCGAAGGCGGCAAAGTCACGCGGCCTGAAGCTCGGCATCGAGCCCTGCAACCGCTATGAGACGCACCTGATCAACCGCGGCATCGATGCAACGCGGATCATCGAACGCATCGGCGCGCCCAATATCTTCATCCACCTCGACACCTATCACATGCATATCGAGGAGGAGAGCTTTGCCGCCGGCTTCGAGGCGGCCGCGCCCTTCCTCGGCTATGTGCACGTGTCGGAGGCCAATCGCGGCGTGCCGGGACGCGGCATGCTCAACTGGGCTGCCTGCATGAAGGCGATCGCCGATATCGGCTATGAGGGGCCGATCACGCTGGAAAGCATGAACCATGTCGACGTCGATATCGCCGGCGGCCTCGCGGTGTGGCGCCCGGTGGCGGAAGACCCGCGCGACGTCATCGAGGTCGGGCTGCCGTTCCTGCGCGAGGAAGCGCGCAAGGCCGGGCTCACTCTCGGATAGCACCACTCCGCTCGTTTCAGTGGCGACCGAAAGCAGCGCCGGCGGAAACCATGGCCGCCTTCGCTTCGGATTCCCTATCCAGGAGGTTAACAATCGACGACTTATTTTCATTTTACATCACCATTTCTGCATGAGAGACCAGACCGATGCGGTCGAAAACCCTGCTGGAGGCTGGGTGGCTGCTGAGGGAGGAAAGCCATGAAACGCATGCTTCTGGCCGCGGTGGCGGCAATAGCGCTCAGCGGAGCCGCTGGTGCGGAGACGATCAAGGTCGGCGTGGTCGGGCCGTTCTCCGGTCCCTTCGCCATCCAGGGCAAGAATTTCAAGGCCGGCATCGACGCCTGGATGGCGTTGAACGGCGCGAAGGTCGGCAACGACGACGTCGAAATCGTCTATCGCGACCTTCCGGCAGCCAACCCCGCGCAAGCCAAGGCACTTGCCCAGGATCTGGTCGTCAAGGAGAGCGTCCAGTATCTCGCCGGATTCTATTTCACGCCCGATGCCATGGCGGTCACGCCGCTTCTCGAGCAGGCGAACGTGCCGATGGTGATCATGAACGCGGCGACGTCGGCGATCGTGACCAAGAGCCCGCTCGTCGTGCGCACCTCCTTCACGCTCTGGCAGACGTCGGTACCGATGGCAAAGGTGGCGACCGCGCGCGGCATCAAAAAGGTCATCACCGTCGTCAGCGACTACGGCCCCGGTGTCGATGCCGAGACGGCTTTCGCCACCACCTTCAAGGCGGATGGCGGGGAGATCGTCGAGTCGGTTCGCATGCCGCTTTCGACGACCGATTTCAGTCCGATCATGCAGCGCGTGAAGGACTCCGGCGCCGAGGCCGTGTTTGCCTTCCTGCCGTCCGGTCCGACCACCCTAGGCTTCCTGAAGTCCTACAACGAGAACGGCCTCAAGGGAGCCGGCATCCAGTTCCTGGCACCTGGCGACCTGACGCAGGAATCCGATCTGCCAGCGCTGGGCGATATTGCCCTCGGCGTAACGACCACCTTTCACTATTCGATCGCGCACGACTCACCCGAGAACAAGAAGTTTGTCGAGGCGGCGCGTGCCGCGATCGGCAATCCGGCCGAGCTGTCCTTCCCGTCGGTCGGTGCCTATGACGGCATGCGGGTGATCTACAAGATGATCGAGGCGACAGGGGGCAAGCAGGATGCCGCCAAGGCCGTCGACGCCGTCAAGGGCATGGCCTGGGAGTCCCCGCGCGGACCAGTGTCGATCGATCCCGAAAGCCGCCACCTCAGGCAGAACATCTATTTGCGGGAGGTCGCCAAGGCCGCTGACGGCACCTACTACAACAAGGAGATCCAGACGTTCGCGAACATGACCGATCCCGGTCTCGCCGCCGCCAAGTAACCTTGCCGAGGCGAGCCCCCAGCCGCCAGATCCATGTCCGCGGGCGGCCGTCCGCGGCGAGCCCTCGGAGTGAGACATGCAGAGCGTGCTCAGCATCGCGGTCGACGCCCTTGCCTACGGCATGGTGCTGTTCGTCATCTCGATCGGCCTGTCGATGACGATGGGTCTGATGCGGGTGGTGAATCTGGCGCACGGCGCCTTCGCGATGGTCGGCGGCTATCTCGCCTCCTATGCCGTGCGTGATCTTGGCCTGGGCTATGTCGCCGGTGTCGTGCTGGCGGTGGCCGGCACCGTTGTGATTGCTGCACCGATCGAGCGACTGCTCTACCGCCGCATCTACAACAAGCCGGAACTCATCCAGGTACTCATGACGATCGGCATCACCTTCTGCATCATCGGCATCGCGAACTATCTATTCGGGCCGACGCTCAAGACCATCCCGTTGCCCGCCATGCTGAGCGGCCCGGTCGATCTCGGCTTTCGTTCGATTGCCGCGCACAAGCTGTTTGCGATTCTGTGCGGCCTCGCCGTCGCAGCGGCGCTCTGGTATCTCGTCGAGAGGACGCCCTTCGGGGTGAAGCTGCGCGCCTCGGTGGACAATGCGCCGATGGCCGCTGCGCTCGGCGTGAGGACAAAATCCGTCTATGCGGCGAGCTTCGCCATCGCTGTCGGCCTTGCAGCGTTCGGCGGCATCGTCGGCGCCGAACTGCTGCCGATCGAACCCTACTACGCGCTGCGCTACATGGTGACCTTCCTCGTAGTCGTCTCGGTCGGCGGAGCCGGTTCGATCGGCGGCGCCTTGCTTGCCTGCCTCGTGCTTGGCGCGGTCGACACGACGGGACGTTATCTGGTGCCGGAATATGGCGAGTTCTTCTTCTACCTTGCCGTGATCGTCATCGTCTGCGCGTTCCCGCGCGGCCTGCTTGGAAGGGCCTGACGGATGGACGCCAATCATCCTGCAAGCCTCGCCGGGCAAGTCGCCAGGCCGCGTTCCCCCGCTTCGGCTGACTGGATCGGCCTTGCGGCGATCCTTGCGGCGGCGATCGTCGGCTATCTGCTGTTTCCCAACAATCTTGCGCTGCTCACGCGCGTCATCGGCATCGTCATGCTGGTGCTGTCGATCGATCTCGTGACCGGCTTCTGCGGCGTGGCGACACTCGGCCACGCCGCGCTGTTCGGTGCCGGGGCCTATGCCGCCGGCATCGCCGCCGCGCATTTCGGCATATCGGACCCGATCGCCATGATTGCGGCAGGCGCCGCAGGCGGCGCGGTCGCCGGCCTCATATCCGGCCTCGTCGTCCTGCGCGGCCACGGGCTCGGGCAACTCGTGCTTTCGATCGCCATCGTCAATCTCTTTCACGAGGCGGCCAACAAGGCCGCGAGCTGGACCGGCGGTAGCGATGGCCTGACGGACATTGCGCCAAGCCCGCTGTTCGGCGTTTTCGCATTCGATCTTTGGGGACGCACCGCCTATGTGCTGGGAATAGCGCTGCTGGTGATTGTCTTCTTCCTGCTGCAGCGCCTGTCGCGCTCCCCGTTTGGCATGCTCTGCCGCGGCATCCGGCAGGATCCGATCCGGGTTGCGGCAATGGGTGCGTCGGTGCGCAAGACACTGCTCAAGATGTACATCATCTCCGGCCTGGTCGCCGGCGTCGGTGGTGGCCTCAATGCAATCTCCACCCAGGTGGTGGGGCTCGACAGCCTGAGCTTCACCCTCTCGGCGCAGGCGCTGGTGATGCTGGTGCTTGGCGGCACCGGATCGCTCTACGGCGCGATCATCGGCACGGTCGTCTTCATGCTGTTCGAGGATTTCGTTTCCGCCGCCAACCCGTTCCACTGGCTGACGATCATGGGCGCGCTGCTGGTCGGTGTCGTGCTGTTTGCGCCGCGCGGCATTTTTGGCACGGCCGCCCAGCTGTTCGATCAGTGGAGGCGGCGATGACCGCTTTGTTCGAGGTCGAGCGGCTGAGCAAGGCCTTCGGCGGGCTGGCGGTGACCCAGGCCGTCTCGCTGGCGATGGCGCCCGGCGACCGCGTGGCGCTTATCGGGCCAAACGGCGCCGGCAAGACCACGTTCGTCAATCTCGTCACCGGCCATCTGAAACCGGATTCAGGGGTCGTCCGCCTCGCCGGCGATCAGATCAACGGCATGAAGCCGATGCAGCGCGTGCAACGCGGCCTGGTACGGTCCTTTCAGGTCACGCGTCTCTTCCCGGAGATGACGCCGCGGGAACATCTCGCACTCGCCGTCCTGCAGCGCCAGGGCCGTACCGGCCGCCTGTACGGAACGTTCTGGTCGATGCCTGAAGTCCTCGAAGAGAGCGAGGCGCTGCTGCGCACGCTTGGCCTGGAGGCCGCCGCCGACCGCAAGGTTGCGGAGATCGCCTACGGGCAGCAGCGGCTGCTGGAGATTGCGTTCGCGTTGGCGTTGAGACCGAAAGTGTTGCTGCTGGACGAGCCAGCGGCCGGTGTTCCGCAAAGCGAAACCCCGCGCATCGAGGCCGCACTCGCCGGGCTTCCCGCCGACCTGGCGGTGCTCATGATCGAACACGACATGGATCTTGTGTTCCGTTTTGCCAAACGGGTCATCGTCCTGGCCGCCGGCACGATCATCTTCGACGGCGCACCCGGCGACGTGACGAAGGATGCGCGCGTGCGCGAGGCCTATCTCGGGAGCTATGCCGATGACCGCAGCGCCGCTTGAGATATCGGGTCTGACCGCTGGCTACGGTCAGACCCGTGTGCTCGAAGACGTGTCTTTCGTTGCGCCTGCGGGCGCCAGGCTGGCGGTGCTCGGACGAAACGGCGTCGGCAAATCGACACTGCTCGCCACGATCGCCGGCCAGACGCGGCGCCATGCCGGAGAGATCAGGCTCGGGGGCGTCGACATCGTCGGCAAGGACAGCGCCTCGCGCGCCTGGCTTGGCCTCGGCTACGTGCCGCAGGAGCGCGGCATCTTCCCGTCGCTGACCGTGGAGGAGAACCTCTTCGTCGGGCTGAAGGATCGCCAGCGCTCGGCCGTGGACGAGGCTTACGCCATGTTCCCTCGGCTGAAGGAGCGGCGGCGCAATCGCGGCAACCAGCTCTCAGGCGGCGAACAGCAGATGCTGACGACGGCGCGCACCATTCTCGGCCGTCCATCCGTGCTGATGCTTGACGAGCCGCTCGAAGGACTGGCGCCCGTGATCTGCGACGAACTTATGGCGGCGCTGACACGGCTCGCTTCCGGCGGCGAAATGACCATCCTGCTCGTCGAGCAAAGGATCCGGGCCGCACTGGACTTCGCCGATCAGGTGCTCATCCTCGAGCGCGGCCGGATCGCCTGGACGGGGACGCCGGCGACACTGCGCGCCAGCCCGCAGACCATCGAGAGGCTGCTTGGCGTTGCCGCGATGCCGCATTCGATCGCTTAAGCAATTCCGGGAAAAGTGTGCAGCGGTTTTCCGTCCGGAATTGCGTAAAGACATAGAGCAATTCCAGGAAAAGTGTGCAGCGGTTTTCCGTCCGGAATTGCGCAAAGACAAAGAGCAATTCCCGGAAGAGGCAGGGGCGCTGGTGCGCGTCAGGCGTGGTGGCTGGCCGCCTCGCGGATCGTCTGCAGCAGGATGGTGAAGGCCGGCGAAGGGGCGGTGTCGGTTCGCATGGTCAGGCCAACCGGTCCCTTGGTCTCCTCGGTGTTGACCGGCAAGGCGACGAAGGCGCCGCTGGCGATTTCGTTGGCGACGACGCCGGCCGAGATGATCCAGACAGCATTGCTCTGGCGCATAAAGGAACGGCCGAAGGAATCCGAGACGGTCTCGATCTCGGTCGCCGGCGCCGTCATGCCATTGGTGATGAACAGGCGGTCGACGAAGGGGCGGATGACGGATTCCCGCGTCGGCATCAGCACCGGGAATTCGTCGAGGCGGGCGAATACGTCCTGGCCAGGCTCGAGCAACGGATGTCCGGCCCGCACCACGAACAGCACCTGTTCGGAATAGAGATGCTCGAAGAAGAAGCCGGTCATGTTTTCCGGCGCCGCGAGCCGGCCGACGACGAGGTCGAGCGCGCCGACGCGCAATTGTTCGAGCAGCACCGCATTTTCGCCGGTGACGATCTTGATCGCGGCGCCGGTGTTCTCGCTCAGGAACAGGCTCATGGCGAGCGGCATCACCCGCGCCGACACGGTGGGCAGCGCGCCGATGCGGATCGGGTGGCGGTTGATGGCGCCGTCTTGCCGGACGGAATCGACGCCGCGCTTGAGCGCGGTGACTGCCGTTCCGGCATGACCGAGGAAGATCTCGCCGAGCCGCGTCACCCTTATGCCGCGGCCGTCGCGCTCGACGACGGCGATGCCGAGCGCCTCTTCCAGTTCGCGCAATGTCTTGGTCACCGCCGGCGCGCTGACATGCAGGAAATCGGCGGCGCGCGCCACGCTGCCTTGCCGCGCCACTTCGAGAAACGCCTGCAGGTGTCTGAAGCGGATGCGGCTTTCGGCCATGGTTCGATAACCCCCAAGTTAATGAAATGCCGCAAAATATCATTTTACCGAACCAAACACCTAGTGCAAGGTAGCAGTGGAGGATCGAAATCGTGCCATTCGTCAGCATCGGCGGCATCACGCTGCATCACTGCTACAGGCCGGCAGCTG
This sequence comes from Mesorhizobium sp. CNPSo 4689, assembly GCF_057784325.1. Classification (NCBI taxonomy): domain Bacteria; kingdom Pseudomonadati; phylum Pseudomonadota; class Alphaproteobacteria; order Hyphomicrobiales; family Phyllobacteriaceae; genus Mesorhizobium; species Mesorhizobium sp. CNPSo 4689. Next base: position 40,809 of record NZ_JBWLUZ010000002.1, read on the forward strand.
GCAATGCGCGCCCGATCGTGTTCATCAATTCGCTGGGCACCGACTTTCGGATCTGGGACGAAATTGTCTCGGCGCTTGATGGTGAAATGCCTCTGCTCGTCTACGACAAGCGCGGTCATGGGCTCTCCGATATTGGCGGTGTCAACTCGATCGACGATCATGTCGACGATCTCTGCGGCCTCATCGACCATCTCGGTCTTGGCAAGGTCGTGCTGTGCGGCCTGTCGGTGGGCGGGCTCATCGCGCAAGGGTTTTATGCGCGGCGCCCCGAAGGTGTCGAAGGCCTTATCCTGTCGGACACGGCGCACAAGATCGGCACGGCGGACAGCTGGAACGCGCGCATTGCAACAGTCGAAAGCAAGGGCATCCAGGAGATTGCCGACGGGGTACTCAAAATGTGGTTCACCCCCGCCTTCCACACGGCGCGTTCGGCCGAGCTTGACGGCTATTGGAACATGCTGACCAGGCAGGCGCCCGCCGGCTATGCCGGGACCTGCGCTGCCATTCGCGACGCGGATTTCACCGAGGCCGCGCGCCGCATCGCGGTGTCGACGCTGTGCATCGTCGGCGACCAGGACGGCTCGACGCCGCCCGAGCTTGTGCGCTCGCTGGCCGATCTCATCCCCGGCGCGCGCTTCGAGGTGATCCGCGACGCCGGGCATATCCCTTGCGTCGAGCAGCCTGAGGCGCTGACCGTGTTGATCCGCGACTTTGTCGCTTCGCTTGCCGATGGAAAGCAAACTCATGGATGAAGTGTCGAAGAATACAAACGCATTCCGCACCGGACTGTCGGTCAGGCGTTCGGTGCTCGGCGATCCGCATGTCGATCGCGCCGAGGACGCCGCCACCGATTTCGACCGGCCGTTCCAGCACCTGATCACCGAGGCCGCCTGGGGAACCGTGTGGGCGCGGCCCGGTTGGAGTCATCGTGAGCGCTCGATCGTGACGCTGGCGCTGCTGGCGGCACTCGGCCATGATGAGGAGGTGGCCATGCATGTGCGCGCCACCGCCAACACCGGCGCCTCACGCGACGATATCTGCGAGGCGTTCCTGCATGTCGCGATCTATGCCGGCGTGCCGGCGGCAAACCGCGCCTTCAAGATCGCCAAGGAGGTGTTCTCGCAAATGGATGGAGGCAAGGGCGCCCATGCCTGAGCCCGGCTCGAACCGGATACCGGAGACCGGTGCCTTCTTCCCGCGCGACCGGACATGGCACCCGCCGGTGCTGACGCCGGACTACAAGACCTCCGTGCTGCGCTCGCCGCAGAAGGCGCTGCTGGCGTTCGACAACACGGCGTCGGAACTGACCGGCCCGGTGTTCGGCCACGCCATGCTCGGCGAACTCGACAACGATCTGATCCACAATTTCGCCGGGCCCGGCGAAAGCGCCATCGGCGAGCGCATCATCGTCTACGGAAGGGTGCTCGACGAGCGCGGCAAGGGCGTGCCGGGCGCGCTGCTCGAATTCTGGCAGGCCAATTCAGGCGGCCGCTACCGCCACAAGAAGGACGGCTATCTGGCGCCGCTCGATCCGAATTTCGGCGGCTGCGGCCGCACCATAACCGGCGAGGATGGGGGCTATGCTTTTCGCACCGTCAAGCCCGGGCCCTATCCCTGGCCGAACGGGTCCAATGACTGGCGGCCCTCGCACATCCATTTCTCGATTTTCGGCCACGCCTTTGCGCAGCGGCTGATCACGCAGATGTATTTCGAAGGCGATCCGCTGATCTGGCATTGCCCGATCGTGCGCGGCATTCGCGACAGAGCGGCAATCGACACGCTGATCGCCGCTTTGGACATGCAGGCGACCATTCCGATGGATGCGCGCGCCTACAAGTTCGACATCGTGCTGCGCGGACGGCGCGCCTCGCTGTTCGAGAACCGGCCGGAGGGCAATTGATGGCGCAGTCGCTTGACCGTCTCAAGGAAAGCCCTTCGCAGACCGCCGGCCCTTATGTGCATATCGGGTTGACGCCCAACTTCTGCGGCATCGGTGGGGTCTATCCGGCCGATCTCGGCGCTTCGATGGTCAACGACAAGACCCAAGGCGAGCGGATCGGGCTCGAGATCCGGGTGCTCGACGGCACCGGTACGCCGCTCAGGGATGCGCTGATCGAGATCTGGCAGGCCGATGCCAATGGGCTCTACAATTCGCCGGCCGAATTGCGCGGAGCAGCCGATCCGGATTTTTTGGGCTGGGGCCGCTGCCCGAGCGACATGGAAACGGGGCTATGCACCTTCCAGACGATCAAGCCAGGTCGTGTTCCGTTCCGCGACGGGCGGCTGATGGCGCCGCATGTCAGCCTGTGGATCGTGGCGCGCGGCATCAACATCGGCCTGCACACGCGGCTCTATTTTTCCGACGAGGCAAAGGCCAATGCCGAGGATCCGATCCTGGCCCGCATCGAGCATCGGGTGCGCGTGCCGACGCTGATCGCCGAACGCAAGGGCGACAGCTACATCTTCGATGTCCATCTGCAGGGTGAGAAGGAGACGGTCTTCTTCGACAGCTGACCGTGACCGCCGCATGACCTTATCGCCCTTCGACCATCCGCTGATGTCGGGCCTTCTCGGCGACGAGGAGGCGGCGAGGCATTTTTCCGTGGAAGCGGAAATCGCCGCGATGCTCACCTTCGAGCGTGCGCTGGCGGAGGCCCAGGCGGAAAGCGGCGTCATCCCTCACGAGGCCGAAGCCGCGATCGTTATGGCTCTGGCCTCATTCCGGCCCGACACGGCGAAGCTGCGCGCCGGCGTCGCCAGAGATGGCGTCGCAGTTCCCGAGTTGGTGCGGCAGATCAAGACCGCTGTTGGCGAACCGCATGGCCAGTGGGTTCATTTCGGGGCGACCAGCCAGGATGTCATCGACACCGCGTTGATGCTTCGGCTGAAACCCGTGGTCGAGCATCTTGGCCTGCTGTTGACCGAGAATATCGTGCGATTTGCTTCTCTCGAAGAGCAGTTCGGGAAAAAGGCCCTGATGGCGATGACCCGCATGCAGCCAGCAATCCCGATCCAGGTGTCAGACCGCGTCCGGCCGTGGCAGGCACCGCTGCAACGCCATCAATTGCGATTGACGGAACAGTCCGGGCGGCTGCTGGTGGTGCAGTTCGGCGGTGCGGCCGGCACGCTGGAGAAACTGGGCGACAAGGCCGAGCTTGTCCGCGCGGCACTGGCCGCCAGGCTCGGCCTCGCCGACGCGCCGCAGTGGCATAGCCAGCGTGATGCGCTCGCCGATTTCGCCGGCTGGCTGTCTCTGGTGACGGGCAGCATCGGCAAGTTCGGGCAGGACATGGCGCTGATGGCGCAGGCCGGTACCGACATCGCGCTTTCCGGCGGCGGCAGTTCGTCGGCTATGCCGCACAAGCAGAACCCGGTGAAGGCCGAGGCACTGGTGGCGCTGGCCCGCTTCAACGCCACCCAGCTTTCCGGCATGCATCAGGCGCTTGTGCACGAGCAGGAGCGGTCCGGCGCGGCGTGGACGCTGGAATGGCTGCTGTTGCCGCAGATGGTGGTGGCGACGGCCGCCGCTCTGCGGCTCGCCGCCGAACTCGCCGGGCAGATCGAAAGTCTCGGACACTGATGCGCACACAGGTTTTGATTGTCGGGTCGGGGCCGTCCGGCCTGTTGCTCGGCCAGCTTCTCGCCACCATCGGAATCGAGACGGTCATCCTCGAACGATCGAGCCGCGAGCATGTGCTCGGTCGTGTGCGGGCCGGCGTGCTCGAACAGGGCACGGTCGACCTGCTCGGCGAAGCGGGCGCTGCAGCCAGGCTGCATGCCGAAGGCCTGCCGCATTCCGGCATCTCGCTCGCCTTCGATGGGCGTCTGCACCGCATCGACCTCACGGCGCTCACCGGCGGCAAGCATGTCACCGTCTACGGCCAGACCGAGGTGACACATGATTTGATGGACAAGCGCGAGGCGGCGGGGCTTGTCACCGTCTACGAGGCGGCGAACGTCGCGCTTCACGACTTCGACGGCACACCGTTCGTCACCTACGACAACGATGGCGTCGGCCATCGCGTCGATTGCGACTTCATCGCCGGCTGCGACGGCTATCACGGCGTCAGCCGCAGGTCGGTGCCGGAAGGCGCGCTGAAAACGTTCGAGCGGATTTACCCGTTCGGCTGGCTGGGCGTGCTGGCTGAAGTGCCGCCGGCAGATCATGAGCTGATCTACGCCAATCACGAGCGGGGGTTTGCGCTCTGCTCGATGCGCTCGCCGCGCCGCAGCCGCTACTATGTGCAGGTCCCCGCCGACGAGCGCGTCGAGGCCTGGTCGGACGATCGCTTCTGGGAAGAGTTGCGACAGCGCCTGCCACCACAGACAGCCGCGGCCGTTACCACCGGACCATCCTTCGAGAAGTCTATCGCGCCGCTGCGATCCTTCGTCGCCGAGCCGATGCGCTTCGGCAGACTGTTCCTGGTCGGCGACGCCGCCCATATCGTGCCGCCCACCGGCGCCAAGGGTCTCAACCTCGCTGCCAGCGACGTGCGCTATCTCTTTGCCGGGCTTCGTGAATTCTATCGCGAGGGGTCGGAGGCAGCGCTCGACGCCTATTCAGCCAAGGCGCTTGCGCGGGTGTGGAAAGCGGTGCGCTTCTCCTGGTGGATGACGACGATGCTGCATCGCTTCCCGGAGACGGGCGAATTCGGCCAGCGCATCCAGGAAGCCGAGCTCGATTATCTCGTGAATTCGCAAGCGGCATCGACGGCGCTGGCGGAGAACTACGTTGGCCTGCCCTATTGATCGGATGCGTGATGTTATAATAGACAGCTTTACTCTTCACGATACGCGAACTTATTTATAGTCTTCTTCTGTCTTCTTAATTCTTATATAACTACTGTCTCGCCAAATTTCGTTCGTTTTGGTGTCAATATAAAATCTAGCTACAACATATTTGCTGGATAATCTAACAATTTCTCCGTCATCATTGATTTTGTCGTAGTGAAAATATTTGGATGATCTAATAGTTTTTCGAACAGCTGCGAGGTCGCATTTCCCGGTTGGGAATTTCTCTCTGAGAGACTTCTGAAAAGAGTAACCACCACCACTCAGATTCTCTTGTGACAAAATGTTGTCTATCGCCGATACGATGAACGCCATCTCATTTGCGCATCGGCCAGTTTCCACTTCGTCCGCCAACCCCGGCCTGATTGAGACTAGGCTCGCAAACACCGCGACCATTAGAGTGTCGACCGCGGCCCCGAAGGTTTCTGTCCTGCTTTTACCCACCAAGCCCCCCTGAACGTCGGTTGGGTTTAGCGCCTAACGGTTAGACTGGCGGCCAAACCACTGTGTCGCACTCCCTCAGAGCAGCAGGCAGAGTAGCGAGGATTTCAGACCAGCTCCAGCGCGATCGCAATTCCCTGACCGACGCCGATGCACATGGTGGCCAAAGCATAACGGCCGCCGCGTTCGCGAAGCTCGAGCGCCGCGGTGCCGGTGATGCGGGCGCCGGACATGCCGAGCGGATGGCCGAGCGCGATGGCGCCGCCATTCGGATTGACGTGCTCCGCGTCCTCGGCAATGCCGAGTTGGCGCAGCACTGCGATGCCCTGGGAGGCAAAAGCTTCGTTGAGTTCGATCACGTCGAATTGTTTTGGCGTCAGGCCCAGGCGGACGCAGAGTTTCTTCGTGGCCGGGGCAGGGCCGATGCCCATGATGCGCGGCGCGACACCGGCAGCGGCGCCGCCAAGGATACGGGCGACCGGCGTCAGGCCGTATTTCTTCGCAGCCGCTTCCGAAGCGATGATGAGGGCCGCCGCGCCGTCATTGACGCCGGACGCGTTGCCGGCGGTCACCGTGCCGCCTTGCCGGAACGGCGTCGGCAATTTGGCCAGCGCCTCGACCGTGGTGCCGGCGCGGGGATGCTCGTCCTTCGACACGATCACCGCATCGCCCTTGCGCTGCGGGATCGTTACCGGGGCGATCTCCTTCGCCAGCCGGCCATTGGCTTGAGCGGTGACCGCCTTGTCCTGGCTGCGCACGGCGAAAGCGTCCTGGTCGGCGCGCGAGACGGAAAAATCCTCGGCAACGTTCTCGCCGGTCTCCGGCATGGAATCGACGCCGTATTGCTTCTTCATCAGCGGGTTGACGAAGCGCCAGCCGATAGTGGTGTCATGGATCTCGGCGTTGCGCGAAAAGGCGGTTTCGGCCTTGGGCATGACGAAGGGCGCGCGGCTCATCGATTCGACACCGCCGGCAAGCATCAACTCGGCCTCACCGGATTTGATGGCGCGCGCGGCGATGGTGACGGCATCCATGCCCGAGCCGCAGAGACGGTTGACGGTCGAGCCTGGAATGTCCTGGGGCAGGCCGGCGAGCAGCAGCGCCATGCGCGCGACATTGCGGTTGTCCTCGCCAGCCTGATTGGCGCAGCCATAGACGACGTCGTCGATCGCCTGCCAGTCGACACCGGAATTGCGCTCGACCAGCGCCTTCAGCGGGATGGCGCCGAGATCATCGGCGCGCACCGAGGACAGCGCGCCGCCGAAGCGGCCGATCGGCGTGCGGATGTAGTCGCAGATAAAGGCCTCGGCCATCTATGCAGCTTTCTCTTTCGCGGTTCCCTCATGCGCGGCCTTGGTGCGGGCTTGCAGATCGCGCAATGTTTTCAGTTCGAGTTCCGTCGGTGCCGGCGTTTCGTCAAGCGCCTCGGCGAACTTTACGACCCAGCCACAGGTCGCCTGCACCTGTTCGCGGCTGACACCGGGATGCAAGGATACGACCGTGAATTCCTTGGTGACGGGGTTCGGCTTCCAGATGGCAAGGTCGGTGATCAGCAATGTCGGGCCTGCCGTATCGATGCCCAGACGCTTGCGGTGATCGCCGCCTTCGCCATGGCCGAAGGAGGTGAAGAAATCGATCTTCTCGACCATGCCGCGCTTGGTCTGCGCCATGGTGATGTAGACCTCCTTCGACGAGGTGGCGATCTCGGGCGCACCGCCGCCGCCGGGAAGCCGGGTCTTCGGGTGCGCATAATCGCCGATGACGGTGGTATTGATGTTGCCGAATTTGTCGAGCTGGGCCGCACCGAGGAAGCCGATCGAGATGCGGCCGCCCTGCAGCCAGTAGCGGAACATCTCCGGCACCGCGACGGTGGTGACCGCCGTTTCGCAGAGTTCGCCGTCTCCGATCGACAGCGGCAGCACGTCGGGCGCGGTGCCGATGGTGCCGCTCTCGTAGATCAGCGTGATGTCGGGCGCATGCGTCAGCCGCGCGACGTTGCAGGCGGCCGACGGCGCGCCGATGCCGACGAAGCAGACGTCGTCGTTCTTCAGCGCTCGGCTGGCGGCGATCGTCATCATCTCGTTGGGGGTGAAGCCCAGTTTTTGGTCCTCGCTCATGCCGCAGGCCTCAGATGTTCGACGCGCGCGGCGAAATCGCCGGCCGTGCTTTCGATGACGTTTGCCTGCATCCAGGCCTGGAAGCGGTCGCGGTCGGCGGCGATCTCGTCCCATTCGAGATAGGCGGCGTTGTCGCGCACATAGTAGCCATGCGCGTAGGAGGGATGCGAGCCGCCGGGCACGACCGAGATGGCGCTGATCGTCCAACTTGGCAGCACGGTCAGGTTGGGATGGAGATCGTCGAAACTGTCGACCACTTCCTCGACCGTCACCACGGCGCGCTTGGCCGCCAGCACGGCTTCCTTCTGGATGCCGATGATGCCTTCGACCAGCACATTGCCTTTACTATCGGCCTTCTGCGCATGGATGAAGCTGACGTCGGGCCGAATGGCCGGAACGGCGGCAAGCACCTCGCCGGTGAAGGGACAAGTGACCGAGCGGATGTTCGGGTTGACCGACGCCAAACCGGCGCCGCGATAGCCGCGGAACACTGCGCAGGGCAGGCCGGCCGCACCTGCTTCGTAGGCGTTGGCCATGCCGGCATGGCTATGCTCTTCAATCTCGATCGACCGGGGAAAGCCGTTCTCGATGGCGTCACGGGCGCGCCTGAGCAGGCCGACGCCGGGATTGCCGACATAGGAGAAGATGATCTTCCTCGCCATGCCCATGCCGATCATCTGGTCGTAGATCAGGTCGGGGGTCATGCGGATCAGCGTCAGGTCGCGAAATCCCTGGCGGATCGCCTCATGCGCAGCAGCCGTCGGGATCAGATGGGTAAAGCCTTCGAAGGCGACCGTGTCGCCATCATGCAGGTTCTCGGCCACGGCCTCTTTGAGGGGCAGGAACTTCACCATCGCGGCAACTCCGGACTTCAAAAAGTTCGTATTGCGAACACATGTTTGCTATGAGATACTTTTATGTCGGATGATCGCATTGAGTCAATCCCGACGCGGCAGTGTTTGCGGAGGCCACATGGACGAAGAAAGCGTTTCGCGTGACCATGTCGGCTCGCTCGAACGCGGGCTTGCGGTGATGGAAATCCTTGCTAGGCATCCCGCCGGCATGACGCTGACCGAAATGGCGGAGGAGGCGGGGCTGACCCGCGCCGGTGCTCGCCGCTTCCTGCTGACGCTGACCGCGACTGGCTATGCGACACAATCCGGCCGGTTGTTTTCGCTGTCGCCGCGGCTGCTGACCGTCGCCCGCACCTGGCTCGGCGGCGCGTCGCTGTGGACCTTCGCGGCACCCATCATGCGCGAGGTGGCGGGGCAGTTCGACGAGGCCTGCAACGCGGCGGTGCTGTCGGGCGAGGATGTGGTCTATGTCGCCCGCATTCCCGGCCGCCGCATCCTCAGCGTGTCGCTCGATGTCGGTACAAGGCTGCCGGCATATTGCACCTCGATGGGGCGCGTGCTGCTTTCCGGGCTGGGCATGGACGAACTGAAGTCCTTCCTTGCCGAAGCAAAGATCGAGCGGCGGACGCCGAAGACGATCACCAGTCGTGGCGCGTTGGGCAAAGCGATCGACGCTGCAAGGGCGGATGACTTCGCCATCGTCGATGAGGAACTGGAGCTCGGCCTGCGCTCGATCGCCGTGCCGATCTGCGACCGCACCGGGAAAACTGTGGCAGCGATCAATGTCTCGACCCAGTCGGCCCGTTTCTCCGTCGAGGCGATGGAGCGCGAGATCCTGCCCGCGCTGCTTCGTGCGAAACAGCGCATCGAGGAGTTCTTCTTCGTCTGACGAAAACCCGTATCGTTAGCGATTGACGAGGTGGCCAAAATCCAATATTGAACAGGATTATACAGGTTCACTGAACAGGTACCCATATGAAGCGGCGCGCGGTTCAACTGTCTCCCGGCACGGGCAAGCCCGAGCAGATCGCCACCGTTCTCGAACATGAAATCCGCTCCGGCGTGCTCGGTTTCGGTGATCGCCTGCAGAGCGAGAACGAGCTCGTCCAGCGCTTTTCCGTCAGCCGCAACACCGTCCGCAAAGGCCTCGAGGAGCTGTCCAGCCGCGGGCTGATCACCACCAGGGTCGGCATCGGCTCCTTCGTCACTTTCGACGGCAAGCCGGTCGACGATGCGATCGGCTGGTCGCGGGCGCTCGCCAATGCCGGCGCCAATGCCGAGACGCGAACACTGCGGCTGGAGGTGATCGAGGACGCCGATCTTGCGGCGCTGCTCGGTATTGAGAGCCCATTCTTCATCGCTGTCGACCGGGTGCGCACCAACGCCAGCGACGGCCATGCGATTTCGATCGAACGCAGCCGCCTGCCGCTGTCGCCCGAGCTGGAGGACGTGCCGCTGCGTGGCCTGCGCGAGGGTTCGCTGCACCAGACCCTGCGCGGCGCCGGTCTCATTCCCGACCATGGCGAGGAATGGGTCGGCATCGAAATGCTGAATGCCGAGGATGCGGCCATTCTCGGCTGCCCGCAAGGCACGCCCTTCCTGCGCGGTCGCAGGCTGACGCGCGCGGCCGATGACCGGCCGATCGAATATGTCACCAGCCTGCTCAACCCGGCACACTTCGCGCTGCATATGAGGTTCTGAGCGATGCCGGATGCAACCAACAAGGATATGCTCGATCGCGCCATGGGCGCGCTTGTTGGGGGAGCGTTGGGCGATGCGCTGGGCATGCCGACTCAGCTTTTGTCGCCGGCCCGTATTGCGGCGCTCTACGGCCATGTCGAGGATTTTGTTGCCCCCGTCGCCGATCATCCGGTGTCGAAGGGTTTGCTGGCAGGCACCATCACCGACGACACCGAGCAGGCGCTGCTGCTCGGCCGCATTCTCGTCGAATCCGGCGATCGCTTCGATCACACGCGCTGGGTCAATGCGCTGCTCGACTGGGAGCGCGACGTCAAGGCGCGTGGCAGCTACGATCTCTTGGGGCCGTCGACCAAGCGTGCCATCGACGCCATCAACAATGGTATGCCGGCGGAAGAGGCTGGGCGCGGCGGCGACACCAATGGCGCGGCCATGCGCATTGCGCCGGTCGGCATCATGATGCCGCTGGCGCCGCTCCACGCGCTGGCCGCCAAGGTGGCCGAAACCTGCCGGGCCACGCACAACACTTCGATAGCCATCGCCTCGGCCGCCGCTGTCGCCGCCGCCGTCAGCCGCGGCGTTGCCGGCGACGACTGGCGCGCCGCTTCCGATAGTGCCGTCGCGGCTGCCAGGCAGGGTGCCGCACTTGGGCATTGGGTGACAGGCGGCGACATCGCCGCGCGCATCGTGTGGGCCCAGGAGCTTGTGCGCGGCAGAACGGTGAAGGACGCCATCCGGCTGATCGTCGATCTGGTCGGCACCGGCGTCGCCAGCCAGGAATCGGTTCCGGCGGCCTTCGCCGTGCTCGAGGTCGCCGCAGGCGATCCGTGGCAGGCGGCCGTCATTAGCGCCAATCTCGGCGGCGACACCGACACGATCGGCGCCATAGCCGCCGGCATGGCCGGCGCCTGCACAGGTTTTTCCCGGCTGCCGCAACAGCACATCGCCAGGCTGGTCGGTATCGACGTCGCGCAGGTTCGTGCGCTGGCTACCGATCTTGTCGCGGCACGCGTGGCCAAGGCCGGCCCCGGCAAGGATGCGGCAGCATGAGCGGGCGTCTCGTCCATATTGGCAGCGCGGTTGTCGATTATGTCTACCGCATCGACGCCTTGCCGGCGCCGGGCGCGGAGAAAACCGCATCGGGCTTTGCCCAGGTCGCGGGCGGCGGTTTCAACATGATGGTCGCGGCCAGCCGCACCGGCATGACTGTCGTTTTCGGAGGCCAGCTCGGCAGCGGGCCGAATGGCGACTTTTTGCGCGCCGCCTTCGCCGCCGAAAGTATCGAAACGCTGACGCCGGCTTCACCCGTGATGGACAGCGGCAATTGCGTCGCCATGATCAGCAGCGACGCCGAACGCACCTTCGTGTCGTGGCCCGGCGCCGAGAGCGTGCTCAGCCTCGACATGATGGCGCCCGTGCAAGCCTCGGCAGGAGACTGGGTGTTCGCGTCCGGGTATACGCTGAGCTATTCCGGCAGCCGTGATGCGCTGGCCGACTGGATCGAGGCGCTGCCGGCAAACATACCCTTCGTCTTTGACCCGACCCCGGTCGTCGCAGACATTCCGCGTGCCGTTCTCGACCGGGTGCTTGCCCGCACCACCTGGCTGAGCTGCAACACGACGGAGGCGGCCGAGATCGCTGGCCTGGGTGATGTCGAAGCACTCGCCGCAAGGCTGCTTTCCAGCCATTGCCCGAAGGCCGAAGGCGTCGTCATCCGCGCCGGCGCGAAGGGTTGCTTCGTGCGGCTGGCCGACGGCAGCACGAAGACGGTTCCAGGCTTCAAGGTCGATGCAATCGACACCAATGGCGCCGGCGACACCCATATCGGCTCCTTTGTCAGCGCGCTGTCTCGCGGCGTGCCGGCTTTCGAAGCGGCGCGTTACGCCAATGCGGCGGCAGCACTTTCGGTCACCCGGCACGGGGGATCGTCGGCGCCGAACAACGAGGAGATCCAGGAATTCCTCAGCCATCACGATCGATCGTCGACCGCGCATGGCCGGAAGCAAGAGGCCTAAACAAGCCCCGCCAAGCGGGCAAACAATGAGAGGAACCAACATGCGCATGCCCAGACTGACTGCTTTGCTCACGGCGACCGCCGTCCTCACCTCCGCGCTCACGCTGGCCGCCAGCGCGGCCGAAGTGCACGTGCTCAACTGGAAGGGTTATGGCGCCGACGAGCCGTGGGCGATCGCCGCCTTCGAGAAGGCGACCGGCAACAAGGTCGTCAACGACTTCTTCAATTCCGAACAGGAAATGCTGACCAAGCTCCGGACCAATCCCGGCCTCTACGACGTCGTCATGATTAACGCTGCCTTCAACGACCAGGCGATGGCGGAAAAGCTGATCCAGCCGATCGACGTGTCGAAGCTCTCCAACTATGCCGACATCAGCCCGGACAAGGCGGGCTCGCCGATGCTCGATCATGACGGCAAGGTCTATGGCGTGCCGTGGGTGTGGGGCCTGACCGCTCTGGCCATCAACGAAAAGTCCTTCGACAAGCCGCCGACGAGCATCGCCGTTATGTGGGATGCCGCGCACAAGGGCCGTGTCGTCATTCGTGACGACGCCGTCGAAGCTGTCCAGTTCGGCGCCATCGCCACGGGACAGAACATCAACGACATCAAGGATATGGAAGCGGTCAAGGCGAAGCTGACCTCGCTCATGCCGCAGATCAAGACCTTCTGGAGTTCGGAGAACGACTGGAACCAGATGGTGGCTTCCAACCAGATTGACATCGGCACCTATTGGAGCGGCTCGGCCGACCGCGCCAAGACCCACTTCAAGCTGCCGGTCTCGCTGGTCATCCCGCAGGAGGGCGCTGTCGCCTGGCTCGATGCCTTTTCGATCCCGGTCGGTTCCAAGAATGTCCAGGGCGCCGAGGCCTTCATCAACTACATGATCGACCCGGCATTCTATGTCGAATGGGTCACCAAGGTCGGCGCGCCGGTGTCGGCTAACACCAAGGCGGTTGCCGCGCTTCCCGAGGATGCCTTCAACCGCAAGGTCATGGGCGACCCCGAGGTGGCGAAGCGCATCCAGTTCCAGGCGCCGATCACCGACGCGCAGCGCGAGGCCTATCTGGCGCTGTGGCAGCAGCTCAAGGTCGACGTGAAGTAACAGCCGACGTCAGAATCAGCCGGCGGTATTTGCCGGCTGGTTCTTCAATCCTGGGGAGGAGAGAACCATGGCAGCACAGGTTGCGACCGTGTCGCGCAACGGGCTGAGATCGGCCTTGCCGCTGCTTGCGCCTGCCTATCTCTGGCTGACGGTGGCGATCTTCCTGCCTCTGTCGGCCATGGTCTTCTTCTCGTTCATGACCGACCTGCCGCTGTCGGGAAAGCCGTGGGCGTTCACGCTCGGCAACTATGCCGCCTTCTTCTCGCAGAGCCTCTACCTGACGCTGCTGCTGGCTTCGCTACGCCTCGGACTCGAGGTGACGCTGTGGTGCATCGTCATCGGCTATCCTGCCGCCTACGTGTTGGCCAAGGTGCTGAAGGGGCGCAGCCGCGAGGCGATCTTCCTGCTCGTCATCCTGCCGTTCTGGTCGAACGGGCTGGTGCGCATCTTTTCCTGGGCGATGGTGCTGCGCGAGGGCGGCATCCTCGACACGGCACTGAATGCCGTGCTGCCGTTCAAGATCAACATCGACCTGATGTATTCCTACCCGGCCGTCATCATCGGCCTGGTGCACTCCTACGTGCCCTATATGGTGCTGACCTGTTATCTGACGCTGCAGGCCATCGATGACTCGCTCATCGAGGCCGGGCGCTCGCTCGGCGCGACGCGGCTGCAAGTGCTGAAGCGGATCATCATCCCGCTCTCCATGCCCGGGCTGGTGGCGGGTGCGGCTTTGATCTTCGTGCCGGTCGTCGGCTCGTTCATGGAGCCGCGCATCCTCGGCGGCCGCACCGGTACCTTTTACGGCACGGTCATCGAGGACCAGTTCGTCGCCGTGTTCAACTGGCCGCTTGGCGCGGCCTTGTCCTTCATCCTGCTGGCTGTGGTGCTGGTCATTTTGGCGGTGGCGTCGCCGGTGCTGCGGAGGGCCGCGTGATGATGACGACGCGCGTCCTTGAATGGCTCGGCCGCCTCTACATCTGGCTGCTGCTCGCCTTCCTCTATCTGCCGATCGTCATCATGGCGCTGATGTCGTTCAACGTTTCGCCCTTCTACCAATTGCCGTTCGAATGGACGACGGAATGGTACGCCTCGCTATGGCAGAACGACCAGCTGATCTCGGCGAGCTGGAACAGCATCGAGATTGCCGTCATCACTACCATCATCTGCACCGTGCTCGGGTCGGCAGCGTCGCTGGCGCTCTACCGCTATGAATTCCGCGGCAAGAAATTCCTGCAGGCGCTGCTGTTCCCGCCGATCGCCATTCCGTGGCTGATCACCGGCACGGCGATGCTGATCTTCTTCTTCGGCGTCGGCATCGGGCGCGGCCTGTTTGCGATCCTGCTCGGCCATGTGGCGCTGGCGCTGCCTTATGTCATCGTCGTGGTGTCGGCGCGGCTGCAGACCTTCGCGCCGGAGCTGGAAGAGGCGGCGCGCTCGCTCGGCGCCAACCAATGGCAGGTGACCAGCCGCGTGACGCTGCCATGGATCATGCCCGGCGTGATTGCCGGCGGGCTGTTCGCATTCGCCGTGTCGTTCGACCAGTTCGTCGTCTCCTATTTCCTGTCGACGCCGGGTCAGACGACGCTGCCGGTCGAGATCTACGCGGCGATCCGCAAGGGTTTCACGCCCGAGATCAACGCGGTCTCGACGATCATCATCGCCGTCTCGATGGCGCTGATGCTGCTCACGGCGCGCTTCTTCAAATTCGGCGGAGAGAAATAATGGCAGGCGTCCAGGTATCGAACGTCTCCCGCAGTTTCGGCGCGCACAAGGCGCTGGACGACGTCTCCATCGATTTCGCCGATGGCGGTTTTTATGCGCTGCTCGGGCCGTCGGGCAGCGGCAAGACCACGCTGCTCAGGCAGATCGCCGGGTTCGATTTTCCCGACTCCGGCCGCATTGCGATAGGCGGCGAGAGCGTCGAGCGGGTGCCGGTCGAGAGACGGCAGATCGGCATGGTGTTCCAGAACTATGCGCTGTTTCCCAATATGAGCGTCGCCGACAATGTTGCCTTCGGCCTGTCGGTGCGCGGCGAGCCGAAGGCCACCATCGCCACGGAGGTGCAGCGAGCACTGGATCTCGTGCAGCTCGGCAAGCTTGGCGGCCGGCGGCCGCACCAATTGTCGGGCGGCCAGCGCCAGCGCGTCGCGCTTGCCCGCGCCATCGTCACCAAGCCGCGTGTACTGCTGCTCGACGAACCACTGGGCGCGCTCGACAAGGCGCTGCGCGTCGACATGCAGATCGAGCTGAAGCGCATCCAGCGCGAGATCGGCATCACCACCATCTTCGTCACCCACGACCAGGAAGAAGCGCTAACGATGAGCGACCGCATCGGCATATTGCGCGACGGCAGGCTGGTGCAGGAAGGACCGCCCGAGGAGATCTACGACAGACCGCAAAGCGAGTTCGCCGCTACCTTCCTCGGCGACGCCAACATTTTTCGCGGTGAAGCGACGGGCGACGGTATTCGGCTGCCGGACGGCACGGCGATTGCTGCAGGCGCCGGCGCGAAGCTTGCTGCCGGCGCCAAGGCCAGCTGCGCCGTTCGGCCCGAACGCATCCAGATATCGACCGGCACGGGCAGGCTGGAATCGGCCAACGCCAATAGCCTGAAGGGACAGGTCTCCAAGCGCATCTTCGCCGGCAACAACAGCACATATTTCGTCGAACGTGCCGGGCAGACACTGAAGGTGATCGTGCAGAATACCGGCGCCGATCGCCTCGCCGAGGGTCAGCCGGTGATGCTCAGCTGGTCGCCGGAAAGCACCGTGCTGATCGCCGCAGGCTAGCAGGCATTGTCGCGTGTCCAATCGGCCCGATGTCGGAATTGGCACTTTCCGGTCCTGATGGGAAATGATGGTGCCGGGCTTAGCTGATGCAGGGGCCATGGCGTTATATCCAGTCCTCGACGGGAGGAATGGATGGCAAGCATGGGTTTCGAACCTGATGTGAAGGTTCGCACCAGCGAATACCGGGTCGGCTGCATCGGCGCCGGCATGATCATGGCCGAATGCCATCTCGCTGCCTACGAGCAAGCGGGCTTTCCGGTCGTCGCGATCGCTTCTCGAACCAGGGCGAATGCCGAGAAGGTCGCGGCCCGCTGGGCTATTGCGACCGTTCACGACACGCCGGAGCAGCTGATCGAGGATCAGCAAGTCGAGATCGTCGATCTTGCCTTTCCGCCCGACCAGCAGCCGGCGCTGATCCGCCACGCGCTGAAGCAGAAGCATATCAAGGCCATCTTGGCGCAGAAGCCGCTGGCTCTGTCGGTCGAGGAAGCGGTCACGCTGCGTGACGAAGCGGCCAAGTCCGGCAAGATCCTCTCGATCAACCAGAACATGCGCTACGACCAGTCGATGCGTGTGCTCAAGCAGATCATCGACAATGGCGAGCTTGGCGACATCGTCTTCGCGCAGATCGACATGCATGCGATCCCGCACTGGCAGACCTTCCTCGCCGACTACGACCGGCTGACATTAGCCAATATGAGCGTGCACCACCTCGACGTGCTGCGCTTCCTGTTCGGCGATCCCCAGGAGATCACCACGCTGACGCGCAAGGACCCGCGCACCAAGTTCGACCACTCCGACGGCATCACGGTTTCGACCCTGCGTTTCCCTTCGGGGGTGCTCGCCGTATCGCTGGAGGATGTCTGGTCCGGACCGCGCCAGGAAGGCTATCACGACGACCAGCACATCAACTGGCGCGTCGACGGCACCAAGGGCGTGGCCAAGGGCACGATCGGCTGGCCGAAGGGCGTGGCCTCGACACTGACCTATGCCTCGACAGAGACGACGGGCGGCGAATGGGTGACGCCGCGCTGGGACACGATGTGGTTCCCGCATGCCTTCATCGGCGTCATGGAACAGCTGCAGCATGCGGTGAAGACCGGAACGCCACCGGCGCTGTCCGTCGCCGACAACGTCAAGACCATGGCTCTGGTCGAGGCCGGCTATCGCTCCATGGCGGAAGGCCGCACGATCAAGCTGTCCGAGATATCGACCGATTGAACATCTGGCCGCCGAATAGCGTGGCGGCTAAATCGCTTACCGGGAGGAGTTCACATCATGATGCAGGCAGGTATCTTCACCGGCTATTTCCCTTACGAGCTGGAGGAGGTCGCCAGGCGCATCCGCGGGCTCGGCTTCAACACGGTGCAGCTCGACCTGCATTTCAAGGATATCGACCTCTCGGTCGGGCAGATCACGAAGGACAAGGCAAGAAAGGTCCGCGATACGTTCCGCGACCACAATTTGCCGATCTGCTGCTTGTCGGGCTACACGAACATCATCCACCCGGACAAGGCCGAGCGCGAGAAGCGGCTTGCGTATCTCAAGGAGATCATCCGCAACGCGCGCGAGTTCGGCAGCCCTTATGTGATCTCGGAGACCGGAACCTACAACACCGAGTCCGATTGGGTGCATCACCCCAGGAACAAGACCGAGGAAGGGTTCGAGGAATGTCGCAAGGTGATCTCCGATCTCGCCCATACCGCCTATGACCATGGCGCGGTGTTCCTGCTCGAAACCTATGTCAACAACGTCGTCGGTTCGGTCGAGGAGACGGTGAGGATGTTCGCCCAGGTCGACCATCCCGGTCTCGGCCTGCTGATGGATCCGACCAACTATTTCGAGGCGCACAACATCGACCGCATGGACCAGGTGCTGAACCAGGTGTTCGACACGCTGACCCACAAGATCAGGATCGCACACGCCAAGGACGTCAAGCGCGCCGGCAGCGACAAGTCCGAGAAGCATGCCGACATCGGCGACGACGACGCGCATGAGGGGCTGACGTTCCGCGGCGTCGGCGAGATCGAGCTGCCGGCACCCGGTCTCGGTTCGCTCAACTACGATCTTTATCTTAAGCGGCTCAGCGAGAAGCACCCGAACATCCCGGTCATCATCGAGCATCTGACTGAAGACGACGTACCGCGCGCCAAGACATTTCTGGACGGAAAGTTCCGCGCCAACGGTCTTTGATGACCGCAGAGGAGCCCATGATGGCGGCTGGCAAGACAAAGCGCGATTACAGCCTGGTCGGCGAAAGCACCCGCAGGGCGATCGAGACCGGGCTTGCCTCGGCCGAATGGTACCACACCGACGTCTCGCGCAAGGCTATGAAGGAGCTGATGCAGCGTTGCGACGGCCCGGCGATCCGCGACACGATCATCTGGATCGCCGCCATATCGGGTTCCGCCGCCGGGATCATCTGGTTCTGGGGTTCCTGGTGGGTCGTGCCGTTCCTGTTCGTCTATGGCGTGCTCTACGGCTCCTCCAGCGACTCGCGCTGGCACGAATGCGGCCACGGCACCGCCTTTCGCACGCGCTGGATGAACGATGTCGTCTACCAGATCGCCAGCTTCATGGTGATGCGCAATCCGGTGACATGGCGCTGGAGCCATGCCCGCCACCACACCGACACCATCATCGTCGGGCGCGACGCCGAGATTGCGGTGATGCGGCCGCCGGACCTGCTGAAGGCGGGATTAGCCTTCACCGGCATACTCGATTTCCGCTACTCGCTGCCGGCACTGGTGCGCCAGGCGTTGGGCAGGCTGTCGGACGACGAAAAGAGCTACGTGCCCGAGATGGAGCAGGCCAAGGCCGTCACCGCCGCGCGCTGGCATGTCGCCATCTACATCGCGACGATCGCTCTTGCGATCGCGCTGAGGTCTTGGCTGCCGCCGGTGCTGATCGGCTTGCCGCGCCTCTACGGCACCTGGCACATGGTGATGACCGGCCTGCTGCAGCATATCGGGCTCGCCGACAATGTCGTCGACCACCGGCTGAACACTCGCACCGTCTACATGAACCCGATCAGCCGCTTCATCTACTGGAACATGAACTATCATGTCGAACACCACATGTTCCCGATGGTGCCCTATCACGCGCTGCCCAGGCTGCACGAACTGATCAAGCACGATTTGCCCGTGGCGAACCCGTCGATTTGGCATGCCTACCGCGAGGTCTGGCCGGTCCTGCTCAGGCAGCTGAAGTATGAGGACTATTACCTCAAACGCGAATTGCCGCCGACGGCGAGGCCCTATCGCGGCGAGTTCCACGAGGTCGATATGTCGGCGGCGGCTGAATAGGTTTTCGCCGGCGAGTATGGGGGTAAGACCGGGGAGAAAAAGATGGCCGAATGGGTCGAGGCGTGTGCCGTGGACGATGTCGACGAGGAGGATGTTATCCGCTTCGATCATGGCGGCCGTACCTTTGCGATCTATCGCTCTCCGGACGACCAGTTTTTCGCCACGGACGGGTTCTGCACGCATGAGAAGGCGCATCTCGCCGACGGCCTCGTGATGGACGAGATCATCGAATGCCCCAAGCACAATGGCCGCTTCAACTACAAGACCGGGCAGGCCAAGGGGGCTCCGGTGTGCGTCAACCTC
The DNA here is from genome assembly GCF_057784325.1 of Mesorhizobium sp. CNPSo 4689. Classification (NCBI taxonomy): domain Bacteria; kingdom Pseudomonadati; phylum Pseudomonadota; class Alphaproteobacteria; order Hyphomicrobiales; family Phyllobacteriaceae; genus Mesorhizobium; species Mesorhizobium sp. CNPSo 4689. The sequence continues at coordinate 60,227 of NZ_JBWLUZ010000002.1, forward strand.
AAAACCTACCCGGTCAAGGTCGCGGCCGGCAAAGTCATGATCGAGATCGACTGATCGCATCCCAAACCGCAAGGAACCAGTCCGATGAGCCGTAAGAGACCGACGATCGCAGATTTGCGCGCCACGAAAGGCAAGCGGCAGCTGACCATGCTGCGCGTGCTGACCATGGATGAGGCCGAAGCCGCCGAACGGGCCGGTGTCGACATTGTGTCGGTGCCGCCGGAGCTGGTGCTCAACCCTCAGTATCGCGATGCGGCGCCGAGCCTTTTCACCATGCCCGGCGAGAACTTTTTCGAGATCGGCACCGCCGACGATTTCGTGCGCTGGGCGTTCCGCCTTTACAAGGCCGGCGCCGACGCCGTCTATTGCAGCGCCGGCTACGCCACCATCAAGCGGATGGCGGACGACGCGATCCCGGTTATCGGCCATGTCGGCCTGATCCCGTCGCGCGCCACCTGGACCGGCGGCTTCAAGGCCGTCGGCAAGACCGCCGACACCGCCATGCAGGTCTTCGAGGCGGTCAAGCAACTGGAAACCGCGGGCGCCATAGGCGCCGAGATCGAGGTGGTGCCGGTCGAGGTGGCCAAGGCGATCTCGGAACGGACGTCGCTGATCATGCTGTCGATGGGGGCGGGCACCGGCTGCGACGCGCAATACCTGTTCGCCGAGGACATACTCGGCCAGAACCGCGGTCACATGCCCCGCCATTCCAAGGTCTATCGCAACTTCGCCGCCGAATATGACCGCTTGCAAGCGGAACGCATCGCCGCATTCTCGGAGTACGTCGCGGACGTCAACAGCGGAGCGTACCCGGAAGACAGGCACGTCGTGCACATGGATCCGAACGAACTCAGCCTGTTCATGAAGAGGGTCGATGGCGTGGCCTGAGCGCCCGGGCCTGCCTTGGTTCGGCTCGTTGGCCGCAGCTACGCCTGCCAGCTCCCCTTGGCGAGCGCGGCGTAGAGCGCCTCGGCCTCGACGCCGAGCGGCCTGTCTTCGGTGAGCTTCGGCACGTGCGTGCGCACCGCCGCATGGATCACGCCGGTGGCCGGCGCCAGCGTCAGCCCATCGCGCAGGTCTATCGCCTGTGCGGCGGCCATCAGTTCGAAGGCAATCAACCGCCGCCACAGCACGATCATTTCGGCGCATTTCGAAACGGCCAGCAGAGTCTGCGTGGCGTGGTCCTCGACGCCTTCCGAGACCGGCAGGAAGTCCAGCATCACCGGATTGGCCTTGTGGCGGATCGCGGCCAGGATTGCCGCCACGGTCTTTTGCAGCGGCACGAAGCCGGCCGAGGCGCCGCCGAGCGGCGACAGATACTTCGGCAGGCTGTTGCGGCCGGAGCCGGTGAGCTGGATGAAGCGGGCGGCGCAGGCCGCCGCACTTTGGGCGATCGCCAGGCCGAGCGTCTCGAAGGCAAGCGCCAGCGAAGCGGTGTGGAAATTGCCGGTCGACAGCACCAGTTCGTCTTCGCCCAGCACCAGCGGATTGTCGGCAGCCGAATTGAGCTCGATCTCGGCCGCCAGCCGGGCGTGATCGATCGTCTGGATCAACGCGCCGTGGATCGACGGCATGCAGCGGATCGACAGAGGGTCCTGCAAGGTCGTCGGCTCCGGAGCCTCCTGGCGGGCAAGCAATTCGCGCAGGCCCTTTGCCGCCAACTGCTGGCAGGCGGCGGGCCGTGCCAGATGCAGGCGCGGATCGAGGATTGTGTGGTTGGCGCCGATGCCTTCCATGGTCAAGGCGCCGGCCTGCTGCTGTTGGGTGAACGCAGAGAGCGCGTCGGCAAGCGCCAGTGCGCCGCTGCCGGTGGAGCCGGCCGAGGCATTGATCAGCGACAGCCCGTCCTTGGGCGCCAAGCCCACGGGCGCGAGGCGCGCCATCATCAACGCCTTGGCCGAGGGCATGCGCCGGCCCTGATAGTCGGCTTCGCCTTCGCCAATCAGCATCCGTCCGAGCGCCGCCATCAGCACCAGATCGCCGGCGCCGATCGAAGCAAGCGACGGCATGACCGGATGGACACCGGCATTGAGAGCATCGAGCAAGGCCACGAACACATGCGGCGACAGGCCGGAGCCGCCTGCCGCAAGCATCGCCACCCGGGCAAACATGACGGCGCGCACGGTTTCAAAGGGCAAAGGCTCGCCGACGGCACCGCTGCGGCCGTCGAGGAGCTGGCGCTGGAAGGCGCTGGCGTCGCCGCTGACCGACGTGCCGAGATTGGCGCCAAGCCCGGTGTTGAGACCGTAGATCTGCTGACCGGCGGCCGCGGCGTCATCGAGCACCTTGCGCGCCTTGACCAGCCGTTCCAGGACGGTGGGCGTAACCTCCACCTTGCATCCTTCGCGGGCGACGGATGCGACGTCCTCGATGCTGACGCCAGCGCCGGTGAGAACGAGCGGGCTCATGCGAAACGCAACCTTTGGCCGATGCCTTGCGCCTGGGCCTTGGCCAGCATCGCCTTGCCGAGCGCGATGTCGGACAGCGACAGGCCGCGATGCCAGAACAGGATCGTCTCGCCGTCGCTCTGACGTCCGGCTTTTAGCCCGGCGGCGATCTGGCCGAGCTCGGCATGCAGCGACTTCTCGCTCAGCCGTCCCGTCTCGACATGGGCGCGCAGCGAACCGAACTTGCCGCCCTTGCACTGGCCCCAGTCGTCGACGACGATCTTCTGCATGATGTCGGTCAGCGACAGCTCCACCGCGCTCATCGTGCCGTAAGGTACGACCAACGCGCCACGCTTGATCCACTCGGTTTTCAACAGCGGCTGCGGTTCCGGCAGCCGCGAGGCCTCGACGACGATGTCGGCACCTTCCACGCAGGTCTTCCAGTCGGCCACCGCCGTGACCGGCTTGCCAAGGTCGGCCGCCAGTTTGGCGGCAAAGCCGTCGCGGCTTTCGGGCCGGCGCGAATGGACGCGGATCTCGTTGAAGTCGAAGAGATGATCGAGCAGGCGCACGTTCCAGTAGGCGGTACCGCGCGCGCCGATATGGGCGAGCACCTTCGATGTTTTCTTCGCCAGATGTTTCGCGCCGATGGCGGTGATCGCTCCGGTGCGTATGTCGGTGATGACGGTGGCGTCCAGGATCGCGCGCGGCGTGCCGGTGCGCGGGTCGAACAGGTTCAGGATACCGAACTCCGACGGCAGACCGTGCTTGTAGTTGTCGACATAGTCGCCGACGATCTTGACGCCGGCCGCATCGAGCGGCGCGACGTAGCCGCGCAGAACATTGAAATGGCCATGGAAGGACGGGTCGGGCTCGAGATGGACACGCGGCTCGATTACGGTCTGGCCGTTGCCCTGGGCGACGAGCCCGGCCTCGACCGCGCCGATGATTTCGGCATCGGTCATGGCAAGCGCCTCGATGTCGAGGGCGTTGAGGTAGTCGATATATATGGGCTTCATGCGTGTGTAGTCCCCGGGGAGCCCCCTTCATGCCATAGCAGGCGGCGAGGCGACACGAAAGTTTGTTAGTCGATATCTGGACGCAGTCGGCCAAATGCTGTTCAAACCGGTTCGTCATGACTGCCGTCCCCGAGAGTGAAGCTTTATCCGAAACGGCCACGAATTCGCGGCGCGTGGCGCTGATCGTCGCCATCGCCTTCTTCATGCAGCTTCTGGATTCGACGATCATCTCGACCTCGCTGCCGCAGATGGGAGCCACCTTCGGCGTGCCTGCGGTGGCGATGAGCATCGGCATTACCGTCTACATGCTGACCATGGCGGTGTTCGTGCCGCTGTCCGGCTGGCTCGCCGACCGGTTCGGGGCACGCAACATCTTCCTTGTGGCGATAGCGCTGTTCACGCTGGCCTCGATCGCCTGCGGCTTCTCGGAGAGTTTGACCGAATTCGTCGCCGCGCGCGCCGTGCAGGGCCTCGGCAGTGCGTTGATGACGCCGGTCGGGCGCATCCTGGTGCTGCGCAACGCCTCCAAATCGGAATTGCTCAACGCCACCGCGCTGATCACCTGGCCGGCGCTGTTTGCGCCGGTGGTCGGGCCGGTGCTCGGCGGGTTCATCACCACTGCGCTCTCCTGGCACTGGAACTTCTTCATCAACATTCCGCTTGGGCTGGCCGGCCTGGTGCTGGTCGCCCGCTTCGTTCCCGGTGACCGCGAGGCCGACCCAAAGCCGCTCGACTGGCCGGGCTTTTTCCTGACATCGGCGGGGCTCGCCTGCCTGCTCTATGGCCTCGAACGCATTGCGCATGCGGAGGATGGCGTCTTGCCGACCGTGATGCTGCTCGCCCTTGGCATGCTGATTGGCTGGCTGGCTGTGCGCCACCTCTTGCGCACGCCGCATCCGCTGCTCGACCTTTCATCGTTCAAGGTGCTGACCTTCGCCCTCTCGACATTGTCGGCCGGCACCATCTTCCGGGTGGCGATCAACGCCACGCCGTTCCTGTTGCCGCTGCTGTTCCAGGTCGGCTTCGGCCTCAGCCCGATCGATGCCGGCATGATGATCCTCGCCTATTTCCTCGGCAATCTCGGCATGAAGGCGGTGACGACACCGACGCTGAGGCGCTTTGGTTTTCGCTCGGTGATGGTCGTCAACGGCGTGGTCGCCTCTTTGTCGATCATCGCCTGCGCGGCAATCTCGCCGCAGACGCCGCAGGCGCTGGTGGTGGCGCTGATGCTGATCGCCGGACTGTCGCGCTCCATGCAGTTCACCGCGCTCAACACGCTTGCTTTCGCCGACATCGCGGCCACGCAGCGCAGTTCCGCGGCGACGCTGTCCAGCATGCTGCAGCAGGTGGCGATGCTGTTCGGCGTCGCGGTCGCGGCGGCGATCCTCAATTTGTCGCAGATCGCGAGAGGCCAACCGGCGCTTGATCTCGTCGACTTTCGAATAGCCTTCCTCGTGATCGGCGTGATCGGGTTGGTGGCCGCATTCCGCTTCCTGGCATTGCCGCGCAGCGCGGGCGCCGAAGTTTCGGGCCATGCGCTGGAGAATTGAAATCGAACTCCTCCAGGCGCCTGCCCTCCGGCCCTGCAAAAAGCGAGTTTGACAAAGGGGTTGGCTGTCGTTGCTGAGGATATGATTCATTGCACTGACAGATCGATTCAACGAAAGGACCCGCGCCATGGCCACCATAAGACTTCTGAGCGATGCCGAGGTGGAACGGATCCCGGCCGTGAAGGCCGTGTTCGACGACATCCGCGCCACGCGAAAGTCCGATTTCGTCAACAATTTCTGGCGCGGGCTGGCCAATGATCCGGTGGCGCTGAGGCGGATCTGGGAGCAGCTGAAGGCGGTGATGGTGGCGGACAGCGCCATCGACCCGCTGACCAAGGAGATGATCTACATCGCGATCTCGACCGCCAATGGCTGCTCCTATTGCGTCCATTCGCACACGGCCGCGGCGCGCGCCAAAGGCATGACCGACGCGCAGCATGGAGAATTGGTTTCGATCATCGGGCTCGCCGGCCAAACCAACCATCTGGTGACGGCAATGCAGATCCCGGTCGATCCACAGTTCGAGGTGAAATGAGGGGCGGCTTGGCGGCATGTGCGGTTTAAGAATTCTGGCTAAAATTGTAAGCGCGGTCATCGCCGAGTTTTAGGAAATTGACCCTAGGCTGCTACGGAGGAGATGCCAGAAGTCGATAATGTCAGCGATATTCAATAGAAACGTTCTTCTGGCGATAGCACTCGCGGTGCTGACTGTAGTGGGCTTCTGGCTGTGGACCGACCCCAAGCAGCCAGCACAACTCCCGACCTTTAGCCGCAGTGTCGCGAAATCGCTCGACGAAGGGATCGCACGCTACGGTGTCGAGGGCTTTCGCAAAAAGAACGAACAGGAGTTTCGTGACGCTCTGGCAAACTTTCAAAAGAACGGACCTAAAGCGCCCGGCACGCCGCAATAGAGGCAGCGTGATTGGGATGTTCGGCAAAGCTTTCACACCGGCCGATACACCTTTTCCGCCGTATTCCAGAAGATATCCGCTAGCGCGGCCACGCCATGCTTCGCTACCGCCGCGCGGTGCGCCTTGATCAGCTCTGCATGGCTGGTCCACAGTTTCTCGATCGGGAAGTTCGAGCCGAACATCAGGTGGTCCGAGCCAAGGATGTCGATCGCATTGTCGACGATATAGCCAATCAGCGCCGGGTCGTTGCGGTGGACGAAGGTGCCGAGGCCGGAGAGCTTGGCGTAGAAATTGGGCGCGGCGGACAAAGTGCGCAAGCCGGCCTTCCAGGCCTCCGTGGTTTCCGGCTCCATGCCGGTCAGCATGCCGGCATGGGTGAGGATGAAATTGGTCTCTGGGTTTTCGCCGACCAGCGTCAGCCCGTCTTTCATCTGTGCCGGGAAAAGCTGCAGGTCGAAGGACAGGCCATAGTCCTTCAGCCGGGCGACATTGGCGCGCACCTTGGGGTCGATGACCTGGTCGGCCGAGGCGGCGAAGCGGAAGGCCGGTGTCTCGTGCCAGTGAAGCTGCATGCGCACGCCGCGCAGCAGCGGATACTTTTTCAGCCGGTCGATCTGGTGGCGGACATCGTCGACCGTCATGTCGGCATAGCCGACGATGGCATGCGGCCAGCCGGTTTCTTCCGCGGTCTTCTGCAGGAAGGCGACCTCGTTTTCGAAGTCTTCCTTCGCCCAGTTGGTCTGGACATAGACAGCCTTCTCGACGCCGGCCCCCTTTTGGTCGGCCAAGAATTCCTCGATCGGATAGTCGCGGCGGATCGGCTCGTAGAGACCAAAAATGCGCGGCACCATCGGTCCGACCAGCCAGGGCTGGTCCTTTTGGCGCCAGATGTGGAAATGCGCATCGATCGCTTTCTGCATCATGAGACCCTCTTCCAGATTGCCGCGGCCGCCGGGGCAGGGCGCGCGAGCGACAGGATGAAATCGGTGAGGCTTTTCACCGACGAGCCGTCGACGAGATCGTCGAGCACTGGCAGGATAGCGCGAAGCGCTGCCGTGGCCGGCCGAAAGCGCGGGTCGCCAGCCAGCGGTGTCGCCAGTGACAGCCGGAAGGCGCGGGCGCTCAGCCGGCGCATCGCGATCTCCAGCTCGGCATGATCGCCGCGCTCTAGCGCGTCCGACAGGATGATCACCGCCGCCCCGCGCGCAAAGGCGGAAAAGCGTGGCACCGAGAGGAAGGCGACCAGCGTCGGTCCCATTCTCGTCCCGCCATCCCAGTCGTCGACCTGTGCGGCCGCGCGCGCCAGCGCCTGGCCGCGGTCGCGGATGCGCAGCGCCGAGGTGATGCGGGTGAGCCGCGTGCCGAAGGTGAAGATCTCGGCGCGGCCGGCGCCCTGCACGGCGGCGTGCGCCAGCCGGAGGTAGTCTGCAGTGTGCAGCTTCATCGAGCCGGACACGTCGATCAAAAGCAGCAGCTTGCGCGGTACGGTCTGGCGACGGCGCAGCATCGGCGAGGGGATGTCGCCATCGGCACTGACGATTTCGCTCAGCGAGCGGCGCAGGTCGAGCGTGCCGCGCGATCGCGTGCGGATGGTGCGGAAGGAGCGGCGGGCGGGCAGGGCGGAGGCGAGCTTGCGGCGGAAGGGGGCGAGGCTGTCGCTGTCACGCTGGAAGTCGCGGCTGCTCAACTGTTCGATGGCCGAGGAAATTTCGCCGCCTTTCTCCTGGCGGGTGGTCTGGTTCTCTTCCTCGCGCATGCCGCGATCATCCTTGATGCGGGTTTCCTCGTCTTCCTCACCGTCGATCGAAGGTCGGGCATCGCCATAGAAATAGCTGCGAAAATGCGCCTCGAATTCGGCGCGGCGGTCGGGCGAGGGGGCAAGCGTGGCCAATGCTGCCTCGCGAATATCGGCCATCGAGCGCGGCCCGAGCAACGTCACCGCCTGCATGAAGCTGGAGATCTGCTGCGGCGCGATGGCAAAGCCGCAGCGGCGCAGCAACCGGCCGAAGCCGAGCATGGGTTCCGCGGCGCGGGGTAAGTTCGCGGCGGGTCTCAAGCCAGAGCCTCCTCGACGATCCGGCCGAGCTCCGGCGCAATCGAGGACATATCCTCCTCGTCCTTGATCAGCACGCCGATGGCGCGGCGGAAGGCTTCCGGCCACGGGCTGCCGCCCTTTTCCAGAATGGTGGCGGCATTGGCCCATTCGACCGCTTCGGCGATGCCCGGGGGCTTCGCCAAGGGACGGGCGCGGATGGTCTGCACGGCATTGGCGACGGCACGCGCGGTGGCCTCTGCCACGTCGCCGGCGCGCAGCATGATGATCTCGGCCTCCCGGTCGGCATCGGGATAGCCGATCCAGTGATAGACGCAGCGCCGGCGCAGCGCCTCGGCGAGTTCCCGGGTGCGGTTCGAGGTCAGGATAACGATCGGCTGCGTGGCGGCGCGGATCGTGCCGCGCTCGGGAATGCTAATCTGGAAATCGGAGAGGAATTCCAGAAGCAGCGCTTCGAATTCATGATCGGAGCGGTCGATCTCGTCGACCAGCAGCACACGCTGCTCCGGCACCTTCAGCACCTGCAGCAGCGGCCGGGCGATCAGGAACCGGTCTTCGTAGATGTCGATCTCGTGCTCGCCGGCATGACGGATGGCGAGCAATTGACGCTGGTAGTTCCATTCGTAGAGCGCATGCGCGGCGTCGATGCCCTCGTAGCATTGCAGCCGCACCAACTCGCGGCCGAGCAATTCGGCGATCGCCTTGGCCGCTTCCGTCTTGCCGACGCCGGGCGCACCTTCTAGCAGCAGCGGCTTGCCGAGGCGGATCGCCAGGAAGATGGCGGTCGCAAGGCTCTCATCTGCCAGATAGCGCGAAGCGGCGAGCCGCGATGCCACCGCCTCGGGCGAGGGCGCGACAGTCTCGGCGCTTGGATCAGGCATTTCGCCCCTCAGCTCGCGGCCTGCGCTTTGAGCGCCCGCAAAATGCGTTCCGGCGTGATCGGCAGCGTGTCGATGCGCACGCCGACGGCGTCGAAGACGGCGTTGGCCACGGCCGGGATTTGCGGATTGGCGCACATTTCGCCCGGCCCCTTGGCGCCAAACGGTCCGTCGGCCGACGGCCGCTCCAGCACGATGATCTCGGTTTCCGCAAGATCGCCCGGCCCCGGCATCAGATACTGGTTGAAGTCGGTGCCGCCATGATCGCGGTTCGGATAATAGGGCTCGGTGGTCTCATAGAGCGCGTGGCTGATGCCCATCCAGGAACCGCCGACCAGTTGCTGCTCGACCATTTTCGGGTTCAGCGCGCGGCCGATCTCGAAGACGTTCTTGACCGTGAGCACGGTGACCTCACCGGTCTCGTCGTCGACCTCGACCTCTGCCACCGTGCAGGCATGCGCGTAGCAGGTCGACGGCTTCATTGCGCCGGTTTCTTTCTCCGGATAGGAGCGCGGGATCAGGAACATGCCGCGGCCGGAGATCGAGCGGCCACGCTTGAAATGTGCCGACAGCGCGACATCGAAGATCGAGATCGACTTCTGCGGCGCACCCTTGACCAGGATGTTGCCTTGGCCGTCGGTTTCGAGGTCCGACGCGTTGACCTCCAGCTCCTCGGCCGCCACTTCCAGCATCACCTGGCGGGCTTCCTTGGCGGCCTGGATGACGGCGTTGCCGGCGCGATGGGTGCCGCGCGAGGCGAAGGTGCCCATGCAATGCGGACCGGTGTCAGTGTCAGCGGTATCGATGATGACGCGGTCGGTCGGCACGCCGATGGTCTCGGCGCAGATCTGCGCCATGATCTGCTTCATGCCCTGGCCAAGATCGACTGATGACAGCGTCACCATGAAATTGCCGGTCGGCGTCGAGTGCACCAGCGCCTGGGTCGGGTCGCCGCCGAGATTCATGCCGGTCGGGTAGTTGATCGCGGCGACGCCGCGTCCGCGCCTTATCGCCATCTCATGCTTCCTTCTTGTAGGAGGACATCGCCATGAACTTCTCCGCCACCGGCCAGTTGGCGGCGCGCGAGGCCTCCTGCATGCATTCGATAAGTGCTGCCCCTTCCGTAGGTTGCCGATGCGCCTTCATGTCGCCGTCGCGATAGGCGTTGATGAAGCGGAATTCGAGCGGGTCCATGCCGATCAGCCGCGCCAGCTTGTCCATCTGCACCTCCAGCGCGAAGTCGCCGATGGTGACGCCGAAGCCGCGCATGGCCGAGGAGGGGGTGCGGTTGGTGTAGACGCAATAGGTGTCGATCCAGACATTGGGGATCGTATAGGGGCCGGGATAGTGCGCCGCACCCTTCTGCGCGCCATAGGGCGAGTGGCGCGAATAGGCGCCGGCATCGGTGTAGCCGGTGACTTTGCGCGCGACGATGCGGCCGTCCTTCATGACGCCGTCCTTGATGACCACCTTTTCGGCGGCGCGGGGTGACGATATTTGCATCTCCTCCTCGCGGCTGTAGATGAAACAGACTGGTCGTCCGGTTAGTTTGGCACCGAGGATGGCGATCGGCTCGACGATGACGTCGACCTTGCCGCCGAAACCGCCGCCGACGGTGCCGCCGACGAAATGCAATTTGCTGCCGGGCATCTGCAGGATGATCGAAGTGTTGTCGAGGGTGAAGAACATCGCCTGCGTGTTGGTGTAGCAGGTGAAGCGGTCATTGCCCTCGGGTGCCACGACGCAGCCCGTGGTCTCGGTCGGTGCGTGTTCGATCGGCGAGGACTGGTAGCTCTGTTCGAGGATGTGATCGGCCTGGGCAAAGCCCGCCTCGACATCGCCGAAGCGCACCTTGCGGCATTCGCCGCTGTCGTAGAGATAGTAGTTCTGGCCGTGATATTCGTTGACCAGAGGTGCGCCGGGCTTCAGCGCTTCCTCCATGTCGAAGACGGCCGGCAGCACCTCGTAGTCGACCTTGACCTTGGTGGCGGCTTCCTGCGCGGCGCGCTCGTTCTCGGCCAGCACCGCCACCACGGCCTCACCCTTCCAGCGTACCTTGCCGTCGGCGAGCACCGTTTCGTCCTCGGGGCCGATCTGGATCAGGATCAGGATGGTGTAGACATTGTGTGGCACGTCCTTGGCAGTCAGCACCTTGACCACGCCCGGATGCTTCTCGGCCTCCGAGGTGTCGATGCTCCGGATGCGGGCGTGATGGTGCGGGCTGCGCACCATCTTCAGGTGCAGCATGCCCGGAAAATTGCGGTCGGCGAAATAGGCGGTCTTGCCGGTGACATGGCCGGGCGAATCCAGGCGCGGCCTCGGCTGGCCGATCTCGTTGAGGCCGTCCTTGCGAACATCGGCGAAATAGCTCTTGCGCAGTTCCATTTTGCTTCCCTCAGGCCGCGTTCTGCGAATTGGCGCGGGCCGCACGCAGCACCGCCTGGATGATCGGCTCGTAGCCGGTGCAGCGGCAGATGTTGCCCGATAGCGCCTCGACCACCTCCTCGCGGCTAGGGTTGGGCGCGTGGTCGAGCAACACCTTGGCAGCCATGATCATGCCCGGCGTGCAGAAGCCGCATTGCGTGGCGAAGGCGTCGAGGAAAGCACGCTGCAGCGGATGCAGGACGCCGGCTTCGGCGAGGCCCGAGGTCGTCTGGATATCGGCGCCGTTGCAGGTTTCGGCCAGGGTCAGGCAGGAGAGCCGGAGTTCACCGTCGATGATCACCGAGCAAGCGCCGCAGGTGCCTTGATGGCAGCCGCCTTTCGGCGAGGTATCGCCGATCTTGTCCCTGAGCGCGTGAAGCAGCGTCGTGCCGCTGTCGACGAATTCGGCCTTTTCCGCGCCGTTGAGCGTGAACTGAACCGGAACCTTTGCCATTTTTTTTCCTCCCAGCGCGCCTGCCCGAAGCATCGGACAGACGCGCGCCCCCCAGCCGATGGTTAAGCGAGCAGCAGCCGGCCAAGATGGACCGGCAGAACTTCGTTGCGATACCAGGCGCTGGCGACCGGATCGGTGATCGGCGACGTGCCTTCGCCGGCGGCGGCGAGCGCCGGCGCGATCTCCTCAGCGGTCAATTTGCAGCCGAGCAGCGCCTTCTCGGTCGCCCTGGCGCGCATCGGCCGGTCGGCCATGCAGCCAAGGGCGATCCGCGCGGACGTCACCGTGCCGTCGGCCGCCCGCTGCAGGTGCGTGGCGATGCTCAGCACCGAAACCCCTTTCGGCTTGACCCGCGACACTTTGAGAAAGCGGAAGCTCTCCGCGCGGGGCAAAACGAAGGTGATCCCGGTGACGATGGCGCGGCTGGTGTCGCGCCCGGCCAAAAAGGTCTGGATCGGCACCTCGCTGTCCTCGGTGACAATAATGGCATCCAGCGCAAGCAGCGCGACGGTGAAGTCGCCATAGGGCGCCGGCGCGAACAGATTGCCGCCGACGGTCGCCATGTTGCGGATCGCCGGCCCGCCGACGGCACGCGCGGCCGGCGCGAGTGCGGCAAGCTCGGGATGACGGGCGATCGCCGCCATGGTGACGGAGGCGCCGAGCCGAGCCTCGCCGCCGGAAACGGCGATCGCCGACAGGGGAGGTTCGGTGACGCGCACGAGGCTGGACACGGAAACATCGCCTTCGTTGGCGGCGCGCACGACCAGTGTGCCGCCGCCGAGATAGCGCGTGCCGGCGGCCTGCAGCGCTGCATTGGCGTCTTTCACCGTCGAAAAGGTCTGCAGCGCAAGCGTCATGGCGCGCTCCTGGGTTTTCAGCCTTGGCCGGCGAAGTGGGTCTTCAAGGCGTTGAAGCCGCCCTGGAAGACATTGGCGCCCATGCCTTCGGCCAGCTTGTCGGCCTCCTCGGGTGCCGCGTCGAAGCTCGCGCTCCATTCGGCATAGGTGCGGTCGCCGTCGGTGATGCGCCGCAGCTGCAGCGTCGCCTTGTGGTTGGTGATCGGCTGCGGGGTTTCAAGGATGGAGTAGCTGACGAGGAAATTCTGGTCGGAAAAATCGAGCAGCTTCTCACGGATGCGAGCGCCGCTGACGAGCTGGAAGTTGCGCACGCAGCCGATCGCGCTTGCGTCCTTGCCGTCCTCGATATGGCTCTCGACCATGCGCGGGTGCCAACTCGGCAGGCCGTTGAAGTCGCGTATCAGCGCCCAGACCTTTTCGACCGGAGCGTCGATGACGCTGGATATGGTGACTTTCGCCATAAGCTCGTTCCCTTGCGAAAATATCTGCATCAAGGGTAGGGCGGTGCGGCCGGCAGCGCTTATCAATGCGTCTTGAGCGCGTATCAAATAGTCTGAAAAAGGGCCGCCTGGATCAGGCGGCTGCCCGCGCGGCCTCGCGGTAGAGCGTCGGCGGGACGCCGACATGGTCGCGGAAGAAGCGCGAGAAATTGCCCTGGGTGGTGAAGCCGAGATTGCAGGCGACCGAGATCAGCGGCGCCTCCGACCACTGCAACTGCCGCACCGCTTCCTCCATGCGCAGCGTGTTCCAGTAGACGTTGGGCGTCAGATTGGTGTGTTCCTTGAACAGGGCGAAGAAATGCGGCCGTGACAGGCCGACGCTGCGCGCCACGTCGTCGAAACAGATGCGCTCGCAGACATTGGCCTTCATCAGCTGGATCGCCTTGCGGACGCGGAAATCCTGCATGGTGTTGACGCGTCCGCGCGACACTTGCGGGGCCGAGGCGTCGGCGGCGTCGAGCACGCTGTCGATGAAGCGCTCGATCTCGTAATTGGCGACGTCGTCGATGCTCTCATTGTCGCTGAGATGATCGAGCAGGCTGGCCGCCGCCTGGTGCAGCCACGGTTCCAGCGTGATCGCCGCCTGTGCGAATAGCGGCGCGGACGAGGGCAGGTCGCGGCGCCCGCGCGCCCAATCGGGGTCGATGTAGAAGGCAAGGAACAGGCCCGGCCTGCCGTCATGGGACAGAGCATGGCTGTGCGGCTGGAAGGAGTTGATGCCGGCGGCGGTGGTGGGGCCGAGCCGCACCGTCTCGCGGCCGATGGTCATCTCGCCGGCCGTGCCCTCCAGCCAGATGATCAGGTGTGCCTCGACATGGGCATGGGTGACGAAGTCGCTGGCGACATTCAGGACAGAAACATGTCCGAACCGGCCCCAGTAGAGCCTGATCGCTTCCGTCATGGGTATATCCTCCCGCAGGCGACTGGCCTCCCTTCGCCTGCTGAGTGGATAGTGCGGCGGGGGTCGTGCCCGCGTCAAGGCGTAGCCACGAGACCTTGGGCGCGCCATGCCTTGGGCCGGCCGATTTTCAGACCGAGCGATAGGAGCCGGATGGTACAACGGCCCCGGTCGAGAGCTAGTCGTTGCGCCTGAAGTTGCGGATGCGGTCGAACAGGACCGCAAGCAGGATGGCGCCGCCGATGAACACACCTTGCCAGAAGGCATTGATGCCGAGCAGGCCGAGGCTGTTGCGGATGACCTCGATCAGCGCCGCGCCAACGATAGCGCCGAAGGCGGTGCCGACGCCGCCGGCGAGATTGGCGCCGCCGATGACGGTGGCGGCGATCACCTGCAGCTCCATGCCGGTACCGAGATTGGTGGTGACGGCGCCCAGCCAGCCAGTCTGGATGATGCCGGCGATGCCGGCGGCGAGTGCCGAGATCATGTAGACCGCGACCTTGATCTGGCGCACGGGAACGCCGGTCAGCGTCGCCGCGTGCTCGTTGCCACCGATGGCGAAGATGTGGCGTCCGAACTTGGTCCAGCGCAGGATGAAGCCGGTGATCAGCGCCAGCAGGATCATGTAGAGCACCGGGTTGGCTATGCCGAACACCCAGGCGCCACCGCCGAGTGCCAGAAGCTTGTCGTGGTCCGGTCCGAACTGGAAGACGACCGTGTTGTTGGAGGCGACCATGGCCAGGCTGCGCGCGATCGACAGCATACCGAGCGTCACTACGAAGGGCGGAAAGCCGAGATAGGCGATCAATATGCCGTTGAAGGCGCCGATGATCAGTGCCGTCGCGATCGAGACGGCGATGCCGACTTCTATGCCGTAGCCGGCATGCATGGTGACCGCCAGCACCATAGAACACAAGCAAAGCACCGAGCCGACCGACAGGTCGATGCCGCCGGTGATGATGACGAAGGTCATGCCGAGCGCGATGATGGCGACGAAGGTGATGTTGCGGGTGATGTTGTAAAGGTTCTTCTGCGTGGCGAAGGCATCGGTGGCAAATGACAGGAACAGACAGGCGAGGATGACGGCGATCACCACCCAGAAGGTCTGGCTGGCAAATATCCGTGACAGCAAGGTGTGCTGTTTCTGCGCGATCGTCTGATCAAGGGTGACTGCCATTATCGACCTTTCCTGGCGGCGGCGGACCGCGCCAACCCGGCGCATTCGCAGCTGCGAAAATCCGGACGCATCAATTTCACAATACCTGTTCGATGGCGCCGGTGATCAGCCCGGTGACTTCCTCGGGCGAACTCGACGCGATCGTCTTGTCGGCGACCTTCCTGCCGCGCCGCATGACGATGACGCGGTCGGCAACGTCAAAGACGTCAGGCATGCGGTGGCTGATCAGCACGACCGCGATGCCCTGGTCGCGCAGATGCCGGATGAGGTTCAGCACCTCGGCCACCTGGCGCACCGAAATCGCCGCCGTCGGCTCGTCCATCAGCACGATCTTGGCTTGCGACAGCATGGTGCGGGCGATCGCCACCGCTTGCCGCTGGCCGCCGGACATCTGCTTGACGAGGTCGCGCGGTCGGGTCTCCGACTTCAGCTCGGCGAAGATCTGGCCGGCGCGCTTGTACATCGCGGCATAGTCGAGGATGCGGAACGGTCCGACGCCCCGGCGCAACTCGCGGCCGAGATAGACGTTGGCGGCGGCGGTCAGATTGTTGCACAGCGCCAGGTCCTGGTGGACGATCTCGATGCCGTGCTGGCGCGCCTCCACCGGCTTGTGCAGGATCAGCTCCTTGCCGTCCATCTGCATGGTGCCGTGGCTCGGGCGGAAATTGCCGGCGATCATCTTGACCAGCGTCGACTTGCCGGCGCCGTTGTCGCCCATCAGGCCGACGACCTGGCCGGGCTCGATCGACAGCGACACGTCGTTGACCGCCTGGATGGCGCCGAAATGTTTCGAGATGTTGGTGAGTTCGAGAACCGCCACCAGCCTTCATGCCTCCCATGTTTCCTGGCCTGCGGTTGTCCCCGCGGCCTCGCTCTCCCAGCTCCTCCCGGGAATGGCGATTTCACGCATTTACGCGAATGCTCATGCAAGCGTCAATCATTTGTCGGACGAATTGAACGCATGTTTTTCCAAAAATCCGTTTTGTAGGACAAATAGCAATTGACGTTGGCAGCGCGCCGATATTAGCTAAGCGTCGGAGGAGATTATGCCGATCCATCGGCCGGTTAGCCGGGTGGCATCAGCGGAGGTTATGGGTCGTGGGATTCGGCAATACCCTTTTGGGGAACCGGTCCAGGACCGCGTCTGGAAATGCTTATCAACTTGGGCTGACGGCAAGAGTGCTCGTGAAACGACCCTCTGTCATCGCTTGGTCCGGGTTGATCTGTGTGGCGGGCACGCCGTGCCCGTCTGTTTCAAGGGAGGACTGACATGAGGAAATCACTTTTGCTCGCCGCTGTCGCCGTCATGGCGTTGGGCGCCGGGCCGGCTTTGGCCAAGAAACAGCTCGTCATCGTCGTGAAGGGTCTCGACAATCCGTTCTTCGAGGCCATCAATCAAGGTTGCCAGAAATGGAACAAGGAAAACGCCAGCTCGGAGTATGAGTGCTTCTACACCGGTCCGGCTTCGACCTCCGACGAGGCCGGCGAGGCGCAGATCGTCCAGGATATGCTGAGCAAGGCCGACACTGTGGCGATGGCGATTTCGCCGTCCAACGCGCCGCTGATTGCGCAGACGATCAAGAGCGCCAATCCGTCGATCCCGATCATGACCATCGACGCCGATCTGGCCAAGGAAGATGCCGGCTTGCGCAAGACCTATCTCGGCACCGACAACTACCTGATGGGCAAAAAGATCGGCGAGTACATCAAGA
Organism: Mesorhizobium sp. CNPSo 4689; assembly: GCF_057784325.1. Classification (NCBI taxonomy): domain Bacteria; kingdom Pseudomonadati; phylum Pseudomonadota; class Alphaproteobacteria; order Hyphomicrobiales; family Phyllobacteriaceae; genus Mesorhizobium; species Mesorhizobium sp. CNPSo 4689. The sequence goes on from NZ_JBWLUZ010000002.1 coordinate 77,047, forward strand.
AGGGCAAGCCGAATGGCGGCAAGATCTGTACCATCGAGGGCAATCCGGCTGCAGACAACATCCTACGCCGTGCACAGGGCATGCGCGACGCGCTTTCGGGCAAGGAAGGCCTCGCGGCGCTCGCCGGCGAAGGTGGCTGGACCGAAGTCGCCGGCTGCCCGGTGTTCACCAATGACGACGGCGCCAAGGGCGTGCAGGCGATGACCGACATCCTCGCCGCCAACCCCGACCTCGACGCTTTCGGCATCATGGGCGGTTGGCCGCTGTTCGGCGCGCCGCAACCCTACCGCGACCTGTTCAAGCCGATGGCCGACAAGATCGCCAGCAACGCCTTCGTCATCGGCGCCGCCGATACGATCGGCGACGAAGTGGCGATCGCCCGTGAGGGCCTCGTCACCGCACTGGTTGGCCAGCGGCCGTTCGAAATGGGCTACAAGGCGCCATCGGTGATGATCGACCTGATCGAAGGCAAGAAGGTCGACGATCCGGTCTTCACCGGCCTCGACGAATGCACCAAGGACACGGTCGACACCTGCATCCAGAAGTAGGCCTCGATCTCGGGGCGCCCTTCGAAGGGCGCCCCGTCACTTCCTTCAGAACAAGGACAAGGCAGCATTGTCGGGGCAGCGTGCTCCGGCTTTGACGCGCCCATACTTCTCGCATTTCGGCCTATATCCGCGGGCGCGGACAATTCCGGACAGTTTCCCTGCGACAGACTGCCGATGCCGGAACGCCGATGCCGGACGATAAGTCAAGAAAGCGATCCGCCAGGGCAGGGGCGCCAGCCAGCCCCCCTCCCGCTGCTGCTGTTCGACGGCCCGACATGGCATGGAACCCGGGGTCGAGCGTGCATGCCTCGCTGGCGAGCGAGATCGGCCTCAGGATCGTACGTGGCGACTATCCGCCGGGCACAATTCTGCCGAACGAAGCGAAATGGTCGGAAACCTTCAACGTCAGCCGTTCCGCAGTGCGCGAGGCGATCAAGATGCTGATGGCGAAGAGCCTTCTGGCATCGCGCCCCAAGATCGGCAGTTGGGTCGAGCCGAAGGAGCGCTGGAACCTGCTCGACCGCGACGTGCTCGCCTGGTACGCGACCGCGCCGGACCGCGAATTGTTCCTGCGCACCGTGCAGGAATTCCGCCACATCATCGAACCGGAAGCCAGCGCCTACGCTGCCATGCGGCGCAGCGAAGAACAGATGATGGAGATCAGTCAGGCCTGCCGGGAGATGGGGCAAGCCACGAATTTGCAGGAGCGCACGCGTGCCGACACGCGCTTCCACCTTGCGATATTGAGGGCTTCCGGCAACGACCTGCTGGTGCCGCTCGGCGTTCTGATCGAATCGGCGCTCGACCACCTCTTTGTTTTCGTCACCCGCGAAACCAGCGATCAGCGCCTGGCGCAGAAGCTGCACGAGGCGATCGAGAAGAACATCCGGCTGCAGCGGCCGGATGCGGCGCGCAACGCCGTGCGCAGGCTGCTCGCCAACACCGACGAAGTGATCGGCCGATCGCGGCGGTGACGCCGCTCGCGATCTCCAGGAGAGAGCCCTCAGATCGTCTGCTTCTTGCCGTCCTTCGACGGCATCAGGTCGACGCCGTTGACCTTGGCGACATGCGTCGCCAGCATCGGCACGAACTGTTCCGCTAGGCCTGCGGCGAAGGCGCCGGCGAAAGAATTCTTGGTGGCGTTGCCGAGCGGGTTGGCGATGCCGGCGGCGCCCGCCATCGACTCCAGATAGGTAAGGTCCTTGAAGGCATTGGCGATGGAGAATTTATGCGCGTCGCGATCGCCCTCCAGCGTCCAGCGCATGAAGGTCTGGTAGAAGCCGCAATCCATGCGGCCGTTGCGGATGACGCTGTCGAAGCGCGGCGGTGAGATGCCGACCTTTTCGGCCAGCGCCAGCGCTTCGGAGTAGATCGCGGCGTAGCCCAGAGAGATGAAGTTGTTGAGCAGTTTCATGCGGTGGCCGTCGCCGATGCCGCCGATATGGACGATGCGCCCGGCCCAGGTTTCGAGCACCGGTTTCAGCCTGGCGAAGAGCGCGTCGGAGGCGCCGACCATGGTGTCGAGCGTGCCTTCCCAGGCCTCCTTCGGCGTGCGGCTGAGCGGCGCGTCGACATAGTCGACGCCAAGCGCCTCGAGTTCGGCGGCAAGCGCTATCGTTGAGACCGGATCCGACGTCGAGCAATCGACGACGACGGAGCCTTTCTTCAGACCCTCCTTCAGGCCGCCGGGGCCGCGGATGATGGCCTCGACCTCGCGCGAGCCGGTGACGCAGATGAAGACGATGTCGGATGCGGCGGCGACTTCGCTCGACGTCGCCGCTTCCTTGGCACCACGGCCGAGCAGGTCCTCGGCCGGTTTGCGGTTCTTGCGGCCGAGGAATGTCAGCGCATAGCCCTTGTCGACGATGTTCTTGGCGATGCCGTGCCCCATCAGGCCAAGGCCGATGAAACCGATCTTCTCGCTCGCGGCAGTCGTGCTCATGTCGTTTCGTCCTGTTTGGAAATTATCGATAATGGCGCCGTCGTTCTTGCCGCATGCGGTTGCAGAATGCAATATTGTCTGACAATACACATAATCCCCAAGCAATGTGGAGAGCAAAATGACGAAGCGGATCATGTTCACCGGCGGCAGCGGCAAGGCCGGACGCCATGTCGTGCAATATCTGGTCGAGCATGGCTGCCAGGTGCTCAACATCGACACCAAGCCGCTCGACAACCCCAAGGTGCGCACTTTGATCACCGATATCACCGACAGCGGCCAGGTGTTCAACGCGCTGTCCAGCTATATGGGCCTGCACGAGTTTGATCCGTCGCTACGTCCGCAGCCGGTCGATGCCGTGGTGCATTTCGCCGCCATTCCGCGCATCATGATCACGACCGACAACGAAGTGTTCCGCATCAACGCGCTGGGCACCTACAATGTCATCGAAGCGGCGGTGAAGCTCGGCATCCGCAAGGTGGTGATCGCCTCCAGCGAGACGACCTATGGCGTGGTGTTCGCCAACGAGCCGCGCGACCCCAAATATCTCCCGCTCGACGAGGAGTACGACGTCGATCCGATGGACAGCTACGCGCTGTCCAAGGTCGTCAACGAGAAGACGGCGCGCGCATTCGCGCAGCGCAACGGCACCGACATCTATGCCTTGCGCATCGGCAACGTCATCGAGCCGCATGAATATTCACTGTTCCCGAAATGGTTTGCCGATCCGGGCTTCCGCAAGCGGATCGCCTGGAGCTATGTCGACGCGCGCGACCTTGGCCAGATCACCCTGCGCGCCGTCGAGAAGGACGGGCTCGGCTACCAGGTGTTCAACGCTGCCAATGACGACACCTCGTCCGATCTGCCGACCGCGGAGCTTTTGCAGCGCTTCTACCCCAACGTGCCGGTCAAGGCCGAACTCGGCGAATACGAGACTCTGCTCTCCAACCGCAAGGCGCGCGACATGCTCGGCTTCCGCCCCGAACATAGCTGGCGCAAATACGTCAAATAGGCCCGGCCGGGCCATGATACCGGACTGATCTGTGCACAGCCGCCCGCATTGCGCTCCGGCGCCTGTCGGCGGCTTGACAGCTTTCGAAATCCAGACTTTGTGAACCACATGCGGGACGGGAAGCCGAGCAACGAGAAAACACCGGCCAAGACGGCGTCCGCCGAGCGTCCGGCTGCCGTTCGGCGGGCCGATGCGGCGCGCATTCCCGGCTCCAGCGTGCATGCCTCTTTGGCCAGCGAGATCGGACTTCGGATCGTGCGCGGCGACTATCCGCCGGGCACCATCCTGCCCAATGAAGCCAAATGGTCGGAGACCTTCGACGTCAGCCGCTCGGCGGTGCGCGAGGCGATCAAGATGCTGATGGCAAAGAGCCTCCTGGCGTCACGCCCGAAGATCGGCAGCTGGGTCGAGCCGAAGGAGCGCTGGAACCTGCTCGACCGCGACGTGCTCGCCTGGTACGCGACCTCGCCCGACCGCGAAGTGTTCCTGAAGACGGTGCAGGAGTTCCGCCACATCATCGAGCCGGAAGCGACCGCCTATGCGGCCATGCGGCGCACCGACGAGCAGATGGCCGAGATCAGCCAGGCCTGCCGGGAGATGGGCGACGCCCCCAGCCTGCAGGAGCGCACGCGCGCCGACACGCGCTTCCACCTTGCCATATTGAGGGCTTCCGGCAACGACCTGCTGGTGCCGCTCGGCGTGCTGATCGAATCGGCATTCGATCATCTGTTCGCCTATACGACGCGCGAGCTGGACGATCTGCAGCACGCACAGAAGCTGCACGAGGCAATAGAGAAGAATATCCGCCTGCAGCGGCCGGACGCGGCGCGCGCCGCGGTGCGCAAGCTGCTCGCCAACACCGACGAGGTCATCAAGTCGAGATAGGCGCGAGATCGTCGCGAGTAAGGTTCGGGTAGGTGCTGCCTCACTCTATTCGCCTGATCCTGCAGCATCTTTCTGCATAATTCGCCTGAACTCTCGAGGAGTCATCGAATAGTGCTTCTTGAATGCGCTGCAGAAATGCGCAGTGTCGCTGAAACCTGTTTCGTAGGCGATTTCGGTTACGCTGCGCCGGCGACTGTTCAGGAGTTCGCGCGCCGCCATCAAGCGAATCTGTCGCCAGAACGCTGCAGGAGCCATCTGCAGATCGGCATGGAAGGCGCGGTTCAATCGTGTTTTTGTGGTGTTCAGCGATAGCGCCAGATCCTCGACCGAACATGGCGAATCGATGCGGGTCTCCATCGTCTTCACGGCCTCCACCGTCAGCCGCGCTGCGCTGCCAAGGGCTTCCTCGTAGGGCTTCGCCTTGAGGACGATGCGAGATTCTTCCGGTTTGAAGAGAAGATAGTTCAGTGCTTTCCGGGCCCGGCCCGCATCACTGTATCGCGCGATCAGGAACGCCGCGATGTCGATGGCGACGATACTGCCCGGGCATGTGATGATGTTGCCATCGATGACGTAATTCTGGCTCGTCGCGGGATTGCTGTTTGGAAACCTGCTCAAGAACTCGCCCAACGTATCGAAATGCAATGCGCATTCGCGATGCTCCAGGAGCCCTGCCTGGGCCAGGACGAAGCTGCCCGTGCATAGACCGATAAGAGGGATTCCGCGGGCGTTTGCGGCACGCAGATATTCAAACGTCGCCTGATGAATGCCTCCAAGGTCACGTATCAATCCGCCGCATACCGCGATGCAATCGTACGCCTCGGGATCGTCCAGATTCCCTGTCGGCGTCATTTCCAGTCCGCAGCTGGCGCGCACAGGTGACGGCCCCGCCGAGATGAAATCCCAGGCGAAATAGACCTGACGGCTATGGTCCTGCTTATCCGCGGCAAGTCGAAGAGCGTCGACAAAGCTGGCCATTGGCGTCAGCGTGAAGCTCGGACAAAGGATCAAGCCGACGCGAAGGTAAGGAAGGGCCGTTCGGTTCGGCACCCTTAGCGTAGATGTCAACGCGCGCTCCCAATCCGCCTCCCGATTCAAATATTATGAAAAATGAGCCGGAATCACAATCTTCCAGTGTCGCGCGCCGCTAATCATATTAGTCACACCTAACCTGTGTCCACGATACCGGACAGATTGGGCATGACTGTGAAGCCGGCCTTTCATAGGATTCTCGAGCCGCTCCAATTGCGCCACAAGACGCTGCGCAATCGCATTACTTTCGGAGCGCACACCGCGAATATGGCCGAGGATGGACTGCCCGGCTCGCGCCATTTGGGTTACTATCGGGAACGCGCCCGAGGAGGCGCTGCCATGATCGTGGTCGAGCCGATGCCGGTTCATCAGACCGCCCGTCTGACGCGAGGCAATTTCCGCCATGACGATGACGCCGTAATACCCGGATTCAGAGCGATTACCGAGGCATGCAAAGCCGAGGGGGCGGTCATGGTCCATCAGCTCTATCATGTCGGACAGCATGGCGATTTCGACAATTCATATAGCGCGAACTGGTCCCCCTCCGGGCTCCCGTCCTATCACGACGGAGACGGCAGTCACCGCATGCGAGAAGCCGAGATCGAGGAGATAATCGAGGGCTTCGTTCGCGCGGCTGTGCGGGCGAAGACGTGCGGCTTCGAGGGGGTGGAGCTGTTCGGGCCCTACAACTCGCTCATCGAGCAGTTCTGGCTGCCGTGGTCAAACCGCCGCGACGACCGATGGGGCGGCTCGTTCGAAAACAGGATGCGGTTCTCGACTGAGATCACCTCGCGCATTCGTGCGGCCGCGGGCGACGAATTCATTATCGGGCTCGCCTCGAGCATCGATACCTCGGTCGACATCGGAATGGGTACCGAACTTCTCCAGGAAATCGCCGCGTACCACGATACGCGTGCTCTGATCGACTACATCACTTGCGGCACCGGCAGCTATTTCGACCACGCCTCAGTCATGCCCACGTTTCTCTTCGCCGACAAACTCGGCGCTCCCAATGCGCAGGCGCTGAAGGAGGTCTGCAAGCACATACGCGTCCAGGCAGAGAGCCACATCCGAACGCCCGAGAACGCAAACGAAGTCATATCATCGCGACAGGCGGACATGGTCAGTATCGTGCGAGGCCAGATCGCGGATCCGTACTGGGTCAAGAAAGTTGCGAGCGGCCGTGACACCGAGGTCCGGGGCTGCATCTCCTGCAACCAGATGTGCTGGGGAAGACGCTCTAGGGACTACTGGATCTCGTGCCTCGTCAATCCGTCTGCCGGCCGTGAATTCGAATGGGGAGGCGACACGTTCATCCCGGCCATAACACCGAAGCGCGTGCTGGTGGTGGGAGGCGGACCGGCCGGACTCGAAACGGCTCGCGTCGCGGCCGAGCGTGGCCATAGCGTGACGCTGGCAGAAGCCGCCCCGCAGCTCGGCGGACAGTTCAGGCTGGCCGGCATGCAGCCGCGCCGGTCGCAGATCGTAGAGTTGGTCGATTGGTACGAACGACAGTTGACCCGGCTGGGCGTACGGGTGCTGCTCAATGCGCCGCTCGACGCTGCGGAGATCGCCGGGCACGACGTTGATGAAATCGTCATCGCGACCGGTTCGCAACCTGCCGGGACAGGCTTCCAGCGCGGCTTGCCGGGGCAGGATCGTCTGCCAGGGGCGGACTTGCCGAATGTCTGGTCCGTCGAGGACGTGATGACGAGGACGGCGCGGTTGGGCGACCATGTCCTTCTCATCGACGACACGGGCGACTGGCGCGGGCTTGGCACGGCCCTCGAAATCGCAGCACGCGGACACCGTGTGACGGTTATCACGGCATGGCCGGTCCTCGGCCGTTACCTGCAGCGAACGGAAAGCGACGGCGTTGCGCGAGCTCGGCTGAAGATCGGGGGCGGTGGCTGGATAACAGACACGGTGGTCAAGGAATGGCACGGCGACGGCGCCACTGTCAGATGCCATCTCGATGGGACCGAAACCGAGATCAAGGCCGACACCCTCGTCCTTGCGACCACCAACGTCTCGGACACATGGGTGCTGGACGATCTTGCGGAGCAGATACCCGCATTGCAGCCGAAGGTGATCGGCGACGCCTTGGCACCCCGGCTAGCTGTGGCGGCAATCTACGAGGGGAGGGTACTCGGCCAATCCATTTAGACTGCTCCAACTGCCAAATGGCAGACCAGATCCTCGGCCGACCAGGCGCGGTTTCCGTGCAGTGACGGTCCTGAGATCCGAGACCCGGGCGGAATATCCCGGGGTTCAACGATTGGTTGGGCAATGCGTTAAACACAAACAATGGGAGATCCAAAATGAAGTTTTTCAGAAGCGGCGGAGCCCGCGTTCCGGAAGTGGTCACGAGCATGGCCAAGGACGTTCGCGAGGGCCTTATGGACCGGCGCGAGTTCCTCGCGATGGCCAGCACCTTCGGCGCATCGACTGCGCTGGCCTACGGCATGGTCGGCCTGGCTGTGCCGGTCCCCGCCTTTGCCGAAGAAGGCAAGAAGGGCGGAACGCTTCGCGTTGCCATGGTCGTGAAGCAACAGAAGGACCCGCGTACCTATGATTGGGTCGAGATGGCCAATATCAGCCGCACTTGGCTGGAGCCGCTGGTCAAATACACCCGCGAATTCACCTTCGAGCCGGTCCTTCTGGAGAGTTGGGAAGTCAACGGCGACGCCACCGAATACGTGCTCCATGTCCGCAAGGGCGTAACCTGGAACAATGGCGACGCGTTCAATGCCGACGATGTCGTCTACAATTTCAACCGGTGGTGCGACAAGAAGGCGTCCGGCAATTCCATGGCGGCACGCGTCAACAGCCTGATCGATCAGAACACCGGCAAGGCGCGCGAGGGCGGCATTACCAAGGTCGATGACCACACGGTCAAGCTCTCGCTCGGCGCTTCGGATATCGCGCTCATCGCCAATCTTACCGATTATCCTGCCTTGGTCGTGCACCGCAATTTTGACGCCGATGGCGCCGACCCGGCCACAAAACCGATTGGTACGGGTGCATTCGAGCTCGTCTCCTACGATGTTGGCCAAAAGGCAGTCGTCAAGCGGCGCGAGAACGGCAAGTGGTGGGGTGGAGAGGCGCTGCTCGATGGGGTCGAGTTCATCGACTACGGCACCGATCCAAACGCAATGGTGAACGCCTTCGAGTCGGGTGAGGTCGATCTCAACAATGAAACCGGGGCGGACTATGTCGAGATCCTGGACGGACTTGGACTTAAGAAAACAGAGATCCAGACGGCGACTACGCTCGTTGCGCGCACCAACGTCACGCAAAAGCCCTACGACGACAAGCGGGTGCGCAACGCGCTCCAGATGGCAGTCGACAACAACGTTGTGCTTCAACTCGGCTACGCCGGGCGCGGCACAGTGGGCGAAAATCATCATGTCAGCCCAATTCATCCCGAATACTTCCCCCTGCCTAAGAAAGCTCGCGACGTGGAAGGGGCCAAGAAACTCATGGCCGAGGCCGGCCAGGCCGATTTCGAGCACGAGCTGATCACCGTGGACGATGATTGGAACAAGAGCACCGGTGATGCGATCGCTGCCCAGCTTCGCGACGCGGGCATCAAGGTCAAGCGCACGGTACTGCCTGGCTCGACCTTCTGGAACGACTGGACGAAGTATCCTTACTCCTTGACGGTTTGGTACATGCGCCCGCTTGGAGTCCAGGTTCTGGCGCTGGCCTATCGTTCCGGCGAGGCCTGGAACGAGACAAGCTACTCCAATCCGGAGTTCGACAAGAAGCTCCAGGAGGCTCTGTCGGTGAGCGCCCCCGAAAAACGCCGTGAGGTGATGAAGGAGGTCGAGGCCATTATTCAGGACTCGGGGATCATCATCCAGCCCTACTGGCAAAAGCTCTACAATCACATGAATGAGAAGGTGAAGAACTACTCCATCCACCCAACCTTCCAGATAGATCTGCAGAAGGTCTGGCTGGAACAGGCCTGACGAAAAGGCCAAGTTGGCGGCCGCGAAAAATAGCCTTCCTTCGGAAGGAAAATTCGCGGTCGCCACTTCAGTCCTGTTTTGGGCGCCCGAACGCGGCGCGCAATTCGTCCTTTGCCTCCTCCAGCACCTTCCGGCGCTCCTGCGGCAGGTTCTTGCCGGCGCGGTTGATGTAGAAATTCAGCATCGACATGGCGGACTGGAACGGCTCGGCCTTGCGGCGGTCGCTGTGCTCGGCCGACCGCTTGAGCGAAGCCGCGATCTTCTTCGCATCGCCGGATTCGAAGATGTGCTCCTCAAGGTTCATCGCATCGCTGTGCTCGGTCACTTCGGCCGACCATTTTTTTTTCGCGGTCATGACAGGAACTCCTTCCGTGTCGGGAAACGTCAGGCGGTGTGGCGGGTTCCCGCAACCGCTGAAGCCGCATTCCTGGCGTCACGGAATTGCCCGTCGTGGCGCTGCTCGCAGCGGCGAATGCGCCGATAGTGGCGCGGAACCGGTCGATCTCCAGCACCGTGGACAGGAAACGCCTTGACCCCAATCGTCTCCAGCCAGACGAGCAGCCCTGGCATCGACAGCGCCTATGCATGGACCCGGCTCGGCATTTCGATGCTGCTGTCGACGATCGGCGGTGTCGGCATGTGGGCGGTGGTCGTGGTGCTGCCCGCCGTGCAGGCGGAGTTCGGCGTCGACCGTGCCGCCGCGTCGGTGCCCTACACCGCGACCATGGTCGGCTTCGCCGCCGGCAATGTCCTGGTCGGACACGCGATCGACCGCATGGGCTACTGGATCCCCGCGCTGATCGCGGCGATCGCGCTCGGCGCCGGTTTCCTTTTGGCGTCGCTGACCACATCGATCCTTCAGTTCACGCTTGTCCAAGGGCTGCTGATCGGCGTCGGCACGTCGGCGATCTTCGGCCCGCTGATCGCCGACATTTCGCACTGGTTCAGCCGACGCCGCGGCGTCGCGGTGACGGCGGCTGCTTCGGGCAACTACCTCGCCGGCGCGATCTGGCCATTCGTCATGCCGATGCTCATGAAGGAAGAAGGCTGGCGCTTCACCTATGCCGCGATCGGCGTCGTCTGCCTCGCCACCATGGTGCCGCTGGTGCTGATGCTGAGGCGTGGCGCGCCCCGCGAAGCCGCGCCCGGCTCGCCTGGCAGCCGGCCGGTCCGGCCGATCTCGCTGTCGCCGGCGGCGCTGCAGGTGCTGCTGGTCGTCGCCGGTTTCGGCTGCTGCATGGCGATGTCGATGCCGCAGGTGCATATCGTCGCCTATTGCATGGATCTCGGCTACGGCGTGGCGCATGGCGCCGACATGCTGTCGATCATGCTGGCGGCCGGCGTCGTCAGCCGGCTCGCGTCCGGCTTCCTCGCCGATCGCTTCGGTGCGGTGAAGACGCTGCTGATCGGCTCGGTGCTGCAATGCCTGTCGCTACTGTTCTACATCCCCTTTGACGGGCTTGCCTCGCTCTACGTCGTGTCGCTGGTTTTCGGTCTGTCGCAAGGCGGCATCGTGCCTTGCTACGCGATCATCGTGCGCGACTACATGCCGGCGAAGGAGGCCGGCCAGCGCGTTGGCATCGTCATGATGGCGACCATTTTCGGCATGGCGGTCGGCGGCTGGATGTCGGGCTGGATCTATGACCTCACCGGCTCCTATGCCGCCGCTTTCCTCAATGGCATTGCCTGGAACCTGGTGAACCTGGGGGCGATTTTGCTCCTGATATGGAAGGCGCAGCGCAGCGCGGTGGCGATGGCCTGAGGGCTGACGCCGACAGGCTCGATGTCCCAGCCGCCCAGCCGGGCCATTGGCTTGACAATGGGCAAGCGCTGCGCGACGCCAAGCTGACACGGCGTGGCGAGGGAAGCCGGAATGGACATGGCGAGAAGGGTGATGCTGCCGGAAACGAGGCCGTGAGCAAACCACGCTCGCGCCGTGGCGGCGGCCGGCCGACCATCGCCGATGTGGCGCGCAGGGCCGGCGTCGGCGCCATCACCGTATCGCGGGCGCTGCGCGAACCGGGACGCGTCTCGGAAGATCTGCGCCGCCAGATCCAGGCTGCCGTCGACGAACTTGGCTATGTGCCCGACCCGAACGCGCGTGCGCTCGCCTCGGCGCGCGCCGAGGTGTTCGGCGTGCTGGTGCCGTCGCTGACCAACAACGTCTTCGCCGAGGTGGTGCGCGGCATCTACGACAGCCTGTCGGACAGTCCGTTCCGCATCCAGCTCGGCAACACCCACTATTCCGGCCTCGAGGAAGAGCGCCTGTTGCAGGTGTTCGGTCCGCAGCGTCCGGCGGCGCTGATCGTGGCGGGCATCGACCAGACGCCGACTGCGCGCAGATTGCTCGAGACGGCCGGCTGTCCGGTAGTGCAGGTGATGGAGACCGGGCCCGATCCGGTCGACATGCTGGTCGGCTTCTCGCATCTCGACGGCGGCCGGGCCGCAACGGAGCACATGATCGAAGCGGGTTACCGCCGGATCGGCTTCATCGGCGCGCGCATGGACCCGCGCTCGCAGCGGCGCCTGGCCGGCTATCGCACGGCGATGGAGACAGCCGGCCTGTTCGATCCTCGGCTGGTGACAACCACGCCGGTGCCCTCCAGCGTACCGCTCGGCCGCGAGCTGTTTCGCGATGCGCTGGCAAAGGTGCCGACGCTCGAGGGGGTTTTCTGCAACAATGACGACATCGCTCTCGGTGTGCTGTTCGAGTGCCACCGTGCCGCCATCGCGGTGCCGAAGACCATCGGCATCACCGGCTTCAACGATCTCGACATGATGCAGTCGGCATTTCCGTCGATCACCAGCATCCGCACGCCCCGCTACGAAATCGGCCGACGCGCGGTTGCGATGGCGCTGGCGGCGATCTCGGGGAAGAGGCCGGAACAACGGATCGTCGACCTCGGTTTCGAGCTCAGGCGCCGCGAGAGCACAGCGCGTTGAAACACGCAGAAGCGACTGTGCGAATGCCGGTTTACACAATTTCTTGGTAGCGCTACCATCCCCTTCGCACGGGATCTCGAAGCAAGGTCAAAGACTGTTTATTATATATAAGCGACAGCTTAAGCTTGTTTATTATGTATAATATGATAGTTTTTGCTTTCGCCTGAGCGGCGACGGAGGAGGGGATCGGGTCGGCATGCGGCCACCCGGAAGGCGCGGTTGGCAAGGCGGGAGGTGCCTTGGCCAAGTCAGGCGCGAGACGTCACGACACATACCAACAAGAACTGCAACTGGGAGGAATATCGATGATCAAGTCACTCGTTGGTGGCATCGTTGCCGCCACTGCATTCGTCATGTTGAGTTCGTCGGCGATCGCCGAACCTGAAATCGTCAAGGGCCCGGCCGCCGAGCCGGACTGCTTCGCGCCCTGGGCGGCCGACACGCAGTTCTTCAAGTTCCCCAAGAAGGAAGGCCCCTACCGCATCGCGCTGGCCAACGGCTATATCGCCAACACCTGGCGCATCCAGATGATCCAGACGGCAAAGGCCTATGCCGCACAAAAGGACGTCGCGGCGAAATTGAAGGAATTCAAGGTCGTATCGACCGGTGAGGACGTGCCGGCGCAGATCTCCGCGATCAACAACTTCATCGATTCCGGTTTTGATGCGATCGTCGTCAACGCGCAGAACCCGACCGCTTTCGGGCCGGTCATCAAGCGCGCCAAGGAAGCCGGCGTCGTGCTGGTCGCCTTCGACAACATCCTCGACACCAAGGACGCCATCAACGTCAATGTCGATCAGAAGGGCCTTGGCGAGTTGTGGGCCAACTGGCTGGTCAAGCATGTGCCGAACGGCGGCAAGGTGCTCGAAGTGCGCGGCGTTGCCGGCACGTCAGTCGACACTGACCGCCACAATGGCATCCATGAGGTCTTTGCCGCTTCGGGCAAGAAATGGGAAGTCACCGAAGTTGCCGGCAAATGGGATGATCCGACAGCACAGAAGGTCACGGCTGACGCCATCGCCACCAACGGTCCGTTCGTCGGCATCACCGGCCAGGGTGGCGATACCGGCATCGTGCAGGCGATGATCGACGCCAAGCATCCGTTCGTGCCGTTCGGCGGGGAAACCGAGAACGGCTTCCGAAAGTTCTGCGCGAAGCATGCCGCCGACGGGCTGAAATGCTCATCGGCCGGCACCGGTCCAGCCCAGGTGGCGGTCGCGATCAAGACGGCGATCGCCGCGCTCGAGGGTGAGGTCGTGCCGCAGTCGGTGAAGCTGCCTTTGGCCATCGTCGAGGATCCGAACTTCAAGGAAGGCCAGGACTACTTCCCCGACCAGTCCGACAATTTCTTCGTCGGCAATTCCTTCCCGACCTGCGGTATCAATTTCACCGCGCAGGAAATCATGGGTCAGACCAAGGCGGACCAATAGGCTGCACACCCGGCGCCGCGGAATCTCCCGCGGCGCCGATCGCTTGCCATCTCAATCGTAAAGCTGCCTCGGAGGACCGATGGACGGTGCGGTTCCGCTCTTTCGCATGGAAGGCATTTCCAAGCGCTATGGCGGCGTGCGGGCGCTGGAAAAGGCCGAACTTTCGGTCACACCAGGCAGCATCCACGCCATCCTCGGCGAGAACGGTGCCGGAAAATCGACGCTGATCAAGGTCATGGCCGGTGTCGTCGCTCCTGATGAGGGCCGCATGATTCTGGACGGAAGCGAGGTGAGTTTCGCCTCGCCGGCGGCGGCCAACAAGGCCGGCATCGTCTGCATCTTCCAGGAACTGTCGCTGGTTCCCGAGCTCAGCGTCGCCGACAACATCGTCATCTCCGATCCGCCGACGCGTTTCGGCATGATCGATCGCAAGGCGCAGCGGCGCATCGCGGAAGAAGCCCTTGCCCGCGCCGGTGCCGCCGACATCCATCCGCTGGCGCTGGTCAAGGATCTTCCGCTCTCAAGACGGCAGATGGTCGAGATCGCCAAGGCCCTGGCCAGGAAGCCGCGCATCCTGATCCTCGACGAGGCGACTTCGGCGCTCGCGGGGGCTGACGTTGCCAAGATCTTCGCTGTGCTGAAGCGGCTGCGGAAGGAGGGGCTGGCGCTGCTCTACATCTCGCACCGGATGAACGAGATCGCTGAGCTTGCCGACCAGTGCACCGTGTTCCGCAACGGCCGCAACGTCGCAAGCTATGCGGCCGGCTCGAAGAGCGACAACGAAGTTGTCGAATTGATGATCGGCCGCGAATACAGCCATATCTTTCCGCCGAAGCCGGTGCGCGCCTCGTCCGATGCCGCTTCGGTTCTGGAGGCGCGAAACCTGTCCTGGGCCGACCGGTTGGACAATGTCTCGCTGACGGTCGGGGCAGGCGAGGTCGTCGGCCTCGGTGGTCTCGACGGCCAAGGCCAGCGTGAGCTGCTGCTTGCCTTCTTCGGCGTGCTGCGCCGCCTTTCCGGACAGATATTGATCGATGGCAAGGCGGTGACGATTGCCAGCCCGGCCGCGGCGCGTGACGACCGGATCGGCATGGCGCTGATCCCGGAGGATCGCAAGACCGAAGGCCTGATGCTGCCTATGACGGTGCGCGAAAACCTCTCCTTCGCCGCACTCGACCGGCTGTCCAAAGCGGGCGTCATCGACCGTGCCGCCGAGCAGCGGCTGATCGACGACATGGTCGGCCTCTTGGCGATCAAGACGGCAGGCCTCGACATTCCGGTCGGCGCGCTGTCTGGCGGCAACCAGCAGAAGGTCGTCATCGCCAAATGGCTGATGCGGCAGCCGCGCATCATCCTGCTCAACGATCCGACGCGCGGCATCGATGTCGGCACCAAGCAGGAGCTCTATCAACTGATGCGCAAGCTTGCCGACGCGGGGGCGGCGATCCTGTTCTATTCAACCGACTATGACGAGCTGATCGGCTGCTGCGACCGGGTGCTGGTGCTCTATGACGGGGCGGTCAAGCGTGAGCTGGTCGGCGCCGAGATCACCGAGCGGGCGCTGATATCAAGTGCGCTCAACATCCACGGCGAGAACGCCGGCCCAAGACAGGGAGCGGACGCGTGAAAGATTGGCGCTACTGGCTTGCCGAACAGCGCGGAACGCTGCTGGCGTTCGGCATCTTCATCGCCATGTTCGTCATCTACACGACGAACCATCCGGCGGGCTTCACCGCCAATGTCGTCCAGACGGCCTCGAACAAGGGCGTGCTGCTGGCCTTCGTCGCCATGGCGCAGACGCTGGTGGTGATCACCGCCGGCATCGACCTTTCGGTCGGCATGATCTTTACCCTGACCAACTGCCTGGCCTCCTGGCTGGTCATCGGCGCCGGCATCGAGACCGCTTTCGGGGTTGTCGCCGTACTCGGCACCGGACTGCTGTGCGGGGCGATCAATGGCGCCATCGTCATCTATGGGCGCCTGCAACCGATCGTCGCCACCATCGCCACGGGTGCCGTCTATTTCGGCATCGCGCTGCTGCTCAGGCCATTTCCTGGCGGTTCGGTCAACGAGGATCTGGCCGACGCGCTGACCGGGCGCCTGTTCGGTGTCGTGCCGGCGAGCCTGGTGGCGCTGCTCGCCGTGGTGCTGATCGTCTGGGTGCCGTTCAGCCGCTCGGTGCTAGGCCGCGCGGCTTATGCCGCGGGTTCGTCGGAAACGGCCGCCTACATGTCCGGGGTGCCGATCCGCCGTGGAAAATTCGCCGCCTACGCGCTCGCTGGGTTGTTAGCCGCGATCGGCGGACTGTTCTTGACCTTCTTCACCTATACGGGCGATGCCGCCTATGCCAGCGGCAACGCCTACACGCTGTTTTCGATCGCCGCCGTGGTGCTCGGCGGGGTCTCGCTGTTCGGCGGCAAGGGCAGCGCCATCGGCGCGATCTTCGGCGCGCTCGCCTTCCGCACCATCGGCGACCTCTTGTTCGTCTTCGATTTCGATCCGCTCTGGCAGCCGCTGTTCCAGGGCGTCATCCTTTTGATCGCCGTCAGCCTTGGCGCCTTCGCCCTTTTCAGAGTCCGCAACCGGCTGGAGTGGTTCCTGTGAGCGAGACGACGATGGGCGGCATTGCAAACCGTATGCCCAAATTCATCCGCCGCGCTGACCCGGCGGTACTCACGGCCTTTGCCTGCATCGTGCTTTTGCTGTTTCTCGGCAGCCTCTATTCGCGCAGCTTCCTGTCGCCTGAATATTTGCTGCAGCAACTCAAGGTGGCTTCGTTCCTCGGCGTCATCGCCACCGGCATGATGCTGGTCATCCTGCTCGGCCAGATCGACCTGTCGGTGCCGTGGTCGGTGGCGGTCGGCGCCATGATGGCCAGTGCGGTGGCTGCCTTCGGGCCGGTCGGCGCGGCGCTCGCCATCCCCTTCGGCGTCCTTTGCGGTGTCCTGATTGGCATCGTCAACGGCATCGGTGTCGCTTACCTGCGCATTCCCTCGATGATCATCACTTTAGCCACCAACGCCGTCGCGCAAGGCCTGATGGTGGTCTACACGGGCGGGTTCTCACCGCAGGATTCAGCAACCGCCGCAATGCGCTATCTGGCGACCGGCTTTACCATTCCGGGCGTGCCCAACGCTGTCATCATCTGGGCGCTTATCGGTGCGGCGACAGTCTTCGTGCTGACCCGTACCAGCTTTGGCCGCAGCGTCTACGGCATCGGCAACCGCGAGCGCGCTGCTTATCTGTCTGGCGTCGATACCAGGCGCGTGGTGATGATCGCCTTCGCCGTCTCCGGCGGGCTCTCGGCTTTCGGCGGCGTGCTGCTGGCCGGCTATGCTTCCAAGGCGGCGCAATCGATGGGCGATGCCTATCTGCTGCCTTCGATCGCCGCTGTGGTGCTCGGCGGCACCTCGATCCTCGGCGGGCGCGGTTCCTATCTCGGCACCGTCGCCGGCGTGATCCTGATTACGCTTCTGCAATCCATTCTTTCGGTCTTGCAGATGCCGGAGGCGGGGCGGCAGATCATCTACGGCGTCGTCATCGTCGCCATGCTGCTGCTCTACGGCCGCGCGCCGGCAAGCCGCTGAGCCGTGGACGAGAAGGCAGCACAGCCGGCACCAGCGCGGGCAGACGAGGCCCGGCCGTCGTTAGTCATCGTGGTGATGGGGGTCGCCGGTTGCGGCAAGTCGGCCGTGGGCGAGGCGCTGGCCGAGGCCCTGGGGGCAGGGTTCGTCGAAGGCGACAGACTGCATCCACCCGAAAATGTCGCGCGCATGGCGAGCGGCGAACCGCTTACCGATGCGCTGCGCGCAGGCTGGCTCGACGCCATCGGCCAGCGCATTGCTGCCTCTGTCGCCGGCGGACAAAGCGTGGTTGCGGCCTGCTCGGCGCTGAAGCGTAGCTATCGCGATCGGCTGCGCGGTTTCTGCGGCGATATCGTTTTCGTCTATCTGGAGATCGGCCGCGAAACCGCCAGGCAGCGCGTCGGCCACCGCAAGGGGCATTTCATGCCGGCAAGCCTGGTCGACAGCCAGTTCGCCATACTGGAAGCGCCGGCGCCGGATGAGCACGCCCTGACCCTCGACGGCACCGGCTCCATCTCCGACATCGTCACCGGGACCGTCGGCCTGCTGGGTGGCAAGACCTTATGAGGTCCCCGTCTCGCTTTCCGTCACGTCGTCCGAGCGCTCGGTGAGCCTCGCGGCGGCGGACCATGCCATCATCTGCTCGGGATGCAGCTTCAGCGCTTCGAGGACGCGGTCGCGCTTGAGCAGGATGTAGCGCGCCTGCAGTTCCAGGTTCTTTGCCGCCATGTCCTTCGTCGCGGGCGCGGCCGATGCCGGCTGTTCCCCCGCCACGAGTTCGGGACTGATGACCGCCCGGTATTCGCGGAAGGGGACGATCTCGAAGGTCGACATCGCAAACAGCGCCGTGCCGCCTCTGGCGGCGAAATTCGCCGGCGCCGAGGCCAGATGGGCCCAGCCGCTTTCGCCGATGGCGGCCTCGGTGAATGTCGTGCCGGCGTGGATGGTGTTGGTCATCAGGATGATGCCGTTTTCCCGGAGGATCCTTTGCATGCGCACGGTCACCTGATAGGCGTCGCCGCGCTCAAACACGACCCGGCTCTTCAGGAAGCGGTTCTCCACCACGACCAGCGGCCGGTTCAGAAAGCGCAGGCCGAAAATCGTGTCCGAGAAGCCGTGGAAGTCGACGCTGACCTGGTGGGCTTCGACGCCGGCTTCGTGCAACGCGCGCTTGCCGATGATGGTCTGGGCGGTGAACTGATCGCACCAGATGATGGCGCCGCGGCCGCGCTTCAGCGCAGCAACCAGGCCGTCAAGCCCTTCCAGCCGGATCGCCAGCGACCAGCCCCAGCCGGTCAGGTGCGCGGCAAGCAGCAGTTGCCGGCGATGGGTGGCGGCAAGCAGGCCCCGGAATAGCGCCTCCGCGTCGATGCCGCTGCCAAGCACCGCGCGGACCGCGGCTGCGTAGCGCGAAAAGTCCTTGCGGAGATGCCGCTTCATCCGGAGCTTCGAAGTCCAGCCGCAGATTGATGTCCACCAGGCAACCGGCAGCACTGCGGCGACACCGATATAGAAGCCCAGCAGCAAGCTCTCGCGCAAATCCCGGTTCGAGAAGCGGTGCAGCTTGCCGGGCCTGACCAGCTTGCGGCTGAAGAACCGCACCGGCTCGCCGCGCTCCGGGACGAGCACGTCGGCGATGATTTCAGTGTGGTAGCTGGCGGCGGATGGTGCGCGGTTGGCCCTGCGGGATTTTCCGAACCACGGCAGCTTCATCCGATTGGAACCTGTTCCTGGGTTGCGTCCGAAAGCCTCTACTGTGTCCACCGCGGCGGCGCAATCGGGCGGCGGTGGGAGCGTCAGGAGCCGAACAGGTGCAAAGGCGGAACTTCGGTTCCGGGCAGGTCAGATCTGTGAGGTCAGTTCGACGGGGAAATCGTCATTGTCGGCGTCGCGCATGGCGGCGAGGCTGCGGTTGTCGAGCACCTCGGCGATTGCCTGGCGCACCTCCAGCATCATGTGCCGGACCTGGCAGGTCGCCTCGTCGCAGTCCTCGCAGCGCTGATATTGAGTGCGGCTGGCGCAAGGGATCGGCGCCAGCGGTCCGTCGAGGACGCGCACGACATGGCCGATCTTGATTTCGGAGGCCGGCCGGGCGAGGCGATAGCCGCCTTCCTTACCCTTGCGGCTCTGGACGAAGCCGGCATTGCGCAGTTCGCCCAGAATGGCGTCGAGGAATTTCTTCGGGATGTTGTTGGCGACGGCGATGTCGTTGACGAAGGCCAGCTGGCCAACCGGCAGGCCGGAAAGATGCACGAGGGCCTTGAGGCCGTATTTGCCCTTTTTTGTCAGCATGCCCTGATCAACCCATGAAGCCCCAACCACCCGGATCTGGCGGTTGTTTGTGTGCAAATCATGACGTTCTGGCCGCGCAAGGCCGTTTCGCGAAACAATCCGCCCGGCGGCAGGTTAGGCACAAACGCGAGATTCTTTGTAACGTTCTTCACAGATGACGCCGAGATTTCGTCGGAGACGGATTGCCGGCGCATGAAACGAAGACAGCCGGCAAAGCCGGCCGTCTTGCCCAGTCCATGAGGCTACGGTCTAGAGCGGTTCAGAAACGCTGACCCGCTCTAACTCTTTGGTTTTCCGCAATTCCGAACGGAAAACCGCTACGCACTTTTCCTGGAATTGCTCTAGCGGGCGCCGTAGACCTGGTCGAGCAGGCCGCCGGCGGCAAAGTGCTCGGCCTGCACCTTGGCCCAGCCGCCGAAGACATCGTCCACCGTCAGCAGGCGGACATCGGGGAATTCGGCCTTGTATTTGGCGGCGACCGCCGCGTCGCGGGCTCGCAGGCCGTTGCGGGCGGCGATGTCCTGTCCTTCGGGCGTATAGAGGAAGTCGAGATAGGACTTGGCGAGATCGCGCGTGCCGTGCTCGTCGGCGACCTTGTCGACGATGGCCACCGGGAACTCCGCCAGCAGGCTGACCGAAGGCGTGACCTGCTCGAATTTGTCGTCGCCATATTCCTTGCGGATGCCGCGCGTTTCAGACTCGAAGGTGATCAGCACGTCGCCGATCTCGCGCTGCACGAAGGTGGTGGTGGCGGCGCGGCCGCCGGTGTCGAAGATCGGCACGTTGCTGAACAGCTTGGTGACGAACTCCTTCACCTTGGCGTCGTCGCCCTTGAAAGCCTCCTTGGCGTAGGCGGTGGCGGCGAGATAGGTGTAGCGCGCATTGCCCGACGTCTTCGGATTGGGGAAGATCACCTGGACGTCGTCGCGCACGAGATCGTTCCAGTCCTTGATGTGCTTGGGGTTGCCGGCGCGCACGAGGAAGGACGGCAGCGAATAGAAGGGCGAGGCGTTGTCGGGGAAATCTTTCTGCCAGTCGGCGGAGACGAGATCCTTCTTGACCAGGAAATCGACATCGATGACCTGGTTGAAAGTGATCACATCAGCCTCCAGCCCTTCGGCGATGGCGCGCGCCTGGGCGGAGGTGCCGGCATGCGACTGGTCGATGCTCACGCCCGGATGCCCGGCGATGAAGGCCTTGTTGACTTCGACGAACAGTTCGCGGCCGACGTCGTAGGAGGCATTCAGCAGTCTGTCGGCCGACCAGGCCTGGGAGGATGTGAGAACGAGGGCGGCAAGCGCTGCGGCGCCAAGCAAAAATCGCTTCATGAAAACAGGCTCCTTGAGAATATCGCGAGGGCGCAAACATAGCCTGACAGGGTCCGGCGAGACGAGAGACGCGATCGAGGCTATGACGCCGCTGCCGGAAAAAATACCGCTGAAACAGCCGCTTGATAGGATTTTCTTTCAAGCAGAGTCAAACCGCCCATGCCGCCACAACTGGCGGCTTTAGGCTTACATCAGGAAATTTCCAAGCTGGCCTAAGCAGCCGGAAAGAGCTTCCAGCGCCTGGGACGGAATGCGACGCGGCTCTTCTGCGCCGCCGGATGATCGACGGGCAGTTCGATCTCGACCCGCTGGCGCTCGCCGCCGATTTCCAGTTCCACCCGCCTGGTGCCGGCGACGCGGCGGCTGGCGGCGACGGTGCCGGCAATGCAACCGCTGCAGCCGTCGAGCAGTTCGACATCGTGCGGACGGAAGTACAGCATCGCTTCGCCGGAATCCGCATGCGGCGCCGACAGCCCGATCGGACGGTCGGCGAGCCAGATATCGCCATTGTCGACCTTGACGGGAAGCGAGCTGGATTCGCCGATAAAGCCATAAACGAAGGGCGAGTTCGGCGTGTCGTAGATCTCGTCGGCGGTGCCGACCTGCTCGATGCGGCCCTGGCTCATCACCACCACACGGTCGGCAAGCTCCAGCGCCTCTTCCTGGTCGTGGGTGACGAACACCGTGGTGTGGCCGGTGGCGTCATGGATATCGCGCAGCCAGCGGCGCAGTTCCCGGCGCACCTGGGCATCGAGCGCGCCGAACGGCTCGTCGAGCAACAGGACCTTGGGTTCGATCGCCATGGCGCGGGCGAGAGCCACGCGCTGGCGCTGGCCGCCTGAAAGCTGCGCCGGATAGCGCTTTTCCAGCCCCGACAACTGGACGAGGTCGAGAAGTTCTGACGCGCGGCGGCGGATCTCCTGTGTCGGCGGGCGCGACGGCCCGTGCCGGACTTTCAGGCCGAAGCCGATATTGTCGGCGACCGTCATATGCCGGAACAGCGCATAGTGCTGGAAGACGAAGCCGACATTGCGCTCCTGGATCGACTTTTGCGAAGCGTCCTCGTCGCCGAAGAAGATCGCCCCCTTGGTCGGCCGCTCCAGCCCGGCAATCAGCCGGAGCAGGGTGGTCTTGCCGGAACCGGACGGCCCGAGCAACGCGATCAGTTCGCCGGACTTGATGTCGAGCGATACGTCGTGGAGGGCCGGAAAACGGTCAAACTCCTTGCGTACGTTGGCAACGCGAACTTCCATCAACCGTCCCTTTTCAGTGTCCGCGCGTCGCGGCGATCTCGGCGCCGTAGCGCATCTCGAGAAGTGTTTTCAAGACCAGCGTGACCAGCGCAAGGCCGGCAAGCAGCGAAGCGACGGCAAAGGCGCCGACGGCATTGTACTCGTTGTAGAGGATTTCGACATGCAGCGGCATGGTGTTGGTCAGGCCGCGTATATGTCCAGACACCACCGACACCGCGCCGAACTCACCCATGGCGCGGGCATTGCACAGCAGCACGCCGTAGAGCAATCCCCATTTGACGTTGGGCAGCGTCACGTACCAGAAGGTCTGCCAGCCATTGGCGCCAAGCGAAAGTGCTGCCTCCTCGTCGCCATTGCCCTGTTCCTGCATCAGTGGGATCAACTCGCGCGCGACGAAGGGGAAGGTGACGAAGACGGTGGCGAGCACGATGCCGGGCACGGCAAACAGAATGACGATGCCATGTGCCTTCAACCAGGCGCCGAGCAACCCTTGAGCGCCGAACAGCAGCACATAGACCAGGCCGGAAATGACCGGCGAGACCGAGAAGGGCAGGTCGATGAGCGTGGTCAGGAAGGCCTTGCCCTTGAACTCGAACTTGGCGATCGCCCAGGCGGCCGAGATGCCGAAGACGATGTTGAGCGGCACCGAGATCGCCGCCACCAGCAGCGTCAGGCGGATCGCCGAGCGCGTGTCGGGGCTGGCCAGCGCCTCGGTGTAGGCGCCGACGCCCTTTGCCAGGGCTTCGTTGAAGACGACGATCAGCGGCAGGACCAGGAAGACGCCGAGGAAGGCGAAGGCCACTGCCATCAGCACCGCCCGCACGGGCCGGCTTTCGGTCACCGCCGCCGACTGGCTTTCGTGAAGCGGCTCGTAGGATTTGATCTCGGGGTCAGCCATAGCGTTTGCGGCTCCACGACTGCACCAGATTGACGACGAGCAGCATCAGGAACGACAGCGCCAGCATGATCGCGGCGATCGCGGTCGCCGCCGGGTAGTTGTACTCCTCCAGCCGGATGACGATCAAAAGCGGTGCGATCTCCGACTTGAACGGCAGATTGCCGGCGATGAAGATGACGGAGCCGTATTCGCCGACGCCACGCGCGAAGGCCAGCGAGAAGCCGGTGACGATCGCCGGCGCCAAGCCGGGAAACAGGATGCGGGTGATGATCTGGAAGCGGCTGGCGCCGAGCGTGGCGGCTGCCTCCTCCACCTCCTTGTCGATCTCCTCCATGATCGGCTGCACCGTGCGCACGACGAAGGGCAGGCCGATGAAGACCAGCGCAATAACAATGCCGAGCGGCGTGTAGGCGACCTTGATGCCGAGCGGCATCAGCAATTTGCCGATCCAGCCATTGGGCGCGTAGAGCGTGGTGAGCGCGATGCCAGCCACGGCGGTGGGCAGCGCGAAGGGCAGGTCGACCATGGCATCGACGATGCGGCGGCCGGGAAAGCGGTAGCGCACCAGCACCCAGGCGACGAGCGTGCCGAAGACGACGTTGACGGCGGCGGCGGCGAAGGCGGTGCCGAAACTGATTTCGAGCGCGTTGATGGTGCGGCGGTCGGCAACGATCGCCCAGAAATCGGTCCAGCCAAGTGCTGCCGAGCGCCAGACCAGCCCCGAGAGGGGGATGAGGATGATGAGCGTGAGGTAGGCAAGCGAGAAGCCGAGCGTCAATCCGAAACCCGGAATGACACTCGGCTGTCTGAACCGCCACCCCGCCTGAGCGGGTGCTGTGGTCATGGAAGTCTGGTTCGTCCCTTCTTATTCAGACCAGATTGCCGTCAGTGATATCGCGGCCTTGCGACCGCCGCGCCTCACTGGGCCGGCTTGTAGATCTGGTCGAATATACCACCGTCGCCGAAATGGTAAGGCTGTGCCTTCTTCCAACCGCCAAAAAGCGGATCGTCGATGGTGACGAGCTTGATCGCGGGCAGTTTGGCGAGGTCTTCCGCCGGCACCAGATCGGGCTTTGCCGGACGGTAATGGTTCTTGGCGATCAGCGTTTGACCTTCCTTGGAGTAGAGCCAGCCCAGATAGGCCTCAGCGACCTTGCGCGTGCCCTTGGCGTCGACATTGGCGTCCACCACCGCGACCGGCGGCTCGGCCAGGATTGAGGTCGGCGGATAGACGATGTCGAAATTGTCGGCGCCGAATTCGTCAAGCGCCAGATAGGCTTCGTTCTCCCAGGCAATCAGCACGTCGCCGAGGCCTTTTTGCGCAAAGGTCACGGTCGAGCCGCGCGCGCCGGTGTCGAGCACCGGGACATTGGAGTAGAGCTTGCCGACGAATTCCTTGGTCTTGGCCTCGTCGCCGCCATCATTGGCATTGGCATAGGCCCAGGCTGCGAGGTAGTTCCAGCGTGCGCCGCCTGAGGTTTTCGGGTTCGGCGTAATCACCTGGACGCCTTCCTTGACCAGGTCGTTCCAGTCATGGATGCCCTTCGGGTTGCCCTTGCGGACCAGGAATATGATGGTCGACGTATAGGGGGCGGAATTGTTCTCGAATTTCGTGCGCCAGTCCGGATTGATCTTCTGCGATTTCGAGACGATGGCGTTGATGTCGCCTTCGAGCGCCAGCGTCACCACGTCGGCATCGAGGCCGTCGATCACGGCGCGGGCCTGGGCGCCCGATCCGCCATGCGACTGCTGGATGGTCACGGTCTCGCCGGTCTCGGCCTTCCAATGGGCGGCGAACGCCTCGTCATAGGCCTTGTAGAGCTCGCGTGTCGGGTCATAGGACACGTTGAGAAGGGTTGTGTCGGCAAACGCGAAACCGAGCGTGCCGAACTGGACAGATGTGGCGACCAGTGCGCCGAGCAGTTTCCTGAAATGAGGGTTGGTCATTTCCGCCTCCGTTGATGATGGCCGAACTCTACCGAATTGATAGAAATTAGATGCATTCAACGTTGCCTTTTTTGCCCTCTTGAAGCAATTTTTCGCTGGGCATCGACCTCCCGAGGAAACATTTTCCTCATATTAGCCTGTGTCGATTCCGCGTCGGTTCGACGCTATTTAGAAACGGGTCGCGCCTAAGGCAAGGCCAGCCGGCCGGAGGTTCACCTTCGCGGCGACCAGCTATTCTGCCCTGACGGGGAAGTCGAAACGCTGTTTGGGAAACGGTTCGTCTGCCAGCGTGAAGTGCCACCATTCGCGGCCATAGTTCTTGAAGCCGCCAGCACGCATGGCCTCGACCAGCCTTTTGCGGTTTGCCGCAGCGTCGCCGGCAAGCGGGCGGTGGGTGGTTTCGCTCGTCGGATCGAAGCAGTCGAAGCCGGTCCCGAAATCGAGCGTGTCGGCATCGGGCGCGCCGCAGGCGGGCTTCAGCGCGCTCTCGCGATCGGCATGGGCGATGGCGACGTCGACGGTCGAGCCACGCGAATGGGTGGACAGTTCGCCGATGTAGCCCTTGGCTATGAGGTCGTTCCGCTTGACCGCCGGATACCATTGCGGGTCGGGCGGTCCGCCCTTTCTTGTCCATTCACTCATATCGGTGACGGCGCGCGCCGGCCGGTAACAGTCGAAGACGACCAGCGTCAGGCCCTCGGCGGCAAGCGCGTTCTGCACGCTGGATAGAGCCGCCGCCGCCCGCCGGGTAAGGATGCAGACCGGGGCGTCATAGCCATTGGCCTTGCGATGCAGGAAATTTTCGAGGCCGGCATAGCGGATGTCCTGGCGGATCGAGGGATCGACATCGGCAAGGCGGACGAAGTCGGCCGGGAGGGGATCGGCGGAGGCGGGAAGGGTGCAGGCGAGGGGCAGCAGGGCGCAAAGCCCAATGCGCTGAATCGTTTGGCGCATTCTATTCAACGAGCACTTTCACTCGACGAACACCTTCACGCTGGCCGCGCGTCCGGCGGCGTCGATCACGGTGAGCGTCGAATAGCCGGCGCCGTCTGGTAGCCAGGTCGCTGTGCGGCGGCGGTCGATGCCGGTCAGTGGCTTGCCGTTGGCCAGCCAGCGGAACGGCGCACGGCCGCCTTGCAGTTTCAGCACCAGCGGCGAGGCATCGGCCGAGTTCGCGCCGAGATCGACGCGGGCGCCGTCGGGTGGAAAGATGATCGTCGGCGCGGGTTCGGTGGGTGCTGCCTGCGCCAGCCCCTCGGTGACGGCGCCGAAGCGCGCCAAGGTCACCGGCAGGTCCTCGCGCCTGGGGCTGAACACACCGGTCGGCCGCCCCGGCAGCGGCACGGTGGCGAGCCCGGAGCGGACGAAGCCATCGAACAGGATCGGCGCCGCCGAGACATAGCCGGAGAGGCCCGGCACGGCGCCGGCATCGGCGCGGCCGACCCAGACACCCAGCACGTAGCGGCCGTCAAAGCCGACCGACCAGGCATCGCGGTAGCCATAGGAGGTGCCGGTCTTGTAGGCGATGCCGCGCTGGGAGGCGCCTTCGGGCGGTTTTACACCCGACAATATGTCGGTGATCTGCCAATTCGCCTGGTCATCGAGGATGGTGGCGGTGGAGCGTTCGGCATTTGCCGGCTCGGTGCCGTCATGCAGCGTGTGCGCCTTGCCGCCATTAGCGAGCCCCGTATAGAGCTGGACAAGGTCGCGCAGCGTCACGCCGACGCCGCCGAGGCCGATCGCCAGGCCCGGCGCCTCGTTGACCGGCAGCACCGGGCTGACGCCGGCCTGGCGGAAGCGCGCCGTCAGCCGCGCCGGGCCGACCGCGTCGAGCACGCGGATCGCCGGCACATTGAGCGACAGCTGCAGCGCCTGGCGGATGCTGACGTCGCCCTGGTAGCCCATGTCGAAATTCTTCGGCCTATAACCGGAGAAGTCGGCCGGGCTATCCTCGATGATGGTTTCCTGCGCCACCAGCCCCTGCTCGAAGGCGAGGCCGTAGATGAAAGGCTTCAGCGTCGAACCCGGCGAGCGGACGATCCTGGTCATGTCGATCCAGCCGGACCGGCTGGCATCGAAGAAATCGGCCGAACCGACCTCGCCGAGGATGTCGCCGGTGCGGGAGTCGGCCATCACCATGGCCACCGACAGACGCGGACCGAGCTTGGCGGCCGCCTCCTTGGCCACCTGCTCCAGTCCTTGCTGGACGCTTTTGCGGATCGTCAGCTGCAGCGGCTTGCCGGGCACGGCCTTGGGCAACATGGCATAGGCGGCATGGGCAGCGAGCGCCGGCAATTTGCGGCGCAGGCCCGAAACATCGTCGAGCGCGGCGCGGGCGGCCTCGCGTTCGCCGAGCAGGCCTGATGAAACCATGCGGGTCAGCACGCGGTCGCGGGCGGCGTGCGCAATGCCGAGGTTGCGGTCGGGCCGGCGCCTTTCCGGCAATTGGGGCAGAGCAACGAGCAGGGCGGCTTCCGAGACGGTGAGCCGCTTTGGCTCCTTGCCGAAATAGGCGAGCGAGGCGGCGCGCACGCCTTCCAGATTGCCGCCATAGGGCGCCAGCGTCAGGTAGCGCTCCAGGATCTCGCGCTTGGAGAGCCGCCGCTCGATCTGCATGGCGCGCAGCATCTGCTTGATCTTGGAGCCGAGGCTGCGGCTGTCGCGCGGCTCGATCAGCCGGGCAAGCTGCATCGACAGCGTCGAGCCGCCGGAGACGATATGGCCATTGGTCACGAACTGCCCGGCGGCGCGGGCCAGCGCCAGCACGTCGACGCCGTCATGGTCCCAGAAGCGCTTGTCCTCATAGGCAACCAGCATGTCGACGAACTGCTTGTCGACCTGGTCGAGGCGGGTCTCGAGCCGCCAGTAGCCGTCGGGCGTGGCGAAGGCGCGCAGCAACTGGCCGTCGCGGTCCTGCACTTCGGTCGAGACCGTGAGTTTTTCGGCCAGCGGCGGCGGAAAGGCGCGGTCGAGATGCCAGAGGGCGATTGCGGAAACAGCGAGGAGGCCGGCGAGCGAGGTCGCCGCGATAGCCGATCGGCGCAGGATTTTCCTGGAGGGCATGGCGCCGCCCCTCATCCGCCTGCAGGCACCTTCTCCCCGTATAGTGACGGGGAGAAGGGAGCTGTTGCTGCGTTCGGCACCTTTTCCGCAGCGTTCGAGATTGGCGAAAGCTTTGGCGCAGGCTTCTTTCTCCCCGTCTCTATACGGGGAGAAATGCCCAGCAGGGCAATGAGGGGCTGCGCCATCGCGATGTTCCTGTTCGCCATCTTAGCCTTACGGCGCCTTGACCTCCATCATGCCGGTGGCGGTGCGGGCCGAATATTGCGGGCGGTACATGTCCTCCACCGTCGCTGCCGGATGGGCGTAGGTGCCGGGCGTCACCGCGCGCACGACATAGGCCAGTGCGATGCTGCGGTCGCCGTCACTGTCATTCGGGTTGAACGCCGCAACGAAACGGTCGTCGCGGAATTCGAGATGGGCGGCATCGGTCTGCGCCAGCCAGGAGAAGTTCGACAATTGTGCGCTGGAGACCAGACCGGGATTGTCGATCTCGAAGCCGGCCGGCAACAGATCGGTGATCAAGAGGCGCGACGGCCACTTGTTCTGCTCGTAAACCTTGAGCACGACCACATAGCGTTCGTTCTGCTGGACCTCGGTGACGTTGGCTTCGGTGCCGTCGAGCTTGTAGTAGGTGCGCTCGATGGTGAAGCCGTCGCCGCCGGCCGGCAGCGGCTCGACCGGCGAGGCCACCGTGGTGACGACGGCCTGCAGCGGCGTCTTGCCGGTGTTGGCGATGGTGAGCGGGCTGTCGGCTATGTCGCTGCCGCTGAGCTGGTCGGAATAGCCGCCGGCGTGCGGCGCGCCATTGATCGAGAGCGTGATCGAGTCGTTGCCCTCCTTCAACGCCCGCGCCGCCAGCAGCATCCAGGACTCGTCCTGCGTGCTCGTCCAGCGGGCGTCGGCGCGCTTCCTCGCCACCAGCCTGGTCAGTGCCGGCACGATGGTCGGCACCGGCTTCGATTCCGCGGCAAGCGCCAGCATCGCCGCGCCGTCACGCAACGGCGAACCGTAGTCCGAGCGGTAGTAGTCGTAGTCGGTGGCCGACTGGGCCAGCCGGAACGCCGCCTGGAACGTGGCTTCCGAGCGCTGCGTATCGCCATAGAGCGCCAGGCTCGCCGCCAACTGGGCGACGGCCATCGGGCTGGTGAAGGCCTCGAGCTGCGTGTCGGCGTAGTAACGCAGGTCGCCGACCGAAGCCTTCTTGTTGCGGGCAAGGACATAGAGCGCGTAGGCGATCTCGCTGCCGCGACCCTGGACGTCCTGGTCGTAGCCGAGCGAGTTCTGCAGATTGTTCAGCGCCTGGCTCATCGCCAGTGCAGGCACGTCGTATTTCTGCTCGCGCGCCCGGGTCAGGAAGTCGCTGACATAGGCGTCCAGCCAGAGATCGCCGGAGCCCGGCCCCCACAGGCCGAAGCTGCCGGCCGAGGCCTGGTAGCTCAGCACCTTGTAGATGGCCTCCTGGACGCGGTTATGCAGGTCCGGGTCGCTGGCCATGCCGACGCCGGATGCCAGCTCGTTGACGTAAAGCAGCGGCAGGGCGCGGCTGGTCGTCTGCTCGGCGCAGCCGTAGGGGTAGCGGTCGAGCGTCATCAGCAGCGACGGCACGTCGAAGGCTGCCGCCTGCGAAACACCGACGCTGACGGAAGCGCCGTCGAGCAGGCTTGCCGCCAGCAGTTCCTTGTCGACGCGCAGCGCCCCGACATTGGGCTTGAGGTCGACCACCAGGCGGGTGGTGACCGGCAGTTGCGGTGGCCGCACCGGGACGTAGAGCGTCTGCTCAACCTTGGTGCCGTCGGCATGGGCGAGCTTGATGGTCAGTGAAGCATTGCCGGCGGTCTTGGCGATCAGCGGCACGGTCAGCGTCTGGCGCTTGCCCTGGGCGAGCGTCAGCATCTGGGGCAACGGTTTGTCGCCGGTCGACAGATCGCCTGTCGTGTCGATCGACAGGGCATAGTCGCCGGCCGGACCGTCGGTGTCGGCAATGTCGAGCCGCATGACGGCGGTATCGCCGGGCGCCAGGAAGCGCGGCAGGCCGGCGGTGATCACGATCGGATCACGCACGATGACGTCGGACTGGGCATGG
Source organism: Mesorhizobium sp. CNPSo 4689 (assembly GCF_057784325.1). NCBI lineage: Bacteria > Pseudomonadati > Pseudomonadota > Alphaproteobacteria > Hyphomicrobiales > Phyllobacteriaceae > Mesorhizobium > Mesorhizobium sp. CNPSo 4689. The sequence goes on from NZ_JBWLUZ010000002.1 coordinate 107,258, forward strand.
CCGACCGCTTCCTTGGTCCAGGCGACGGCCATGACGCGCACGGTGCCGTTGAACTGCGGAATGTCGAAGTCGACCCTGGCCTTGCCGTCGGCATCGAGCTGGACCACGCCGGAGAAGAAGGCGACCAGCTTTTCGGTCGGCGGTCTGCCTTGCGCCTGCAGGTTGGAGCCGTCGCCGCCGGTGCGCAACTTGCCGGTAGTGCCGAGCGAACCGTCAATCAGGCGGCCATAGAGGTCGCGGATCTCAAGCCCGAGCATGCGCTGGCCGAAGAACCAGTTCTCCGGGTCCGGCGCCTTGTAGTTGGTGAGGTTGAGGATGCCGACATCGACGGCGGCGACCATGACATAGGCATTGCTGCCGGGTTGCACACCGGCGACGGAGACCGGGAACGACAGCTGCTGGCGCGGCATCGTCTTGTCGGGCGGCGTCAGGGTGACCGCGAGCTTCTTCGAGCCCGGATCGACGTTCAGCCATTTGACGCCGATAGCGCGCGCCGGCAGGCGCGTTTCCTGCGCATCGCCCGGCCTGAACAGCGTCGCGGTGATGTAGGCGCCGGCGCCCCAGTCGTCGCCGACCGGGATGTCGACGGTGCTGCCGCCGACCGGCACCGTGGCGGTGACGGTCTTCAGCAGTTTGTCGGCGCCGATGGTAACCAGCAGTTCGCCGGCAAAGTGCGGTGAGATCTTGAGCCTGGCCACTTCGCCTGCTGCATAAGTGTCCTTGTCGAGAGCGATCTCGAGGCCGTCGGGTGTTTCGGTGGTGGTGGAGGAGACATACCAGCCGCCATCGAACTCATAGCTGGTCGCCGGTCCCTCGGGATCGGCAGTTTCGACCTGCAGCCGGTAGCGGCCCCAGTCGACCGGCAGCGACACGGTCGCTTCGCCATCGGCGCTGAGGTCGACCTGGCCGTTGGCCACCGACTTGGTGAAGGTCACCGGCTCATAGTTCCAGGAATTGTTGGAGCGGTACCATTGGTAATTGCGCTCGACCTTGACCAGCGACCACAACGCGTCCTTCAGCGCTTCGCGCTTGCCGTCGGGATCGACGGCGATCAGGCTGAATTTGGCCGTACCGCCTTGCGGCACCTCGTCATTGTCGAAATCCGGCCGGATGCCGATCATGTGGCCTTGCGGGCGGATGCCGATCTCGAGCGAGCGCTCGACGGCGCGGCCGCCGGTTTCGCGCATCCTGACCGTGACCTTGGCATCGACCAGCTTGGTGGTCGAGGGCAATTGGTCGACGGAGACCGGGAAGATCGCCTTGCCGTCTTCGCCGACCACGGGCAGGCCGGTGAGCGGGGTCACCGAGGGTTCGGCCGACTGCTCGTCGGCGAGACCGAAGGAATAGCCCTTGAAGCGGTCCCAGTCGCGGGCGGTCGACAGCGTCAACTCGCCTTCGAGCGCCAGGCCCGCTGCCGGCGCACCATAGAGGAAGCGGCCGTCGACGGTCACGTTGGCGGTCTCACCCTGCGCAATCTCCTTCTTGTCGGCGGAGAGGTCGAACTCGATGCGATCCGGCACGAAATCCTCGACCAGGAACATCTGGCTGGCGACCGCCGCCTGCTTGGGATCGGTGTAGATAGACACGGTCCAGGTGCCGCGCATGGCGTTGGGTTCGAGCGGCAGGTCGACGGCATGGCCGCCGGCCGATGCGCCGTCGCTGACGATACGGCGGTTCTCGACGCCATCGGGGCGCGTGAAGATGAAGGTCAGCGGCAGGTTCTCGACCGCCTTGGCGGCGCCGTCGCGGGCGAGCGCCGCGACATGGACATCCTCGCCGGCGCGGTAGATGCCGCGCTCGGTCCAGGCATAGAGGTCGAGCGCGCCCGGCGCCGGGCGCCCGGAGACGCCGCGGTCGGACAGGTCGAAGCCGGCCCGGCCCATGTCGAGGAAGACGAAGTCGTTGTCGCCCTGCTTGGCCATCAGGACGGCCGGCACCATGCCGCCGTCGCCGCGCGTCAGGCCGGGGTTGAAGACGGCGCGGCCTTCGGCGTCGGTGGTGGCGGTGCCGAGGATCTCGTTGTTGCGGGCGAGCAGCGTGAGCTCGGCGCCCGATATCGGCTTGGCGGTTCCGAGCGACCGGGCAAAGACGTTGAGCCCGTCCTGCCCCGTATAGGTCGACAGGCCGATGTCGGAGACAACGAACCATTGCGTGGCCCGTGAATTATACTCGTCGCTCTTGTCGTCCACCGCCTGCGCGGTCAGCACATAGACGCCCGGCTTGCGCTGCGGCAGGGCCTCATCGACCGGGAAGGACGTGGTGACCTCCTTGTTAAGATCGTTGGCGATGTCGAGCTGGCCTTCCCAGACAGGCTCGCCCATCTGGTCGGAGATGTTGGAAAGGTCGTAGCCGTCGAGCTGCTTCAGGAACTGATAGCCGGACAGAAGCTGCGCCAGCGAACGGTCGCCGATGCGATAAAGCTTCATCTTGGCGGCGGCCATGTTGACGGTGACGACCGGAATGCCGCGGCGCGCGCCGGCCGGCAGCACGAAGCTGTCGCCGGTGAAGCGGGCCGATGGCGCGCGGTCCTGCACATAGATCGACAGCACCACGGGTACGGAAATCACCTCGCCGATGGCGGCCGGCAGGCCGGTGCGGAAGGTCACTTCATAGTGCTGGCCGTGTTCCAGCCCTTCGACGCAGATTTGCTTGTCCTTGGCCTCGACGCCCTTCGGCGGCGCATTGTCGACGGTGACGAACTGGGCATAGTCGACGCCCGTCTTGACCAGGTCCTCGGAAAACTGCGCGCAGATGCGTGGCGCGCTGGTGTCGGCGTCGACCGTGTGATCGATGACGCGGAAGCCCTTGCGTGACTTCAGGTCCGCATAGTCGGCCTGGACCGAAGGCGAAGCGACCAGCGCGAGGCTGGCTTCATAGGCCTGGAGTGCTGGCCGGTAGAGGTCGCGGCGGTCAAGCCCGGCGCCGAGCAGCGCCAGCACTTCGGCGCGCGTCCTGGTGGTGCGCAGGAGCTTGTAGGCGTTGAAGCCGGCGGAGGTGGCGTTTGCCGGCAAAGTCGATGCTTCGGAGGTGTTGGAGGCCGGCTGCACCGCAAGTGTCTCGCGCGCCAGTTCGAACCAGAGGTGGCCGTCATCGGGCAATACCGAAACCGCGGCCTCGTATTTCTGCATGGCGGAGCGATGGTCGCCGGTCAGCGACGACTGCTCGGCCGCTGCTTTGAGCGCTTCCAGCCCTTCGGTCGGCTTGTCATAGGCCGGATCGGTCAGCTTGTTGCGGTACTGCTGGGCCTGGTCGGCCATCCAGTTGGGGAAGAAGGCAAGCTCCGGCGGCGCGCCGATATCGGGATCGCCATCGACATTGGCGACCTTGCCGGCGATGGCGCCGTTGAAGGTTTTCAGCTGGTTATAGTCGGATTTGAGGAAACACCATTTGGCCTTGGTGTTGTAGGTGAAGGCGCGGCAGGCCGGATCGCCCAGGCAGGTCGTCTTGCACTGGTCGAGGCTGACATTCTGGTCGGAGCGGAGATCGAAACCGAAATAGTCGGAATTGTCGGTCGTCACGATTCGCCGGGCTTCGGCCGCTTGCGCGGCGCTTCCCAAGGCAAAGAAAAGAAGGAGAAGAAAAGACAGACCACGAGCCGCGCGCATTGCCATAACACCCTCCAGACAGTGCTTACGTCCCGGCATGATCAAGCTTCAGTCAGGCTTGTCAACACAAGGACGCGGCAGGTTCCGCCTGCCAACGGTTTCCTTTCCGGCCGAGAGCCGGTATCGGATAGAACCTCCATAGGACAGGGGATCACGCATTCTTGCGGCGACGCAGAAGGTGTGAATTCCAAGCCCTGTCTATTTCAGACAATTGGATTGTGGCCCCTTTACGAGCACTTCAGAACTTCATTCCAATTTTAGCATTGCAAGCTAGGTTAGATTTGTAATGTCGGCGCATGAAAGGCATATGTCGGGAAGAACCGCGCGAATGCGCGGGCTTCCGCGCGCCCTGCTTTTCGTGCTGATGTGTTCCACCATGCTCGCCGCGGAAAGCCGGAATGCGGCCGCTTTCGAGATTTTCGGCATCAAATTGTGGGGCTCGTCGAAGGACGAGGACGCCGATATCGTCGACCCGCTGCGCTACGCCGTGAGCATCGAAGCGACCGACGCCGACAAGGATCTGGTCAAGAAACTCGAAAACGCCTCGACGCTGAAGGCCGACGAAGAACGCCCTGTGTCCGGTTCGCTCGGCCTGCTGGCCAAGGCGCGCAGCGACCGCGAACAACTGGTTGCGGCGCTTTATGCGGATGCCCGCTACGAAGGCATCGTCACCGTCACCATCCAGGGCAAGGCGCTGGATGAATTGCCGCCGGACGCCGAATTCACCGGGCCGCAGCCGATCCCGGTGGTGGTCACGGTGACGCCTGGGCCGAAATTCACGCTGGGCAATATCAGGCTGGAGGGCGATGCGGCCGGGCTGGCAAGCGCCGATTTCGGGCTGATCGCCGGCGGCGATGCCGGATCGGGCGCCGTGCTCAAGGCCGAAGCGCTGATCGTCCGGGCGCTGAAGCAGGAAGGCCGGCCGCTGGCCAAGGTCACGAGCAGCCATATCGTCGCCGACCATGCGACCTCGACGCTCGACGTCACGCTGACCGTGGCGGCCGGACCGGTCGCCGGCTATGGCGACACGACGGTGGAGGGCACCGAGAAGGTCGACCGCGATTTCACCGAATACATGACCGGCCTGAAGCGCGGCCGCCAGTATTCGCCCGACGAGATCGACGATGCACGCGACCGGCTGCTTGGGCTGGAAGTGTTCAACAGCGTGACGCTGAAGGAAGGCGACGGCCTCGACGCCGACGGCAACATCCCGATCAACGTTCAGGTCAGCGAACGCAAGCCGCGCTATTTCGGCGTCGGCGGCACCTTCTCCAACACCGAGGGGCTCGGCCTCGAAGGCTATTGGGGCCACCGCAATCTGTTCGGCCGGGCCGAAAAGCTGCGCATCGACGGCGCCATCAGCGGCATTGGCAGCAACGACCTGGGCGAGCTCAACTACAATGCCGGCATCATGTTCGAGAAGCCGGGTGTGGTCGGGCCGGCATCGAAATTCATTGCCAGCGTCAAGACCGTGCTCGAACATCCCGACGCCTATGACCATTTCTCAATCAAGGGCAGCACCGGGCTTTCCTATGACATCGACAAGAAGCAGAGGGTGTCGGCGGAAGGCGCGCTCGATTATTCGAAAATCACCGATGCCTTCGGCAAACGCACCTATCTGATCGCCAGCATTCCGCTGCAATATGTCTATGACAATCGCGACGTCAGGCTCAATCCGACAAAAGGTTTCAGGGTGCTGGCCTATGCCGAACCGAGCTACGACATTTTGAGCGGCGCTGCCTTCCTCAAGCTGAAGGGCGAAGGGTCGGCTTACCAATCGGTCGACACGGCCTCAAAATTCGTGCTCGCCGAGCGCGTTGCCATTGGTTCCATCGTCGGCACCAGCCTGGAGCATGTCCCTGCCGACCGTCGCTTCTATTCCGGCGGCGGCGGCTCGGTGCGCGGCTATGCCTATCAAGGCATCGGCCCTAAGGACATCGACGGGCAGCCGATCGGCGGCCTTTCCTTCTTCGAAACCTCGGTCGAGATGCGCATTGCCGTCACCGACACGGTCGGCATCGTGCCGTTCGTCGATGCCGGCACCGTCTCGACGAAATCTTTCCCGGACTTTTCCGACATGAAGGTGGGCGCCGGCGTCGGCGTGCGCTATCTAACGCCATTCGGGCCGTTGAGGGTCGACGCGGCGATCCCGCTCAACCGCGACCCGGGCGACCCGCGTTTCGGCATCTATGCCGGCATCGGTCAGGCGTTCTGAGCCATGAAGACGTTCTGGCGCATCTTCCGCATTGTTCTTTACACGCTGCTCATCGTGGTGGCGGCAGCGGTCGGCGCGCTCGTCGTGCTGACCAAGACCGAGCGCGGTCGCGACAACCTCGCCGGCATCGTCTCGAACCTGGCATCGAGCGATGACCGCAAGGTCACCGTCAGCGGCATAGACGGCATCTGGTCGGGCGCGCTCAGGCTCGACCATGTCGTGCTGGAAGACCGCAACGGTGCCTGGCTGGTGGCCCGCAAGGTCGCCGTCGACTGGTCGCCGCTGGCGCTTCTGTCGAAGAGTTTTGACGCCGAGCGCATCGGTGCCGAGCGCATCGAACTCGCCCGCTTGCCGGCTGCGAGCACCCGGCCAGCGGAGAGTGGTGCAACGACGCTGCCGGTTTCGATCGACATAAAACAGATCGATATGCCTGAGATTGCGCTTGGCGAGCAACTGGCCGGGAGTGGCATTGCCGAGCTGGCCGCCAAGGGATCGGCCAAGGTCGATGCCTCGCCGCTGGCGGTCGAAACGGTGCTCAACGTCACCCGCCATGACGGCAAGCAGGGCAATGTCGACGCCAAGGTCCATTTCGCGCCCGCCGACAACAAGCTCGACCTCGATCTCAAGGCATCCGAGCCGGCGGGCGGCATCATCGCCAATCTGCTCAAACTGCCTGACGCGCCACCGGTCGATATCATTGTCTCGGGGACGGGGCCACTGGCCAACTGGAGCGGCATCGGTACCTTCGTCGTCGACGGCCAGATCGTCACCCAACTCACCGGCCGCCACCAACTCAGCGACAAAGGAAACTACGTCGAGGCCAAGGGTGACGGCGATTTCGGGCGCTTCCTGCCGGAGAAGCTGAAGCCGCTGTTTGCCGGCAAGACCAGCTTTGACCTTGCCGGCACCACGACGCCGGCCGGCGGCGTCGCCATCGAGCGCGCCACGATCGAGAGCGACGCCGTGCATGGCACTGCCGCGGGCACTGTCGATCCCAAGGGCGCGAGCGACCTTTCGGTGGAGATCGCCGCCAAAGGCGAGCCCGTGGTGCTCGACGTCGGCACCAAGGCGCAGCCAGTTACCGTGGCGGTGAAAAACGCGACCGCCCGCGCCTTTGGCGACGGCAAGGCGCCGATGGTCGATATCGGCGCGTCGCTGGTTTCGGTGGCGGCAGGCGGCACGCAGCTCAACGATCTGGCGGCGCAGATCCATTCCGACGGTTTCGAAATTGAGAACCGCAGCGGCCCGGTCACCATCAAGCTTTCTGCCGGCGGCCTGAAGACCGATGTCGCGACGCTGACGCCGCTGGTGACCGGCAAGCTGGCGGCCGATCTCGCCGGCAAGATCAGCAAGGACGAGATTTCGCTCGACCAGGGAACGCTGCGCAGCGATGCACTCAACGCCTCGCTGACGGCCACTCTATCGCTGACCGACCTGGCGATGAAGCTGAAGATGAACGCCGATGCGGTTTCATCGGCGCTGCCGCCGCAGATCAGCTCCGTGCTCGGCGAGCGCGTGACGTTCTCGGCGACCGCGACCCGCGATCCGCAAGGCTCGTTCGCCGCCAATTCACTCGAATTGACCTCCGGTTCGCTCAAGGCCAGCGGCACCGCCAGCGCGCAAGGCAGCGATATCCAGGCCGACATCAAGGGCACGCTCGGCGACGTTTCAGTGCTGTCGCAGCTGGCCGGCGTGCCTCTCGCCGGCGGTGTCAACTTCGCGCTGACGGCAAGCGGGGCGCGCTGGGCGCCGGACTTTTCCGTTTCGGCCGACAGCGCCAGCCTGACGGCGTCGGGCCGTACGGTCAAGGACATCAAGCTGACCGCATCGGGGAAGGCCGACATCGCCAGTCCGGCGGCGGATGTCTCGCTGACCGGGTCGGTCGACGGCCAGCCGCTCGACATCAAGGCGGCGCTGGTGACCAGCGATGGCAAGCGTTCGATCAAGGGGCTCAGCCTGTCGCTGGGTGACAACAAGGTTTCGGGCGACCTTGTGCTCGACGACAAGTTGCTGCCGCTCGGCACGCTGACGCTCGCTGCCCCCGATATCGCGCCGCTGGCTTCGCTTGCCGGTCAGGCGGTGGCCGGTGATATCGGCGGAGCCATTGCCTTCGCCAAGGATGGTGAAGCTCCGACCGTCACCATCAATGCGGCCAGTGCATCGATCTCGCGCGGCGAGATGGCGGCGAAGGCAATCACCGTCAATGCGCTGATCGCCAACTATCTCAAGAGCCCGGCGATCTCCGGTACGATCAAGGCCGACAGTGTGACATCGGGAACGACAGTCATCAGCGGCATTGGCGTCGACCTGAAGCGCGACGGCGACTGGACCAATTTCACCGGGGGCGCCACGATCGCCGGCATCCCGGCCACCGCCGCCGGCCGGGCGAAGATCGCCGGCGGGACGACCAGCATCGAGATCGCTTCGGGCGAGGCGACCGTTCGCGGCATCAAGGCCGCCATCGCCAGCCCGTCAAATCTCTCGATCGCCAATGGCGTGACCAGCATCGAGCGACTGGTGGTCGATGTCGGCGGTGGCGCCGTGACGCTCTCCGGCACTGCAGGTCAGACGCTCGACCTGGCGGCAATTTTCTCCGCCCTGCCGGCAGCCCTTGCCAATGATTTCTCCCCCGGCCTCGACGCTGCGGGGACACTCGACGGGACGGCGCAGGTGACGGGATCGCCGGCAAGCCCAGACATACGCTTCAACGTGCAACTCGCCGGCGCCGAGACCAGCCAGACCCGCCAGGCCGGGCTTGGGCCGCTCAACCTCAATGCCGCCGGCGGCTTAACGAGCGCCGGGGGGATCGCCATCGATCATGCGACGCTTGCCGGCGACAAGATCTCCGGCAAAGCCGCCGGCACGATCAACCCGAACGGCGCCAGCGATTTCGCGCTCGACCTGACATCGACCGGTCCCAGCCTGCCGCTGTCGCTCGGCAGCGCCGAAAGCCCGATCAAGCTCGAGCTGCAGGCCTTGTCGGTGAAGGCGGCGGGGCAAGGCATGAAGGCGAAGCTGGATATTTCCGCGGCGCTGCCTTCGGTCGCCACCAACCACGCCAAGGTTGAAGGCATCACGCTGGCGCTGCATTCCGACGCCTTCGACGTCAAGAGCCGTACCGGACCGATCTCGGGTACGGTGACGGCGGACAAGATAGGATTGGACAACCCGACCATCGCGCCGCTGATCGCCGGCAAGATCATCGCAAAAGTCGCCGGCAGCCTTGCCGCGGATGCCATCACCATCGACAGCGGCTCGGTGCAGGGCGCAGCACTCGACAGCGCTTTCAATGGCCGGGTTTCCCTGGCCGACGGCGCCATCGACCTCAACCTCAAGGCGGACGCCCTTTCGGCGGCGTTGCCGGCGGCGGCGCGTGGCGTGCTGGCCGAGCGGACGCAACTCAGCGCGACGCTGAAGCGCGATGCCCATGGCAATGTCAGCGCGAGCCCGGTCACGCTGGCGTCGGGTGCGCTGACCGCCAATGGGCAGGCAAGCCTCGCCGACAACAAGCTCAGCGCCGACATCAAGGGCGCGTTGGCTGATATTTCGCTGCTGTCGAAAGACGCCAAGGGTGCCATCGCTTTCGCGCTGAATGCGCAAGGCGCCAGCCTGGCGCCGGACCTGTCGCTGACGGTCGAGAGCGACCGGCTTTCGGTCGCGGACCGCGAAATCACCGGCCTGAAATTGACCGCCACCGGCAAGGCGGATGCCGCCAATCCGGCGGCCAATGTGCAACTGACCGGCAATGTCGCCGGGCAGGCACTGCAGGGCAGCGCGGTGCTGGCGACGACGGACGGCAAGAGCGCCATCAACGGACTGCTGCTGTCGCTGGGCAAGAACCGGATCTCCGGCGACCTCGCGCTCGACCAAGCCTTCGTGCCTGAAGGCACTGTCGCCCTCGACCTGCCCGATATCGGGCCGCTTGCCGCGCTGGCGCTGGAAAAGGCCGAAGGCGATGTGCGCGGCACGATCGTCTTCTCGAAGAGCGGCAACGCGCCGCAGGTCGCTATCAAGGCGACGACCGGTTCGCTTTCACGCGGCGACCTGGTGGCGAAAACCGTTTCCATCGACGCGCTGATCGCCAACTATCTCGCCGCGCCGGTGATCTCGGGCAAGATCCGCGCCGACAGCGTCACCTCCGGCGGCACCGTCATCCGCGGCATCGATGTCGATCTCAAGCGCGACGGCGACTGGACCGGCTTTTCCGGCGGCGCCACCGTCAAGGACATTCCGGCCAAGGCCGCCGGCCGGGTCAAGGTCGCCAACGGCACGACGACCATCGAGCTCGCTTCCGGCCAGGCGACGGTGCAGGGGATAAAGGCGGCGATCGCGCAAGCCTCGGCCGTGAGCATCGCCAATGGAACGACGACGCTGGACAGGCTGGTACTCAACCTCGGCGGCGGCACGGCGACGGTGACCGGCAAGGTCGGGCAGGCGCTCGACATCAATGCCGCGCTGGCCAAGGTGCCAGCCTCGCTCGCCAATAGTTTTTCACGCGGTCTCGATGCCGCCGGTTCCATTTCGGGCACGGTCAAGGTGACGGGCGCCCCCGCCAATCCAAGCATCGCTTTCAAAATCGACGCCGCCGGGGTGCAGACCGCGCAGACCCGCGGCGCCGGCCTTGGCGGCATGAACATCTCCTCGTCAGGAACGTTCGCCAGCAAGAAACTCACCTTCGATGCCAACATCAGCGATGGGGCGGGTCTCGGCCTCAAGGGCGGCGGCACGGTGACCATTGCGGGCGCACCGGCGCTGGTGCTCGACTTTTCCGGCAAGGTGCCGTTTTCCTTCCTTGCCGCGAAGCTTGCCGCGCAGGGCCTGTCGTTGAACGGCACCGCCAATGTCAATGTGCAGGTGCGCGGCTCGGCGACGTCACCGGTGATCGGCGGCACGGTCAGCACGTCAGGCGCCCGCCTGGTCGATGCGCGCTCCGGCCTTGCCGTCAACGACATCGTCGCCGACGTTTCGATCGGCGCCGGCGTTGCCCGGATCAACCGCCTGACCGGCACACTGTCGACGCGCGGCAGCCTGTCGGCCAGCGGGACGGTCGGCATCAATCCGGCGCAAGGGTTCCCGGCCGACCTGTCGGTCAAGCTCATCGACGGCCGCTATACCGACGGCAGGGTGGTCACGGCCAATCTCGGCGGCGACCTGACCATCAAGGGACCGCTCGCCTCGGCGCCGGTGATCTCGGGAACCATCAACCTGGCCAAGACCGTCATCACCGTGCCCGAGAAGCTGCCGGGGTCGCTGTCGGCGCTCGACGTCAAGCACAAGAACGCGCCCGGCGCCGTCCGGGCGCAGGACAAGGCGCTGCGTCCGCCAACGACAAGCGGCGGTGGCGGCGGCAGCGGGCTTGTCCTCGACGTCACGGTCAACGCGCCGAACCAGATCTTCATCCAGGGCCGGGGCGTCGATGCCGAGCTTGGCGGTTCGCTGAAGCTCACCGGCCCGGCATCGTCGCCGCATGCGGTCGGCACCTTCACCTTGCAGCGCGGGCGGCTGTCGATCCTCGCCAAGCGGCTGACCTTCACCGAAGGCACGGTCGGCTTTTCGGGCTCGCTGGTGCCCTACCTCAACCTGACGGCAACCTCGACGACGAGCAGCGCCACCGTCACCATCGTCGTCTCGGGCGAAGCGACCAATCCGAAATTCACCTTCTCGTCCGTGCCGGCCCTGCCGGAGGACGAGGTGCTGGCGCAACTGATCTTCGGCCGCTCGATGTCGAATCTGTCGCCGCTGCAGATCGCCCAGCTTGCCGAAGCCGCAGGGCAGCTGGCTGGCGTCGGCGGCTCGACATCGCTGCTCGAAAACCTGCGCAGCGCGATCGGCGTCGACGATCTCGACGTCACGACGGACGAGAAGGGCGGCACGGCCGTTTCGGCCGGCAAATACCTCAACGACCGCACCTATGTGACGATCCAGAAGGGCGACAAGCCGGGTTCTGGCAAGGCGACCATCGATCTCAATGTCGGGCGCGGCGTCAAATTGCGCGGCGAAGCCAACGATGCAGGGGAAGCCAAGGGCGGCATCTTCTACGAGCGCGAATACTGAAATCGGCGACGATCGCGAGCGTCGGGAGCTATCGCCCTGGCGCAAACTCAAGGATCAGCTGGCGCTGTCCTATCCCGCTTGAATGTCTCATTTTAATCGGGCCCCGGGATTCGAACGGAATCTTCCGGGCAGTAGCAATTTTGCGCCAAGACTGTCGCTATCACGCGAACTGCCCTCCTTCCAAAGTTGCACATTCGCTAACATGTTCCCCGTCCGTGTCGGTCTTTGACATCACGGCGCGGATGCGGAATGTTAAAAGGCAGAAAGCCAACAATGGGAGTCAGTCATGGCAATCTACAAAAGCAACGGTGACCGCGTTCCGGATCATATCCTGGCAATGGCCGAAGAAGCCAAGGCAGGCAAGATGGATCGCCGCGAATTTCTCGCTCTGGCCAGCGTCTTCGGCGCGTCCACGGCGATGGCCTACGGCATGCTCGGTCTGGCCGATCCGACGCCGGCCAAGGCGGAAGAGGTCCAGGGCAAGAAAGGCGGCACGCTGAAGGTCGCGCAGTGGATCAAGGATCCGAAGGACCCGCGCAAGGCCGACTGGTCGGAAATCGCCAATGCCGAGCGCCAGGCGCTCGAGCCGCTGGTCAAGTACACCACCGAATACACGTTCCGTCCCTATCTTCTGGAGAGCTGGGATGTGAACGACGACGCCACCGAATACACACTGCATGTGCGTAAGGGCGTGACCTGGTCGAACGGCGATGCATTCACCGCCGATGACGTGATCTTCAACCTCAAGCGCTGGGGCGACAAGAAAGCCGAAGGCAACTCCATGCCAGGTCGTCTCGGCTCGCTGGTCAAGGACGACAAGCTGGACGAAAGCGCCGTGACCAAGGTCGACGATGTGACCGTCAAGCTGAAGCTGGGCAAGCCCGATATCGCGCTCATCCCGAACATGTGCGACTATCCGGGCCTCATCGTTCACAAGACCTTCGACGAGAAGGGCGGCGACTTCAAGGCCTGCCCCATCGGCACCGGCCCATTCGAACTCGTCTCCTACGATGTCGGCCAGAAGGTGGTCTACAAACGCCGCGAAGACAACAAGTGGTGGGATGGCGAGGTCTTCCTCGACGGCGTCGAGTTCATCGACTACGGCACCGATCCGGCGGCGATGGTCAGCGCCTTCGAAGCCGGCGAAATACACACCAACTACGAAACCTCGGCCGACTATGTGTCGATCCTCGACGGCATGGATCTGGTGAAGTCCGAGGTGGTCACCGCAGCGACCATCGTCTGCCGCACCAATGTGGCCAACAAGCCTTACGACGACCAGAAGGTACGCCAGGCGCTGCAACTCGGCGTCGACAACGCTGTCGTCCTCCAGCTCGGTTACGGCAATGCCGGGACTGTCGCTGAGAACCACCACGTCTGCGCGATTCATCCGGAATATTTCGAGTTGCCGAAGATCGCGCGTGATCCGGCCAAGGCGAAGGCACTGATGGCCGAAGCCGGCCATGCCGATTTCGAGCATGAGCTGATCACGGCCGACGAGGACTGGAACAAGAACACCGGCGATGCGATCGCCGCGCAGTTGCGTGACGCCGGCATCAAGGTGAAGCGCACGGTGCTGCCGGGCTCGACTTTCTGGAACGACTGGACCAAGTATCCGCTGTCGATGACCACCTGGAACATGCGGCCGCTCGGCGTCCAGGTTCTAGCGATCGGCTACCGCACCGGTGAAGCCTGGAACGAGACAGCCTGGTCGAATCCCGATTGGGATGCCAAGCTCAACGCCGCGCTCGCCGTCGCCGATGCCGCCAAGCGCAAGGATATGATGAAGGACATCCAACAGACCCTGCAGGATTCCGGCATCATCATCCAGCCCTTCTGGCGCAAGCTCTACAGTCACTCGGTCAAGGCGGTGCAGAATTACAAGATGCACCCGACATACGAGCGCGACTACGGCAAGGTCTGGCTCGAACAGGCGTGATCGGATCGATCGGGGAGGGGGCGTTCGCCCCTTCCCCATCACTGCTTGCATGGTTCCAGAACCAGAAGCCGGCGCAGCAAAAAAGTTGCGGACTCTTCGGGAAAGATCGTGCAATAAAACAGGGTTGATCGCATCCGAGGGCCGGTTTGACAGCCAACTCTGCCGGCAACGGTAGGGCTGGTTTTCGAAGCTGGCTACAACCCCAACCAGACCGGCAGGGGACCGCCATGCTTTCTTTCGTTATCAGGCGCCTGGGCACCATGGCATTGACGATGCTGTGCCTGACGATCATCGTCTTCTTCCTGATCAACCTCGATCCGAATTTGAAGAAGCTGGCGATCAGCCAGACCGAAATGCATACATCGGCCGAGCAGCTCGAAAGCTGGTTGGAGGAACACGGCTACCGCCAGAACTTCTTCGTCCGCTATGGCCAATGGCTCGGCGTGATGCCCAAGCAGCCGGTGACCGATGCCGCGACAGGCAAGCCGGCCCAGCGGTTCTCCTTCTGCAACGATCCGCTTGTGCCGACATATTCCGGTATCCTGCAGGGCGATTTCGGTTGCTCGACCAAGTTCAAGACGGCAGTGGCGTCAAAGCTCTTTCCAGCGCTTAGCGCCACCGGCATCCTGATGCTTTGCGTCCTGCTGGTCATGGTGCCGATCTCGCTGCTGATCGGCATCCTTGCCGGCATGCGCGAGGGTTCGCGAACGGACCGGACGCTATCGGTCGCCTCGATTGCCTCGACGGCGACGCCCGAATATGTGTCGGGCGTCATCTTCACTGTCATCTTCGCGTCCTGGCTCGGCTGGCTGAATGGCTCGGCGGCCTCGGCCAGCCAAGGCATCACCTTCTACAATTTCACGCTGCCGGTGATGACGCTGGCGATCTACGGCATCGGCTATATCGCGCGCATGACGCGCGCCTCGATGGTCGAGGTGATGACGCAGCAATACATCCGCACAGCGCGGCTGAAGGGCCTCTCCTTCGGCAGCGTCGTGGTCAAGCACGCACTGCGTAACGCGCTGATTGCGCCATTCACCGTCATCATGTTGCAGTTTCCCTGGCTGCTCACCGGCGTCGTCATCGTCGAGGTGATGTTCCGCTACCAGGGCTTCGGCTATACGCTGGTCGAGGCCGCCGGCAATAACGACATCGACCTTTTGCTCGGCTGCTCGCTGGTCTCGGTGTTCATCGTGCTGATCACGCAGCTCATTTCAGACGTCGGCTACGCGTTTCTCAATCCGCGTATCAGAGTGCAGTAGGGGATCGGGCGGATGCAGGTCGAATATATAAGCGCCTTCAATGTCATCCTCGGTGTGATCGGGCGGTTCTGGCCGGTCTGGATCGGTCTTGCCATCGTCATGGGCGCGAGCTTCGCCTACAAGAAGAAGCTCGGCCTCTATGGTCAGCTGTTCGATAGCAGCGTCGGCATTGTCGGCGTCGGCATCTGCCTGTTCTGGCTGTTCACGGCGATCTTTGCGTCGACCGTTGCGCCCTTCGACCCGCTCGCCCAGGTGCCGATCATGAAGGACGCGCTGCCGGGCGGGATCGAGCCGGTATCGAAGCTCGTCTACTATTTCGGCGGCGACAAGCTGGCGCGCGACGTGTTTTCCCGCATGGTCTTTGGCAGCCAGATCGTGCTGATCATCGCGCCGGCGGCGACCGGCTTTGCGCTGATGGTCGGCATCACGCTCGGGCTGCCGGCCGGCTATTATGGCGGCAGGATCGACACGGTACTGTCCTTCCTGGCCAACCTGGTGCTGGCCTTCCCGGTGATCCTTTTGTTCTACCTGCTGGTGACGCCGGGCATCATGGACACGCCGATCCCCTATGCCATGGCCGGACTGTTCTTCCTGTTCCCGATCATCTTCTTCAGCGTGCTGTTCTGGACGCGCTACAAGAACCGGCCCGATCGCCTCTACATCCTGCTTGGGCTGACGCTTGTCATCGGCGGCTGGATCTATGCCGGCCTCGTCTTCGACGCCGATCCGCTCAGGATCGTCCACATCGATCCCAACCAGCTCAACATCTTCGTGGCGGTGGTGTTTGCCTCCAGCCCCGGCGTGTTCCGCATCGTGCGCGGCCTGACCATGGACATCAAGACGCGCGACTATGTGGCGGCGGCGCAGACGCGCGGTGAATCGCCCTGGTACATCATGCTGTGGGAGATCCTGCCCAATGCGCGCGGACCGCTGATCGTCGATGCCTGCCTGCGTATCGGCTACACCACGATCCTGCTCGGCACGCTGGGCTACTTCGGCCTCGGACTGGCGCCGGAAAGCCCGGACTGGGGCACCGCGATCAAGGACGCCAGCCGCCTGCTGCGGTCCTTCATCCACCCGGCTTTGCCGCCGACGATCGCGCTGATGTCGTTCGTGCTGGGGCTCAACCTGTTGGCCGACTCGCTGCGCGAACAATCGATGAAAGACTGATCGACGGGTCCTCGACCCGACGTGCCTGACAAAAATTGGATTGGAGCGACCCATGAATGAGGCAGTTCGAAATCCCGGCAAGCCGACCGATGGGCCGATCATCGAGATCGAAAACCTGTCGATCTCCTTCTTCACCCGCAAGGGCGAGATACCGGCCGTCATGGATTTCTCCTGCACGGTCATGCCCGGCGAAGCCATGGGCATCGTCGGCGAATCCGGTTGCGGCAAGTCGACCGTGTCGCTCGGCATCATGCGCGACCTCTCCAACATCGGAAAGATCGTCGGCGGCAAGATCAAGTTCCAGGGCAAGGACATGGGCGAACTGTCCGACGAGGAACTGCGCGCCATCCGCGGCAACAAGATCGCGATGATCTACCAGGAGCCGATGGCCAGCCTCAATCCGGCGATGAAGGTCGGCCAGCAATTGATGGAAGTGCCGCTGATCCACGACAAGGTGTCGAAGGAAGAGGCTTACAGCCGAGCGCTCGACATGGTGCGCTCGGTCAGGCTGCCCGATCCCGAGCGCATGATGCGGTCCTATCCGCACCAGCTTTCCGGCGGCCAGCAGCAACGCATCGTCATCGCCATGGCGCTGCTCTCGAAGCCGGCGCTGCTTCTGCTCGACGAGCCGACGACGGCGCTTGACGTGACGGTGGAGGCCGGCATCGTCGACCTGGTCAAGGGGCTCGGCGAGAAGTTCGGCACGTCGATGATCTTCGTGTCGCACAATCTCGGCCTGATCCTCGAGACTTGCGACCGCATCACGGTGATGTATTCGGGCGAAGCAGTGGAGACCGGCAAGATCAAGGACGTGTTCGATCGGATGCGCCATCCCTATACGCAGGGGTTGTTCCGCTCGATCCCGCTGCCCGGCGCCGACAAGAATTCGCGGCCGCTGATCTCGATCCCCGGGCAATTGCCGCTGCCGCACGAGCGGCCCAAGGGCTGCAATTTCGGCCCGCGCTGCCACCATTTCGTCGAAGGCGTCTGCAACGCCGCCGAGATCCCGATGATCGAGGTCGAGGGTCACGAAGGGCATTTTTCGCGCTGCGTGCGCTTCAACGAGATCGACTGGGAAGCGCTGCCTCCGGGCGCCAAGAAGGTCAACGAGCGCGTCGTGCCCGGCGCGCCGGTGCTCAAGATCGAGGATCTGAGGAAATACTACAAGGTCGGCGGCAGCGAGGTGTTCGGTTCGAGCGAGGGCCGCGTCGTCAAGGCCAACGAAACGATCTCCTTCATGGCGCGCGAATCCGAGACGGTGGCCATCGTCGGTGAATCTGGCTGCGGAAAGTCGACGCTGGCCAAGGTGCTGCTCGGCCTGGAAACGGCGAGTTCCGGCAGTGTGACGCTCGGCAACAAGGAAATCCAGTCGACGGGCATCGAGAAGCGCAGTGTCGAGACCGTGTCGTCGATCCAGATGGTGTTCCAGAATCCGTTCGATACGCTCAATCCCAGCCACACGGTCGGCTCGCAGATCATCCGTACGTTGGAAAAATTCAATGTCGGCAACAATGTCGCCGAGCGTCGCAAGCGGATGCTGGAACTGCTCGACCTGGTGAAGCTGCCGCGAGCGTTCGAGACCCGCAAGCCGCGCCAACTGTCAGGCGGGCAGAAGCAGCGTATCGGCGTGGCGCGCGCCTTTGCCGGCGACGCCAAGGTGGTGGTGGCCGACGAGCCGGTCTCGGCCCTCGACGTCTCGGTGCAGGCGGCGGTGACCGAACTCTTGATGGACATCCAGCGCAAGAACAAGACGACGATGCTGTTCATCAGCCACGACCTGTCTGTCGTGCGCTACATCGCCGACCGCGTCGTCGTCATGTATCTCGGCTATATCGTCGAGCAGGGCACGACCGACCAGATCTTCGCGCCGCCCTATCACCCCTATACCGAGGCGCTGCTGTCGGCGATCCCGATTGCCGACACCAGCGTGGTCAAGAAGCACATCGTGCTCGAGGGCGACATCCCGTCGGCAATGAACCCGCCGAGCGGGTGCCCGTTCCAGACGCGCTGCGGCTACAAGAAGCTGGTGCCGGACAATCTCTGCGAGACCAAGGTGCCGCCGGTGAAGAATCTCGGCGACGGCCATATGAGCCTGTGCTGGCTTGCCGACGACGTGCTGGCCAAGATGGAGCCGGTGATCAAGTTCGACAAGGAGCACGCCGCGCATGAGGGCGTGCCGGAAGATGCGCCGCACGGCAGTGGCCCGGGATTTGCCGGACCGGCGCCCAAGCGTCCGCGCGGCAAGAGGGCCAGTGCAAAAGCCGACGAGATCGGGGAGGCTGTCGAGAAGACTGAGGCTGTTGCGCGAGCCCGTCGCCACGAGATTCGCGACGAGGTTTCAGAAACCGGAGGCGCTGCAAAGCCTGCCCGTCCCAAGAAGCCGCGCTAACCCCGCGGAAGGCGATGCGTTAATTTCCGCATTGTTGCAACTGAACGGCATAGTCGCGGGCCATCTTTTCGGTTGCCCGCGCATAGCCCTGAACGCCGGCATCGCCACGGTTGCCGCGACCATAGGCGGTCCAGCCGAGATAGTAGGCCAGATAGAGATTGTAGATGTCGTTGCGCGCGACGCCGAGCGTGTCCGATGTCTTGGAATGATACCAGCCGACGAAATCGACCGCGTCGGCAAATTTTGTCCGCCGCGCCGCCCAGTTGCCGGTCTCGCTCTGATATTGCGCCCAGGTGCCGTCTAGCGCCTGCGAGAATCCGGTGGCCGAGGAGACATGCTTCCACGGGATGAAGCCAAGCAGCTTGGTGCGCGGTGGCCTGGCATTGCTCTTGAAGCCGGATTCCTTGCGCACCGTCGCCATCAGCACGGGAACCGGTATGCCGTATTTCTGCTCGGCACGTTCGGCCGCCGCCTGCCAGTTGTCAAACCAGCCGTCATTCTGGTCGAAGACGGCGCAGACATCGTTGATATGGTTCGGCGGCGTCGCGCAGGCGGAAAGCGCCAGCAGCACGGTGACGGCTACAATTTTACTAAAACTCGATCTACGCATTGGCAGACGAATAGGCGGAAAACATAAAGGGATTCTTGCAGCGTTTCTTAACGGCCCGCGGCTTCCGTGCGCCCATCTGGATCGGTATCGATATTTCGACCTGCTCTGTCGCGTTTATCTCCATGCAATTTCGGAAATGCCGCCTTGGCTAAAATCTCGCCTGCAAACGGCGGATTTCTGACATCGCTATCGCCGCGCCGGCGCTTTGATGGGGCCATGACCGAACCAAGACGCAAACGCGGCGCCGAGCGAACCAGCAACAGGGGCCCGGCCGCCATCCCGCAACTGCCGCTGAGACGGGTGACCAATCCCTATCCGCCGATGGCCATGCTCTCGGCCGACCAGATCGAGGCGATCCATGAAGCCTCGATGCACATCCTGGAAAATTTCGGTATCGAGGTGATGAGCCCGCGGGCGCTGTCGCTGTTCGAGAAGGCTGGGGCCAAGGTCGATCATTCCTCGATGAATGTCTGCATCGATCGCGGTATGGTCGACGAAGCGCTGAAGACGACGCGTTCTACCTATACGCTGACGCCGCGCAATCCGGCCCAGGCCATCCATCTCGGCGGCAACACCATCAATTTCACGCTGGTCGCCGGACCGCCCAATGTGCACGACATGGAGCGCGGCCGCCGCGCCGGAAACCTGCGCGACTATTCCGACCTCACCCGGCTGGCGCAGCATTTCAACTGCATCCACATGCTCGGCAACCAGGTCTGCGCGCCGGTGGAGCTGCCGGCCAATTCCCGCCACCTCGACACCTACTTCACCAATCTGACGCTGACCGACAAGAGCTTCCATGTCTCGGCGATCGGCCGGGGCAGGGCGCTGGACGGCATCGAAATGATGGCGATTGCGCGGGGCTTGACTCTGAACCAAATGCGCGACGATCCCGGCATCACCACCATCATCTCGGTCAACTCGCCGCGCCGCTTCGACGAGATGATGGCCGAGGGGCTGATGACCATGGCCGAGTTCGGCCAGTCGGTGGCGGTGACGCCGTTCACGCTAATGGGGGCGATGAGCCCGGTGACGCTGGCCGGCGCATTGGCGCAGCAGAATGCCGAGGCGCTTTTCGGCGTGGCGCTGACGCAGCTTGTGCGACCCGGCGCCCCGGTGATGTATGGCGCCTTCACATCCAATGTCGACATGAAGTCGGGCGCCCCGGCTTTCGGCACTCCGGAGAACACCAAAGCCAACATCGTCTCAGGGCAACTGGCCAGGCGCTACAACCTGCCCTACCGCACCACGCCGGGCTCGGCCTCCAATGCCGCCGACGTGCAAGGCGCCTATGAGACGCTGATGGCGTTGTGGGGCGCGGTGCTCGGCCACGGCAACCTCGTCTACCACGCCGCCGGCTGGCAGGAGGGCGGGCTGACGGCATCGTTCGAGAAGCTCATCATCGATGTCGAGATGATCCAGCACATGATGGAGTTTTTGCGCCCGATCGTGGTCGATGAGGCCGAATTGGCAGTCGAGGCGTTAGGCGCGGTGCCGACCGGCGGCCATTTCTTCGGCGAGCCGCACACGCTGGAGCGCTACGCCACCGCCTTCTACCAGCCGATGCTGTCCAACTGGCAGAATTACGAAGCCTGGCAGGAGGCCGGCGGGCTCGACGCCACAGCGCGTGCGACGCGCCTATGGAAGAAGGCGCTGGAAGAGTATGTCGAGCCGGTGATGGATGTCGCCGTGCGCGAGGCGCTGGAAGCCTATGTGGCCAAGCGCAAGGAAGCGATCGGGCAGGGCGAGCCGTGATGTCCGATCTTCCCATCCTGATTCACTTCATTCGTCCAACTCACTGAAATGACGAGAAAACCATGAAATCGCATGCAAAGGTCGTGGTCATTGGCGGTGGCGTCGTCGGATGTTCCGTGCTGTTCCACCTCGCCCGCCATGGCTGGACTGATGTCGTGCTTCTCGAGCGCGATGAGCTGACCTCGGGCTCGACCTGGCATGCGGCCGGCGGCATGCACACCATCAATGGCGATCCCAACGTCGCCAAGCTGCAGAAGTACACGATCTCGCTCTACAAGGAGATCGAGGAACTGTCGGGACAGGTGACCGGCGTGCATCTGACCGGCGGTGTGCTGCTGGCGGCCACTGAGGCGCGGCTCGACTGGCTGCGCGGCGTCGTCGCCAAGGGCCGCTATCTCGGCATCGACCTCGAGGAGATCTCAGCCAAGGAGGCGGCGGAGCTGATGCCGCTGCTCGATCCGAAACAGTTCGTCGGCGCGGTGCGCAACAAGGAAGACGGGCACCTGGACCCGTCCGGCGTTACCCATGCCTACGCCAGGGCCGCGCGCAAGCTTGGCGCCGAGGTCGAGCGCTTCACCAAGGTCGAGGACATTGTGCGGCGCCCCGACGGCATGTGGCGCGTTCTCACCAACAAGGGTGAGGTGGTGGCCGAGCATGTCGTCAATGCCGGCGGTCTCTGGGCGCGCGAGGTCGGCCGCATGGTTGGGCTCGAATTGCCGGTGCTGGCGATGGAGCACATGTATCTGATCACCGAGGACATGCCGGAGGTTGCCGCCTGGAACGCCAAGACCGGCACCGAAATCATCCACGCGGTCGATTTCGACGGCGAGCTGTATCTGCGCCAGGAGCGCGGCGGCATGCTGATGGGCACCTACGAAAAGGCCAACAAGCCATGGTCCGAATTCCAGACGCCGTGGAATTTCGGCCATGAATTGCTGGAGCCAGACATCGACCGCATCGCGCCGTCGCTGGAAGTCGGCTTCCGGCATTTCCCGGCCTTCCAGAACACCGGCATCAAGCAGATCATCAACGGGCCCTTCACCTTTGCGCCTGACGGCAATCCGCTGGTCGGTCCGGTGCGCGGCCTGCCGGGTTTTTGGGTCGCCTGCGGCGTCATGGCCGGCTTTTCACAAGGCGGCGGCGTTGGCTTGGCGCTATCCAACTGGATGATCGAGGGCGATCCGGGCGCCGACATCTGGGCGATGGACGTTTCGCGCTATGGTGACTGGGCGACGATGGCCTACACCAATGCCAAGGTGCGCGAGAACTATTCACGCCGTTTCTCGATCCGCTTCCCCAATGAGGAATTGCCGGCCGGGCGGCCGCTGAAGACGACGCCGGTCTACGACCTTTTGTCAGCCAAAGGCGCGCAGTGGGGTGTCTCCTATGGGCTGGAGGTGCCGCTCTGGTATGCGCCTGAAGGCGTCAAGGATGAGTTCTCGTGGCGGCGTTCGAGCGACTTTTCCCACGTCGCTCGCGAGGTCGCGTCGGTTCGTGGCAGCGTCGGCCTGGCGGAGATTTCGAACTTTGCCAAATACAAGGTCACGGGCGAGGGTGCGGGAGCATGGCTCGACCGCCTGCTTGCCTGCAAGCTGCCGAGGCCCGGCCGCATGACGCTGGCGCCGATGCTGAAAGAGGACGGCAGGCTGATTGGCGATTTCACGCTCGCCAACATTGGCGCCCCCAATTCCAACAGGGGTGAATGGTTCGTCGCCGGCTCCGGCATTGCCGAGCAGTACCACATGCGCTGGTTCGAGGCGCATCTGCCCGAAGATGGGTCGGTGTGCATCGAGGCGCTGGGGCCGAAGCTGACAGGCCTGGCCGTCGCCGGGCCGAAGGCGCGGGACTTGCTGGCAAAGGTGACGCGGGCGGATGTCTCCAATACCGCTTTTCCGTTCATGGCGATTGCCAGGATGGACATCGGCATGGCGCCGTGCCTGGTGGGCCGTGTCAGCTATACCGGCGATCTCGGCTACGAGATGTGGGTAGCGCCGGAATATCAGCGCGCCGCGTTCCAGGCGCTGATGGCGGCCGGCGAGGAATTCGGCCTCGGCCTGTTCGGCTCGCGTGCGCTCAATTCGCTCAGGCTGGAGAAGAATTACGGCTCGTGGGCGCGCGAATACCGGCCGATCTACGGACCGCTGGAGGCCGGGCTCGATCGCTTCGTCGCCTACGGCAAGGAGGCCGATTTCATCGGCAAGCAACCGGCGCTTGCCGAGCGCAAGCAAGGCGGCAGGCTGCGTTTACGAACCTTCATCGTCAAAGCCGACGATGCCGATGTCATCGGCGACGAGCCGATCTGGTTCGACGGCGCCGTGCGCGGCTGGGTCACCTCGGGCGGCTACGCGCATCATTCGAAAAAGTCCGTCGCCATCGGCTATGTGCCGAAGGAGATTGCCGACGAGAGCGACGGTTTCGAGATCGAATTGCTGGGCAAGCGCCATGCCGCACGCATGCAACCTGTGCCGCTGTTCGATGCGAATTTCGAAAGGATGCGCGCCTGACGGCACGCATCCTCCTGCGCGTCAGGCGCTGCGGCGGTTGTCCAGCGCGAAGGCGCCGGCGCCGGCAAACACCAGATAGAGGAAGATGAAGCAGAACGAGATGGCCGCATCGCCGCCGTTGTTGACCGGGAAGAAGTCGCGCGGATAATGCGCCATGAAATAGGCGATCGCCATCTCGCCGCAGAGCAGGAACGCCACCGGCCGGGTTAAAAGCCCAAGCGCCAGCAGGATGCCGCCGACGAATTCGAGAATGGCGGCGGCCAGCATCAGCCCGGTCAAGGTGCCGGCTTGCTCGCCGACGGGAAAGTTGAACAGTTTTTGCGAGCCGTGCTCGATGAACTGCAGCGCCGTCATGATGCGCAGCACCCCCAGAGCCTGCGGCTGAAATCTGGCAAGACTTTCAAAAAGCTTCATCTAAAACTCCATTTTTCCAAGCCTTCGGCCCGGCCATAGATTATCGCCCGGCAACGGACCATTCACTTCCCACGGCCTGCCATCAACAATCGGTGATTGGAAATGTTCGCCAATCTGACCCGTTCGTGTTGTTCTCTCTATGGTTGCATTATCGCGATGGTTGTATTGGTGTGTGGATATTCCAAACATGTGGGGTTCCCTTTGCCATGAAAAAAGTCGCCATCAGCCTATTCGCCATCCTTGCAGGGACCAGCGTCGCCATGGCCGACGACGCCGGCTGTGCTGCCTTCAAATGGCCGGTGACACGCGAGCAGGCGCTGTTTCCGGCAGCGCCCGCCGCGCAGCCCGGCGCTGCCCTGACAGTCGGGCAAGCGGCGGATTTCATGCTCACAGCGGTCGACACGATCAGTTTTGCCGTGCCGCCGGAACGTGCGCCGGCAGCCGGCACATTCGGCGCGACGGCAAACGTGGCCGTGCCGCCTGAGGGAGAGCTCCAGGTCAGTCTGTCTGATGAGGCCTGGATCGATGTCGTTCAGGACGGCCAGGCGATGAAGTCCGTGGCTTTCAGCGGCGTGAAGACCTGCCCCGGCATCCGCAAGAGCGTGCGTTTCAAGTTGCCCGCTGGCGCGGCCACGATCCAAATCAGTGGCGCCAAGCAACAGAGCATCAAGGTCGCGGTGCTGGCGCCGGAATGATTTCCTGACGCCGCTCTCATCGCACCGGGCGGCGCGATAAGACGCCTATCGGGCCGGATCAGCGCACCGGCGCCATCAGCGCGAAATGTGCGCCTTGCGGATCCTGGCACTGCACGATCCAGCTGCCGCCGGGCACCTCCATCGGACCCATCAGGATCTTGCCGCCATTGTCGGTGACGCGCTTGGCCGCCGCATCGATGGCAAGCACGTTGAAATAGAACTGCCAGACTGGCACCGGGATCTGCTGCGGCTTGTTCATCATGCCGCCGCCGGATTCGGGGCCGGCCCCAAAAGTCTGGTAGGTGCCCATCGGCCCCATATCCATCGAATCGCCCTTGGTCCAACCGAACTGACCGGAATAGAAATCGAAGGCGGCCTTCCAGTCCGACGTATAGAGTTCGTGCCAGCCTATGTGGCCGGGCGTGCTGGCTGGCACCGGCGGCTGGTCGGGACCGTTGGGTTGCAGGAGCATGAAGGTGGCACCCTGCGGGTCGCCAACGACGGCAAAGCGGCCGACGCCCGGAATGTCGTCGGGCGCGCGGTGGACCGCACCGCCGGCGTCCTTCAGCGATTGCGTCGCGGCGTCGACATCTTTGGTGTGGATGTAACCGAGCCAGGCCGGCGGCATGCCCATCTTGGCGGCGTCCTCCGGCAAGGTCATCAGCCCGCTGACGCCGCGCTCGCCGACATTCATGACGATGTAGGGCGGCATACCGGGCGCCATGTCGAAAGGTTGCGCGGTCCAGCCTACGACTGCGGTGTAGAAGGCCTCGGCGGCGTCGAGGTCGGTGGTCATCAACTCGTACCAGAAGAAGGGCATGGGGGATTTGGGCATTGTCGGTCTCCTCACCTTTCATGCATCGATCGCGGTCGATCCATCCTAGGACGATCCTCGCGACAGAAATCCGACATCTGGGCCAGAAATCGAGGACGGCAAGGGCGCCGTTGTTCCAGTCTTGCCTCCGCTGCGGTTTTCGCCTTTCCTTGCTGCCAGCGAGGGGTTGTCGATCCATGCGCCAGATGTCGCTTACGTCAGAGCTTGTCGCGCTGTGCCACCGGGAGGAGGCCGATCCCGGCCCTGATGGCAGTTGGATGCAGCTGAACGATGACGATTTCCGGATTCTGGCCTTGCGTCTGTCTGATGAAGCCGACGAGGGGCCGTTATGGGTGTTCGCCTATGGCTCGCTGATCTGGAAGCCAGCCTTCGAGTCCGTCGAGCGGCAACGTGCCACCGCCTATGGCTGGCATCGGTCCTTCTGCCTCGACATGGTCCGCTGGCGCGGCAGCGTGGCGCAGCCGGGCCTGATGTTGGCGCTCGAACGGGGCGGGCGATGCGATGGTATGATCTACTGTCTGCCCGACGGTGAGAAGCCTGCGCAGATCGAAAGGCTGCTGCGGCGCGAGATCGACGATCACGAGAGCATCGGCTCGGTACGATGGGTTCCGGTGCGCACGGCGCAAGGGACGTTGCGGGCGCTGGGTTTCTGGGTCGGGGTGACCGGCAGGGGCACCTCGCTCAACCAGCCGCTGGAGACAGTGGCAAGGGTGTTGGCGCGTGCCTGCGGGCATGTCGGCTCCGGAGCGGAGTACCTCTACAACACGGTCAGCCACCTCGAAGAATTCGGCATTCGCGACCGCAATCTGTGGCGGCTTCAGCTGCTGGTCGCGGATGAGATCAGGTCGATCCATGGTCACGTTGAGACCGGGGCTCAGTCCGTGTCGGCAGTTCCTATAACATGACTATAATTATCATGTTTTTATCGAAGGATTTCAGCGGCTTCGCCGAAAATTGACCAATTGATAAAAAAATAAAACGTGCTAGCCTTCCCCAAAACGAAAACAAGGGGAACCGGAATGGCGACTGGTCATTTCAAGGAAGGCATTGCCGGCGGCCGGCTGTCGTCCGAGCAATATGCCGACAATTTTTCCGACCTGCATCCGCCGCTTGATCACCACGAGGCGCTGGTCGAATCCGATCGCTGCTACTTCTGCTACGACGCGCCGTGCATGAATGCGTGTCCGACCTCGATCGACATCCCGCTGTTCATCCGCCAGATCTCGACCGGCAATCCGATCGGTTCGGCCAAGACGATCTTCGACCAGAACATTCTGGGCGGCATGTGCGCCCGCGTCTGCCCGACCGAGACGCTGTGCGAGGAAGTCTGTGTGCGAGAGGTGGCGGAAGGCAAGCCGGTCCAGATCGGCCGCCTGCAGCGCTACGCCACCGATGTCGCGATGAGCGAGAACAGGCAATTCTATCCGCGCCCGGAGCCAACCGGAAGGAGCGTCGCCGTGGTGGGTGCCGGACCGGCGGGACTGGCAGCCGCACACCGGCTTGCTCGCCATGGCCACGACGTGACCATCCTGGAGGCGCGGCCGAAGGCCGGCGGCCTCAATGAATATGGCATCGCCGCCTACAAGAGCGTCGACAATTTCGCCCAGGCCGAGGTCGATTATGTGACCTCGATCGGCGGCATCGACATCCAGAACGGGAAGGCGCTCGGCCGCGACTATCAGCTGTCGGACCTGATCCGCAATTACGACGCCGTGTTCCTCGGCATGGGGCTTGGCGGCGTCAACGCGCTGCGTGCCGATGGCGAGGATGCCGACGGCGTGACCAATGCGGTCGAGTTCATCGCCGAGCTTCGCCAGGCCAGCGACCTTTCCGGCCTGCCGGTCGGCCGGCGCGTCGTCGTAATCGGCGGCGGCATGACGGCGATCGACGCCGCGGTGCAGTCGAAGCTGCTCGGCGCCGAGGAGGTGACGATCTGCTACCGGCGCGGCCAGGAGCATATGAATGCTTCAGGTTTCGAGCAGGATCTGGCAGCGGCCAACGGCGTCACCATCCGCCACTGGCTGCAGCCGAAGCGCGTCATTGCCGAAGGTGGCAAGGTGTCGGGCATCGAGCTCGAATACACGGCAATGAACGGCGACAAGCTCGCCGGCACCGGCGAGATGCTGACGCTCGTTGCCGACCAGGTGTTCAAGGCAATCGGCCAGAGTTTTGTCCCGGCCGCGCTCAACGGCAGCGGGGCATCGATCGAACTCGAAGCCGGCCGCATAAGGGTCGATGCGGAAGGCCGCACCTCGCTGGCGAAGGTCTGGGCCGGCGGCGACTGCATCTTCGGCGGTGACGACCTCACCGTCTCGGCCGTGGCGCAAGGCCGCGACGCAGCGGAAAGCATCAACCGGGCACTGACCTCGAACGGGAGGGCATGAGCATGGTAAACTTAAGCAACAATTTCGTCGGCATCAAATCGCCAAATCCGTTCTGGCTGGCCTCGGCGCCGCCGACCGACAAGGCCTACAATGTCATCCGCGCCTTCAAGGCGGGTTGGGGTGGCGTAGTCTGGAAGACGCTCGGCGAAGAGGGGCCGCCTGTCGTCAACGTCAACGGGCCGCGCTATGGCGCGATCTGGGGTGCGGACCGCCGCCTGCTCGGCCTCAACAACATCGAGCTGATCACAGACCGCGACCTGCAGGTCAATCTGCGCGAGATCAAGCAGGTCAAGAAGGACTGGCCCGACCGCGCCATCGTCGTCTCGCTGATGGTGCCGTGCGTCGAAGACGCCTGGAAGGCGATCCTGCCGGTGGTCGAGGAGACGGAGGCCGACGGCATCGAGCTCAATTTCGGTTGTCCGCACGGCATGTCGGAACGCGGCATGGGT
Organism: Mesorhizobium sp. CNPSo 4689; assembly: GCF_057784325.1. NCBI lineage: Bacteria > Pseudomonadati > Pseudomonadota > Alphaproteobacteria > Hyphomicrobiales > Phyllobacteriaceae > Mesorhizobium > Mesorhizobium sp. CNPSo 4689. The sequence continues at coordinate 135,538 of NZ_JBWLUZ010000002.1, forward strand.
GCGGCTGTCGGGCAGGTGCCGGAATATATCGAGATGGTGGTGCGCTGGTGCAAGCAAAACACCCGCATGCCGGTCATCACCAAGCTGACGCCCAACATCACCGATGTGCGCAAGCCGGCGCGCGCTGCGCTGTCCGGCGGCACCGACGCGGTGTCGCTGATCAACACCATCAATTCGATCACTGGCGTCGACCTCGATAGCTTCGCGCCGCAGCCGACCATCGACGGCAAGGGTTCGCATGGCGGCTATTGCGGTCCGGCGGTGAAGCCGATCGCCATGAACATGGTGGCCGAGATCGCGCGCGATCCGGAAACGCGCGGCTTGCCGATCTCCGGCATTGGCGGCATCACCACCTGGCGCGACGCGGCCGAATTCATGGCGCTCGGCGCCGGCAATGTGCAGGTATGCACGGCGGCGATGACCTATGGCTTCAAGATCGTGCAGGAAATGATCGCCGGCCTCGAGAACTGGATGGACGAGAAAGGCCACGCCTCGCTCGACGACATCGTCGGCCGCGCCACGCCCAATGTCACCGACTGGCAGTATCTCAACCTCAACTATGTCGCCAAGGCGCATATCGACCAGGACGCCTGCATCAAGTGCGGTCGCTGCCACATCGCCTGCGAGGACACCTCGCACCAGGCGATCACCAGCATGGTCGACGGCAAGAGGCACTTCGAGGTGATCGAGGCCGAATGCGTCGGTTGCAATCTGTGCGTCAATGTCTGCCCCGTGGAAAACTGCATCACCATGGAGCCGCTGGCGGCTGGTGCGATGGACCAGCGCACCGGCAAGCCGGTGTCGCCGGTCTATGCCAACTGGACGACGCATCCGAACAATCCGATGGCCAAGGTGGCGGCGGAGTAGGGTTGCCTCAACGTCATAGGGCGAGGGCAATAAGGCAGCGGCGCTTGCGGGCGCCGCTGCTTTTTTCGATTGCTATTGCGGATAAGAATTATCCATGATAAAAGATATCCATGAATAGGAAATCGGCACGATGAAGCTGGGTGAGGGCGTTGAGGCGGCGATCCACTGCGCCGCGATGCTCGCCGGCGTGGATGGCGCGGCGACCATGCCGGGCGCCGCGATGGCGGAGGCTTTCGGCCTGTCGCCGAGCTATCTCTTGAAGCACCTCAACATGCTGACGGCGGATGGCATTCTTGAATCGGTGCCTGGACCGGCCGGCGGCTACCGGCTGGCGCGGCCGGCGGAACGGATCACGCTGCTCGACATCGTACTGGCAGTGGAGGGTCGCGAGCCGGCCTTCCGCTGCGGCGAGATCCGCCAGCGCGGCCCGGTCAGGCTCGATGCCTCCGCCTATGTGAAACCGTGCGGCATCAATGCCGCGATGCTCAAGGCCGAGCGTGCCTATCGCACCGCGCTCGCCGAGGCCCGGCTGTCCGATATTGTCGCTGCCTATCAGAGCGATGCCGATCCGCGTTCGGTTGCGGCGGGTTGCGCCTTCGTGGCGCGGCATCAGCGACCGCAAAAATCCAGTTCAACCAAGCAAGCGTGAAAGGGTAAAGACGATGAAACAGAGGCTGCAATTCTTCGCCAAGGCGCCGGAGATCATGAAGGCGGTGTCGGCGCTCAACAAGGCGGTCGACGAATGCGGGCTCGAGGTAGGCCTTCTGCACCTGATCAAGCTCAGGGCGTCGCAGATCAATGGCTGCTCCTACTGCGTCGAGATGCACAGCCGCGAGGCCAGGCGCGACGGCGAGACAGAGCAGCGGCTCTATCTGGTCTCGGCCTGGAAGGAATCGCCGCTGTTTTCCGGGCGCGAACGCGCCGCCTTCGCCTGGACCGAAGCGGTGACCAAGATCGCCGAAAACGGTGTCTCGGATGAGCTCTATGCACGGACGCTCGAGCATTTTTCTGAAGAGAAACTGGTCAAGCTGTCTGTCGCGATCGGCATGATCAATACCTGGAACCGGCTTTGCGTGCCGTTCCATGCCGTTCATCCGATGCCAGCAGCGAAGGCCGCCTGAGCCAAGCCGGCGCGCGGGCCGCAAGGCCCGCGTGCCTTTTTCGTTTGAGGATCAGCACCATGCTCGCAAGTTTTCAGAATGAGATTCTGGTTGCCGCCCGCCTGCTGCTTGGCGGCGCCTTCATTTTTGCCGGCCTGCGCAACATCGTGAACGCGGCCTTCCTGACCCAACTGATGACAGACCGCGGCGTACCGCAGGCGGGGCCGGCGCTATGGGTTGGCATCGTCCTGCAGGTCGTTGCCGGCGGACTGGTCGTGGCGGGCTTCTGGACCACATTTGCAGTCGCAGGTCTGATCCTGTTCCTGGTCGTCGCCACGATCATGTTCGACAATTTCTGGGATCATCAGGGACCCGAGCGAGCGGCTCGCATCAACGGCTTTGTCGCCAATGTCGCTCTGACCGGCGGCTTCCTGTCGTTGATGGCGCAGCCGCTTTGACGAGTTGGCGGCGCAGCCGGATCAATCGCCGCCCGCATTAATCGCTTCGACGCGAATGGCTGCTAGGATTGGCGCAGTTTCGCTGTTGGAGCCTTTATGGAGCAAAGCTGGAACAGCTTCTGGGGGAGCGTTTCGCAGGCTTTCCACCACGCGCTGTCGCCGTTTCGGGCGCTCGCCGAGGTGTTCGGCTATGCTCCGAGCGACATCCAGATCTGGTGCTTCCTGTGCGGCGTATTTGTCCTCGTGCTCGTCGTCCCCCACACCTATGGCGATCTGGTGCTGCGCCGCCGCCGTGCCTATGCGACCGGCAAGGTGGTGAAGATCGACATGTCGGACGACGCGCCCAACACCCCGACCATAGAATTCACCGATCGCCATGGGCACATCTGGCGCTTCGACTCGAACCTGCCGGTTAATGACGCGACCGGTTCGGTCGGGGCGGTGGTCGAGGTGATGTATGATCCCCAGCGTCCGAACCGTGCGCGCGAAGTCGGGCGGCCGGTCATGAAGGCGGCTCACACGGCGCTCTGGTATACGATCGTGGCAGGCCTGATGGCGCTAGCCTTCTGGCCAGGCCTTACAGCCAACTGAGCCCCGCTCTCAGGAAAGCATCCTCGCCCTGCCGCTCACGCGGCATATCGCAACCCGCCGTCGCAGGTCAGCACCTGGCCGGTGACGAAGCCGTTGGAGACGAGGAAGGCGATCGCGCCGGCAACGTCTTCGGCGCGGCCGATGCGACCGACCGGCGTTTTCCCGGCATACTCGGTGAACACGGCCTGGCGCTGATCGTCGGGCAGGAAATTCCACCAGGGCGTATCGATGACGCCCGGCGCGACGACGTTGACGCGCAGCGGCTTCAGCTCCACGGCCAGGATCGGCACCACCGTCAACAGCATGCCGTTGACGGCCGCGATGCCGGCGACACCAGGCGCCGATAATTGCGCGGACACCGCCGAGATGAACGTGACCGAGCCGTTCCTGTTCAAGGTCGGCAGGGCCGCCTGCAGGCATGACAGCTGCGGCCGGACCTTCTCGTCGACCCCGCCGCCGATGTCTGCAAGGTCAAGGGTCTGGAACGGTCCGAGGCCCTTGCCGCCACTCGCCGCTAGAACAAGGTGATCGAACGGACCGGTACGATCGAAGAACTGGCGGGCCTCGTCCGGCTTCGCCGCATCAAACACGGCCTTCTCGGCTGCGCCGCCAAGGCTCTGCCATGCGCTGTTGAGCCTTTCCTGGTTGCGCCCCGTGATGGTCACCCTCATGTTCGGGCCAAGCAGCTTCTGCGCCGTGGCGAGGCCGATGCCGGAAGAGCCGCCGATGATCACGACACGTTCATTCTTCTCGCTCATGACTGCTTTTCCTTCGAAGTGGTGGAAGCGAGGCCGACGAGGTCGAGGCTCAGTTCCCGCAATTGCTGTCTTGCCTTCACGTCATAGGCTTGCGCATCGGCGCGGGATTCCCGCATGCCATCGAAGTAGAGGCCGCTTCTGCCTTTGAGATCAGGCGATGTCGCGAGGTTGAGGATGGCTTCAGCGCCGGTTTCGACCGAGCTCCACGGTGTGACGCCCGCCTGCCGGACCATGGTCGTGTTCATGTAGCTCGCCGGATGCAGGGCGTTGACGGTGACGCCTGTGTCTTTCAGCTGTTCGGCCAGATCGACGGTGAACAGGATCTGCGCCAGCTTGCTCTGGCAGTAGGCGCGCACGCCGTCATAGGCGCGGGTCAGCATGACATCGCCGAAGTCGATTGCCTGCTGGCCGGCCGAGGCGACGTTGATGATGCGCGAAGGCGCGCTCGCTTTAAGTAACGGCAGAAGCTCTGTGGTCAGCAGGAAGCCGGCGAGGTAGTTGACGGCAAAGCGCAATTCGCAGCCATCGGCGCTGACCTGTCGTTTCGCGCCGGCGGTGCCGATGCCGGCATTGTTGATGAGGATGTCGAGCCGGTCGGTCCTGGCGCGCACCGCTTCAGCGAGGCGGCGGACCTCAGCCAGCGAGGCGAGGTCGGCGGCAAGAAACTCGGCCTTGCCGCCGGCGGCTTCGATTTCGGCGACCAACGCCTTGCCGCGCGCCGCATCGCGGCCATGCACCAGAACGCGGGCGCGTGCAGCGGCCAGCCTCTCCGCGACGACGCGGCCGACGCCGTCTGTCGAACCTGTAATGAGGACTGTCTTGTCTTTCAGTTCCATGCCTGGAGCCTCCACGTTTGCTCTGAACGCAAGATGGGGCACCGGGCGCGGCGCAAACAGTTCAAAATTTATCCTGGTATTGATACTGCTATAATGGGCTTATGGATGCTCCCGCACAGTCTCCCGAAGACAGTCGCCGGCGCGAGCTTGGCGCCTTCCTGCGTTCGCGCCGCGAAAGGCTGTCGCCGTCGGCCACCGGCATCGCTGCTGGCCAGAGGCGGCGCACGCCTGGCCTGCGCCGCGAGGAGGTGGCGATGATCGCCGGCGTCGGTACGACCTGGTACACCTGGCTGGAGCAGGGCAGGGACGTGCGTCCTTCCGTGGAGGTGCTGACCGCGCTGTGCGAGGCGCTGCGGCTCGATGCCGCCGAGACGCGGCATTTGTTCACGCTTGCCGGCCGCCAGCAGCCTGAGCGTCGTGCCGTGACGCCGGAAAAAGTGGACGGCCCCTTGCTGCACATGCTGCAGAGCCTCGTCCTGCAGCCAGCCTATGTCGTGGGGCGACGCTGGGACGTGCTGGCCTGGAATCCGGCGGCCGTCGCCGTTTTCGGTGACTATGGCCTGCTGGACGGTGATGCCCGCAACATCGTCCACATGGTGTTCACCAACCCGCACCATCGCCGCCTGCTTGTCGACTGGGAGCAACTGGCGCGCTCGGTGCTTGCCTCGTTCCGAGCCGAGAGTGCGAAATATGTCGGCGATCCGGATTTCGAACGGCTGATCGAGTTGATGACACGCTCAAGTCCGGAATTCCGGGCGTGGTGGCCGCAGCGCGATGTGGCGCGGAAATTATCGGGGGTGAAGCATGTCCGGCACTCGATCGCCGGCGCGATGGCCTTCGAGCATATGAGCCTTTCGATCGACGACGGCTCGGACATGAGGCTGATCGTCTACACCCCACTCGCCGAGCAGAACTCGATCGCCAAGCTGCAGCAACTGCTGGAGGCGCTGCCGGCCGAGCGGCGCAGCGCCTGATTTCCGCCCGAGGCTAGCCTTTCGGCTTCAGCCCTTCGATGAACAGCTGCTCCAGGAACCTGGCGGCGTCCTCGAAACGGCCGTCGCCGCCGCGGTCGGCGCCGAGCACGGCGCGGACCTGGACATCGAAATCGGCATAGTGCTGCGTCGTCGCCCAGATCGAGAAGATGAGGTGCCAGGGATCGGTGCGGACAATCTTGCCGGCGCGCATCCAGCCCTTGATGATGGCCGCCTTTTCGTCGACCAGCGTCTTCAGCTCGCCTTCCAGCAGCGGCATGATGCGTGGCGCGCCTTGCAGGATCTCGTTGGCGAACAGACGGCTCTCGCGCGGGAAATCGCGCGCCATTTCGAGCTTGCGCCGGATGTAGCTGCGCAGTTCGGTCAGGGGATCGCCGATATCGTCGAGTTCGCGCAGCGGCGCCAGCCAGGTCGCGAGCAGCCGCTCCATCAGCGTTTCGTGAATGTCCTCCTTGCGGCGGAAATAATAGAGCAGGTTGGGTTTCGACATGCCGGCGGCTTCGGCGATCTGGTCGATGGTCGAGCCGCGAAAACCGTTGGTGGAGAAGACTTCGAGCGCCGCTTCTAGGATCAGCTCGCGCTTTTCCTGCTGGATGCGGGTGCGGCGGGGAGCTGAGCCTTCCATCGTCTCCGTCATCCTTGCCGGCCGCGGCCGCGCGGGCCCTCTGGACCAATTCTCTGGACCAGTTTTTCCCCGGCCTGTGGAGCGCGCTTCCGATACCGCATTTCCGCTAGTAATCCCTTGACCGCCGACAGGGCGGTGCTAACGTTTGTCCAATCGGTCAAAAATTTGCGTAGCACGAAAATGCAGCAAAGACCAAGCGTTGGCCGCAGCGAAACAGGTTACAAGGGGAAGTCTTGGTCATGTCCAACCGGCTGAAAGTCACGCCGAACGATCTCAGCGCATTCTGGATGCCGTTCACGGCAAACCGCCAGTTCAAGCAGGCGCCACGCATGTTCGTGTCCGCCAAGGACATGCATTACACAACCAGCGACGGCCGCAAGGTGCTCGACGGCACCGCCGGTCTCTGGTGCGTCAATGCCGGCCATTGCCGGCCGAAGATCACCGAGGCGATCCAGCACCAGGCGGCCGAACTCGACTATGCGCCGGCCTTCCAGATGGGCCATCCGATCGTCTTCGAGCTGGCGAACCGCCTGGTCGACATCGCGCCGAAGGGCATGGACCATGTCTTCTTCACCAATTCCGGCTCGGAATCGGTCGACACCGCGTTGAAGATGGCGATCGCCTATCATCGCACCAAAGGCGAGGGCGCGCGCACCCGCCTGATCGGCCGCGAACGCGGCTATCACGGCGTCAATTTCGGCGGCATCTCGGTCGGCGGCATCGTCAGCAACCGCAAGATGTTCGGCACGCTGCTCGGCGGCGTCGACCACATGCCGCACACGCATCTTCCGGAAAAGAATGCCTTCTCCAGGGGCGTGCCGGAGCACGGCGCGGAACTGGCAAACGAGCTGGAGCGCATCGTCGCGTTGCATGATGCCTCGACCATCGCCGCCGTCATCGTCGAGCCGGTGGCTGGTTCGACCGGCGTCATCCTGCCGCCGAAGGGCTATCTCCAGAAGCTGCGCGAGATCTGCACCAAACACGGCATCCTGCTGATCTTCGACGAGGTCATCACCGGTTTCGGCCGCCTCGGTACGCCGTTCGCCGCCGACTATTTCGGCGTCACGCCTGACATCATGACGACGGCCAAGGGTGTCTCCAACGGCGTCATCCCGATGGGCGCGGTGTTCGTCAAGAAGGAGATCCACGACGCCTTCATGACCGGCCCCGAGCACATGATCGAGTTCTTCCACGGCTACACCTACTCGGGCAACCCGATCGCCTGTGCGGCGGCACTCGGCACGCTCGACACTTACAAGGAAGAGGGGCTTTTGACCCGCGGCGAGGAACTGGCGCCCTATTGGGAAGACGCGCTGCATTCGCTCAAGGGCGAGCCGAATGTCATCGATATCAGAAACATCGGCCTGATCGGCGCGATCGAATTGGCGCCGATCGCCGGGCAGCCGACGAAGCGGGCCTTCTCGGCCTTCGTCAAGGCGTTCGAACGCGGCGCGCTGATCCGCACCACCGGCGACATCATCGCGCTGTCGCCGCCGCTGATCATCACCAAGGGCCAGATCAATGAGTTGATCGACCATGTGCGGGATGTTCTACGCTCAATAGACTAGACTTGCTTGATCCGGTCGGCCGGCGTCGGGAACCGCCGTCCGACCGGGTAATGAAATGAGAGGACTTTGAATGGCCGCCCCAGGCGAGAATCTGCGAGTGAATTCAGACCGTTTGTGGGATTCCATCATGGAGATGGCGAAGATTGGCCCCGGCATTGCCGGCGGCAACAATCGCCAGACCGTGACCGACGAGGACGGCGAGGGCCGGCATCTGTTCAAGCGCTGGTGCGAGGCGGCCGGGCTCGAAATGGGCCTCGACGAGATGGGCACCATGTTTGCCCGCCGCGAAGGCACCGATCCCAGCCTGCCGCCAGTCTATGTCGGCAGCCATCTCGACACCCAGCCCACCGGCGGCAAGTATGACGGCGTGCTTGGCGTGCTCGGTGGGCTGGAAGTCGTGCGCTCCCTCAACGATCTTGGCATCAAGACCAAGCATCCGATCGTCGTCACCAATTGGACCAACGAAGAAGGCGCGCGCTTCGCGCCCGCCATGATGGCGTCAGGCGTTTTCGCCGGCGTGCTCGACCAGGCCGACGTCTACGAGCATGTCGACAAGGACGGCAAGAAGTTCGGCGAGGAGCTCGAGCGCATCGGCTGGAAGGGCACCGAGAAGGTCGGTGACCGCAAGATCCACGCCTTCTTCGAACTGCATATCGAGCAGGGGCCGATCCTCGAGGACGAGGGGATCGACATCGGCGTCGTCACCCATGGCCAAGGGCTGAAATGGCTGCAGGTGACGCTGACCGGCAAGGAGGCGCATACCGGCTCGACGCCGATGCCGAAACGCCGCAATGCCGGGCTCGGCATGGCCAGGGTGATCGAGCTGGTGCACGAGGTCGCCATGGACTACCAGCCCGATGCCGTCGGTGCGGTCGGCCACATGCAGGTCTATCCGAACTCGCGCAACATCATTGCCGGGCGTACCGTCTTCACCATCGACATCCGCTCGCCGGAAAAAGAGGTGCTCGATACGATGGACGCGCGCATCCGTGAGGGCATCGACACGATCTGCGATGCGCTCGACATCAAATATCAAATCGAGCAGGTCGGCCATTTCGACCCGGTCACCTTCGACAAGGGTTGCGTCAAGGCGATCCGCGATGCCGCCGACCGGCTCGGCTACACGCATCGGAACATCGTCTCGGGCGCCGGGCATGATGCCTGCTGGATCAACCGCGTCGCGCCGACGGCGATGGTGATGTGCCCCTGCGTCGACGGGCTCAGCCACAACGAAGCCGAGGACATCTCCAAGGAATGGGCAGCGGCCGGCGCCGACGTGCTGTTCCATGCGGTTGTGGAGACAGCGGAGATCGTGGCTTGAAGCCTCGGCGCAACCTTGACGAGGACCGGGCGCTCAACGTGCTGCTGGGCTGGAAGACGGATCAGCCGCCTTATCCGACTTCCCTTGTCGAACGGGGCAGCATCGCCTTGGCAACGCCGCTGCGCAATCTGACCAATGAGCAGATACTTCTCCTGGTCAGCCAAGGGTTCGGACTGGAATATGTGGTTCCCAAAGCGATATCCATCCTCGCTGAAAATCCCTTGATAGGGGTGACGTTCTACGACGGCGATCTGCTTGAAAGTTGCCTGAAGGTTTCTGCGGAGTTCTGGATGGAACATCACGATCTGTGGATCGAGCTTGACGGGATTTTGCGGTTGCTGGATCAGACCATGTCAGACATCGGCAAGCATCGCGCGCATTTCGAGTCCGCTTGGGAGGCTTGGAGCAGACAGGACACGAGCACCACGAGGTCGAAGAAAGCTTAGGCCTGCCAACGCGGGCATATAGGGGAACAAGAAAATGACCAAAGTCATCAAGAACGGCACCATCGTCACCGCCGACCGCACCTGGAAGGCCGATGTGTTGTTCAGCCACGGCAAGATCGTCGCCATCGGCTCTGACCTGCATGGCGACCATGAGTTCGACGCCACCGGCTGCTACGTGATGCCTGGCGGCGTCGATCCGCACACGCATCTCGAAATGCCGTTCATGGGCACCTATTCGGCTGACGATTTCGAATCCGGCACCCGGGCGGCCTTGTCCGGCGGTACGACGATGGTGGTCGATTTCTGCCTGCCGTCGCCGAAGCAGTCGCTGCTCGAAGCCTTGCAGATGTGGGACAACAAGACGTCGAAGGCGTCCTGCGATTATTCCTTCCACATGGCGATCACCTGGTGGGGCAAGCAGGTGTTCGACGAGATGGCGACCGTCGTCGACAAGGGTATCACCTCGTTCAAGCATTTCATGGCCTATAAGGGCGCGCTGATGGTCGACGACGACGAGATGTATGCGTCGTTCCAGCGCTGCGCCGATCTTGGCGCGCTGCCGCTGGTGCATGCCGAGAACGGCGACGTGGTGGCAGCACTGTCGCAGAAGCTCTTGGCGGCCGGCAACAATGGTCCCGAGGGGCATGCCTATTCGCGCCCGCCGGAGGTGGAAGGCGAGGCGACCAACCGCGCCATCATGATCGCCGACATGGCCGGCGTGCCTCTCTATGTCGTGCACGTCTCCTGCGAGCAGGCGCATGAGGCCATCCGCCGGGCGCGGCAGAAGGGCATGCGGGTGTTCGGCGAGCCGTTGATCCAGCACCTGACGCTCGACGAGAGCGAATATTTCAACAAGGACTGGGACCATGCCGCGCGCCGCGTGATGAGCCCGCCCTTCCGCAACAAGCTGCACCAGGATTCGCTGTGGGCCGGCCTGCAGGCCGGATCGCTGCAAGTGGTGGCGACCGACCATTGCGCCTTCACCACCAAGCAGAAACGCAACGGCGTCGGCGATTTCACCAAGATCCCGAACGGTACAGGCGGGCTCGAGGACCGCATGCCGATGCTGTGGACCACCGGCGTCAACACCGGGCGGCTGACGATGAACGAGTTTGTCGCGGTGACCTCGACCAACATCGCCAAGATTCTCAACATGTATCCGAAGAAGGGCGCCATCGTCGAAGGCGCGGATGCCGACATCGTCGTCTGGGACCCGAAGCGCAAGAAGAAGATCACCTCGAAGAAGCAGCAGTCGGTGATCGACTACAATGTCTTCGAAGGTTTCGAGGTGACCGGCCTGCCGCGCTTCGTCTTCTCGCGCGGCGAATTGTCGATCGAGGAAGCCGAGGTCAAGGCGAAGCCCGGCCATGGCGAATTCGTCGCGCGCGAGCCGAATGCGGCAGTCAACCGGGCGCTGTCGACGTGGAAGGAAATTTCTGCGCCACGCAAGGTGGAACGCACTGGCATTCCGGCGACCGGGGTCTGACCATGCGCATTGTTCATCTCGCCATGGCGGCCGCGGTCCTGCTGGCCGCCGGCCAGGCTTCGGCCGCTGCGATCGACCTGTCCAAGCCCTATGGCAACAAGTCCGGCTGCATCAACAAGAACGGCCAGGAAGTCTATGCCGAGGACATGCTGCTCCTGAGCGACGAGGCATTCGTTACCGCGGCCAGCGCCTGCACCTTCACCGAAAAGAAGGCACAGGCCGATGGGTCACTGGTGGTCAAATCCATGTGCGAGGCAGAGGGCGAGGAAGGTCAGTCGCCGATACAGTTCACCATCAAGCGCAGCCCCAAGAATGCCAAGAAGCTGGTGATCGCCGACGAGGACGGCACCGTTTACGGGGAAGTGTCCCGGTGCCGATGACGGCCAGCGTCTCACGTTCGATGATCTCAAGCGACCAGCGCATCCAGTTCCGGCAACAGGACGACGCTTTCCTGTTCGTTGGGGTCGGTACGGGCGATGACCGCCGAAGCCGGACTGCCGCTCAGATTGGCCGGCAAATGCGGCACGCCGGCGGGGATGTAGAAGAGGTCGCCGGCCTTGACCAGGATCTGCTGCTCGAGCTTGTCGCCGTACCAGGTGTGGACTTCGCCGGAGAGCACGTAGATCGCCGTTTCATGGCTTTCATGCAGATGCGCCTTGGCGCGGGCGCCGGGCGGCATGGTGAGAAGATGCATGCAGATGCCGGAGGAGCCGACGGTCTCGGCGGCGATGCCGGCGAAGTAGCTCAGCCCCTGCTTGCCTTCATAAGAGCTTTCCGGGCGGATAAGATGACAAGTGGGTTTAGGCGACATCGGGGAAACTCCGGGCGTCGATCTGATGGGACAGGACGAGTGGAAAACAACGCAATCACAAAATCAACCGGATTCCAGCCAGCGCAGCAGCGATGCGGCGAGGCAGGTTGCAGCCTATGACAGGGAATTCGCCAGCCGTCGTTTCGGCAAGCAAACTCGGCCTCACCTTCCAGACCAATGACGGCCCGGTGCAGGCGCTGTCCAACGTCGATCTCACCATCGGCAAGGGTGAATTCGTCTCCTTCATCGGGCCATCCGGCTGCGGCAAGACGACCTTGCTGCGCGTCATTGCCGATCTGGAGAAGCCGACCGCCGGAACCATCTCTGTCAACGGCATGACGCCGGAGCAGGCGCGCGAGAAGCGGGCTTACGGCTATGTCTTTCAAGCCGCTGCCCTTTTTCCCTGGCGCACGATCGAGCGCAATGTGGGGCTGCCGCTGGAGATCATTGGCCTCTCCAAGGCTGAGCAGACCGAGCGCATCAAGCGCACGCTGGAATTGGTCAACCTCTCCGGCTTCGAGAAAAAGTATCCCTGGCAGCTCTCCGGCGGCATGCAGCAGCGCGCCTCGATCGCGCGCGCGCTCGCCTTCGACGCCGATCTGCTGCTGATGGACGAGCCGTTCGGTGCGCTGGACGAGATCGTGCGCGACCATCTCAACGAACAACTGCTGGAACTTTGGGAGCGGACCAACAAGACGATCTGCTTCGTCACCCACTCCATTCCCGAGGCGGTGTACCTCTCGACGCGCATCGTCGTCATGTCGCCGCGCCCGGGTCGAGTCAGCGACATCATCGAATCGACACTGCCGAAGAAGCGGCCGCTCGACATCCGCGAGACGCCGGAGTTTTTGGCGATCGCGGCGCGGGTGCGCGACGGGCTGCGGGCAGGACACAGCTATGATGATTGAGGGGGCGTCAACCGCGCGGGGAGCGCTCAATGGATAGCTTCCGCGACAAGATCGTCCCGGTGACCTCGATCCTCTTGGGCGTGGTCGTCGTCTGGTACGTGATGGCCGTCGTCCTCAACACGCCGTTCCAGCGCGATCTCGACCGCCGCGCCAACGAGACGCCGGGCGTCGTGGAATTCCTCGGCAAGACGCTGTCGCAGCCGAAGCCGACGCTGCCGGCGCCGCACCAGGTGGCGGTGAACTTCTTCGAAAACACGTTTCTGCGCAGCGTCACCTCGAACCGCAGCCTTGTCTACAATGCCTGGGTGACGCTGTCGTCGACACTGCTCGGCTTTGCCTTCGGCACGGCGCTTGGCATCATCATCGCCGTCGGCATCGTGCATGTGGCGACACTCGACCGCAGCCTGATGCCATGGATCATCGCTTCGCAGACGATCCCGATCCTGGCGGTGGCGCCGATGATCATCGTCGTGCTGGCGGCGATCGGCATCACCGGCCTGATCCCCAAGGCGCTGATCTCGACCTATCTGTCGTTCTTCCCAGTCGCGGTCGGCATGGTCAAGGGACTGCGCTCGCCCGAGATCATGCATCTCGATTTGATGCATACCTACAATGCCAGCCGCGCGCAGACCTTCTGGAAGCTGCGCGTGCCGGCATCGGTGCCGTTTCTGTTCACCTCGATGAAGGTAGCGGTGGCGGCAAGCCTGGTCGGCGCCATTGTCGGCGAACTGCCGACAGGTGCTGTCGCCGGCATCGGCGCCAAGCTGCTCGCCGGCGCCTATTACAGCCAGACCATCGACATCTGGTCGGCGCTGGTCGCGGGCTCGGTCGTGGCGGCGCTGCTGGTCATGGTGGTCGGTATCGCCGGGCGCCTCGTCGACCGCGCCATGGGCGGGAGGCCGGCATGAACTGGCTGAAACCCTCCTGGCAGGCGGTGCTGGCGGTCGCGCTCTGCCTGATCGCGGTCGCGCTCGGCGCGATGTCGAAGCCGGAAGCGGCGGCGTTGGCGCAACCCGAGGCGTCCTTCCACTACCCCTATCTTGTGACGAAGGGGCTGATGTTCGGCCTGCTTGTTATCGCAGCGTGTGTCTCGATGACCAGGCTGCCGGCTATCGTTGAAGCTCTGGTGCTGTTCGTCGGTGCGCATCTCGTCGCTTGGCTGTTGATCACGGGCATAAACGGGTTCGAAGGCACGGCATTGACGCCGTATTTCCTGGTGCTCGCCGCTGCGTGGCTTCTGGGATGGCGCTGCGTGGCGGTGCTGTCTTCCCTGCGCCCCGTCGCGAATTGGGCCAGGACCGCCCTTCGCCTGATCATCCCGGCGATCTTCGGCGCCTGGATCCTGATCCTCTGGGAAGCGATCACGCGCGGCGCCGGCATTCCCTTCATCCTGTTGCCGCCGCCAAGCGCCATCGGCGCGCGCATCGCCAGCTCGCTGCCGGTGCTTGGGGCCGATGTCAGGCAAACCATCTTCAAGGCGGTGATCTTCGGTTATGTCGTCGGCAGCGGCGCGGGCTTCATCGCGGCAATCGCCGCCGACCGCGTGCCCTTCCTGCGGCGTGGCCTGCTGCCGATCGGCAACATGGTCTCGGCGCTGCCGATCATCGGCGTCGCCCCCATCATGGTGATGTGGTTCGGTTTCGACTGGCAGTCCAAGGCGGCGGTCGTCATCATCATGACCTTCTTCCCGATGCTGGTGAACACTGTCGCCGGGCTTGCCGCTTCCGGCCACATGGAACGCGACCTGATGCGCACCCATGCGTCGGGCTACTGGCAGACACTGTTCAAGCTGCGGCTGCCGGCGGCCGCACCCTTCATCTTCAACGCGCTGAAGATCAATTCGACGCTGGCGCTGATCGGCGCCATCGTCGCCGAGTTCTTCGGCACGCCTGTCGTCGGCATGGGATTCCGCATTGCGACCGAGGTCGGGCGGATGAACATCGACATGGTCTGGGCTGAAATCGCAGTTGCAGCACTTGCGGGTTCGGTCTTTTATGGCGTGGTCGCTCTTTTCGAGAGAGCCGTCACGTTTTGGCATCCCTCTGTCCGTGGTGGATAGGGGCGGTGGGTTTAAGGGCACTAACTTCAGAGGGTAACAACATGAAAAGACTGATTATTCCTGTTCTGGCCGGTGCGATGTCGCTGGCCGCTTTCCAGGCGATGGCGGCGGACAAGGTGACGCTGCAGCTGAAATGGGTCACGCAGGCACAGTTCGCCGGCTACTATGTCGCCAAGGCCAAGGGCTTCTATGAGGCCGAAGGCCTCGACGTCGACATCAAGCCGGGCGGCCCCGATATTGCGCCCGAGCAGGTGATCGCCGGCGGCGGCGCCGACGTCATCGTCGACTGGATGGGCGGCGCACTGGCCGCGCGCGAAAAGGGCGTGCCGCTGGTCAACATCGCCCAGCCGTTCAAGAAGGCCGGCATGGAGCTGGTCTGCCCGAAGGACGGCCCGATCAAGACCGAAGCCGACTTCAAGGGCCATACGCTGGGCGTCTGGTTCTTCGGCAACGAGTATCCGTTCTACGCCTGGATGAACAAGCTTAGCCTGAAGACCGAAGGCGGTCCGGACGGCGTCACCGTGCTGAAGCAGAGCTTTGACGTGCAGCCGCTGATCCAGAAGCAGGCCGACTGCATTTCGGTCATGACCTACAACGAATACTGGCAGCTGATCGATGCCGGCTACAAGCCGGACCAGTTGATCGTGTTCAACTACTCGGCCATGGGCAACGACCTGCTTGAAGACGGGCTCTATGCCTCCGAGGACAAGCTCAAGGATCCGGCCTTCGAGGACAAGATGGTGCGGTTCGTGCGCGCCTCTATGAAGGGCTGGAAATACGCCGTCGACAATTCCGATGAGGCGGCCGGCATCGTCATGGACAATGGCGGCCAGGACGAAAACCATCAGAAGCGGATGATGGGCGAGGTTGCCAAGCTGATCGACAATGCCGACGGCAAGCTCGATCCGGCGACCTATGAGCGCACCGCCAAGGCGCTGCTCGACCAGAAGATCATCACCAAGGAGCCTAGCGGCGCCTACACGACCGCGATCACAGACAAGGCGATCAAGTAAGGTCCGGCCTGCAAGGATATTGCTCTCATAAGCGGCGCCTCTGGAAAAATTTCAGAGGCGCCGTTCCTTTATGGTGTTCATGACGAAGCTGGTCTCGATCGAGGCGACGCATTTCAGCCGTGCAATCTTTTCCTTGATGAAACGCTCGTACTGCTCGAGGCCACCTGTCACCACCTTCAGCACATAGTCGCGCGAACCGGTCACGAGGTGGCATTCCAGCACCTCTTCCCAGCCGCGGATGGCGTCCTCGAACATGACGATTTCGTCCTCATTCTGGCGGCTGAGCCGGATGGTCGCGATGGCGACCATGGTCCAGCCGAAAGCAGCTGGATCGACCAGTGTAGTGTAGCCTCTGATGACGCCGGCTTCCTCCAGCCGCCGCACGCGGCGCAGGCAGGGCGACGCCGACAGGCCGATCCGCTCGGCGAGCTCGTTGTTGGTGATGCGGGCATCGGCTCGCAATTCACGCAGGATCTTGCGGTCGAAATCGTCAGCTATCTTCTGCTGCACTCTGTATCTCCTGAGGCAATTTCTTGCGAGAGTGCAGCCATACCGGTCCAAAAATAGCAAGGACTGCACGATCGGGATGGCATAAATTGCCGTGAGACACTCCTCAAAAGGCAGAAAAACCATGACCGCGCCGCGCCCGTCGAAAACCCATATCGGCAACCACAAGCTCCACCCGGAGACGCTGATGCTGAGCTATGGCTTCGATCCGCAGCTTTCGGAGGGTGCCGTCAAGCCGCCGGTGTTCCTCACCTCGACCTTCGTGTTCAAGTCGGCGGAAGAGGGACGCGACTTCTTCGACTACACCTCCGGCCGCAAGGAGCCGCCGAGCGGCACGGCTTCCGGTCTGGTCTATTCGCGTTTCAATCACCCCAACAGCGAGATCGTCGAGGACCGCCTTGCAGTCTATGAGGGAACGGAAGCCTGCATCCTGTTCTCGTCCGGCATGTCGGCGATCGCGACGACACTGCTGGCCTATGCTCGTCCGGGCGACGTCATCCTGCATTCGCAGCCGCTCTATGGCGGCACCGAGACGCTTCTGACGCGCACGCTTGCCGGCTTCGGCATCGGCGCTGTCGGTTTTGCGGACGGTGTCGACGAAACGGCGGTGCGGGCCGCTGCCGACGCAGCGGTCGCGAAGGGCCGTGTCTCGGTCATCCTGATCGAAACGCCGTCGAATCCGACCAACAGCCTGGTCGATATCGCGCTGATGCGGAGAATCGCCGACGAGATCGGCGCGGGCCAAGGGTCGACGCCGATCATCGTGTGCGACAACACGCTGCTCGGCCCGGTGTTCCAGCGGCCGATCGAACATGGCGCCGATGTTTCCGTCTATTCGCTGACCAAATATGTCGGCGGCCATTCCGACCTGATCGCGGGTGCAGCCATGGGCGGCAAGGCGGTCACCAAGCCGATCAAGGCGCTGCGCGGCGCGATCGGCACGCAGCTCGACCCACATTCCTGCTGGATGCTCGGCCGCTCGCTGGAGACGCTGTCGATCCGCATGGAGCGGGCCAACGACAATGCGCGCCTGGTCGCCGAATTCCTGCGCGATCATGCCAAGGTCGAGAAGGTGCATTATCTGCCGTTCCTGGGCGAGGACACGCCTGCAGGCCGCGCCTATCGGGTGCAATGCAGCGGCGCCGGCTCGACATTCTCCTTCGATATCAGAGGCGGCCAGAAGGCGGCTTTCGCCTTCCTGAACGGCCTGCAGATATTCAAGCTGGCGGTAAGCCTCGGCGGAACGGAATCGCTGGCCAGCCACCCGGCGGCCATGACCCATTCGGGTATTCCCTTCGACGTGCGCCAGCGCATCGGCGTGCTTGAGACGACGGTCAGGCTGTCCATCGGCGTCGAGCACCCCGATGACCTGATCGCCGACCTGACGCTGGCGCTGGCGGCCGTCTGATCGCTGCCTTCATGGAAGGGGCGTGCGACCGCCCCTTTTTTATGGGCGCCGGTAAAATATGCGTGTGCCGGGATACATTGCGCCGCCCAACCGTTTCAGTGAAGCATCCGCGCGCCGGGGAGCCGCGGCGGATGCGTCACGAAACGGAGGTTTCTTCATGCGCATCCAATCCTTGTCGTTGCTTTCGGCGTTCGCCGTTTCGACGGCCCTGCTGTTCGCTTCGCCGGCCATGGCCGATATTGTGAAGTACAAGGCGACGCTCGACGGCAGCCAGCAGAGCCCACCTGTCACCACCAAGGGCAAGGGGACCGCCACATTTACCTTCGACACCGCCAAGAAGAAGCTCAGCTGGAACGTGAAATATTCCGGCCTCAGTGGGCCGGCGACGGCCGCCCACATTCACGGCCCGGCCGCGGCGGGTGAAAACGCGGGACCCGTGATCCCGTTCAAGAAGGTCAAGAGCCCGATCAAGGGATCGGCGACGCTGACCGATGCACAGGCGGCCGATCTGGAAGCCGGCAAATATTACGTCAACGTCCACACCAAGGCGAATCCAGACGGCGAAATTCGCGGGCAGATCGAGAAGGCGGCGACGACAATGTAGCGCACCGTCCTGCCGGCGGAAAAAGGCGGTGCACCGCCCCTTTCGCGTCGGTCAGCTCTTGTCGCGGATTTGAGTCAGCGTGCGGGTCGGCGTGATCGCCTCGGGATCGAGCCTGATCTCGACAATCGCCGGTTTGCCGCTGGCGCGCGCGCGCTCGAACGCAGGGGCGAAATCGGCGGTCTTCTCGACCGTCTCGCCGTGGCCGCCATAGGCGCGGGCCAGCGCGGCGAAGTCTGGATTCTTCAGATCGGTAGCGACGACACGGCCCGGATATTCGCGCTCCTGGTGCATGCGGATGGTGCCGTAGATGCCGTTGTTGACGACGACCACGACGATCGGCAGGTCGTATTGCACGGCGGTGGCGAATTCCTGCCCGTTCATCAGGAAGCAGCCATCGCCGGCGAAGGCGACCACGGTGCGATCCGGATAAAGGTCCTTGGCGGCGACCGCCGCCGGCGTGCCGTAGCCCATCGAGCCGGAGGTGGGTGCCGCCTGCGTAGCAAAGCGGCGGGAGCGGTGGAAGCGATGGACCCAGGTGGCGTAGTTGCCGGCGCCGTTGGTGAGGATGGCGTCGTCTGGCAGGACCTTTTCGAGATAATTCATGATCGGTCCCATCTGGACGGAACCGGGACCGCTCTCCGGTGGTGTCGACCAGTCGAGATAGGCGGCATGCAGCTTCGGGGTCTCGGCTGCCCATGCCGGTGTGCCGGCCGGCTTGCGTTTGGCGAAGGCCTCGACAAAGGCGGAGGGCGAGGCGTTGATTGCCAGCGCCGGCCGGTAGACGCGGCCGAGTTCGCCGGCATCGGCGTGGACATGGACCAGCGTCTGGTCGGGGTAGGGGCTTTTCAGCAGCGTGTAGTCCGAGGAGGGCATCTCGCCCATGCGGCCTCCGACAAGCAGCACGAGATCGGCCTGCTTGATCGCCATCGCTAGCTTGGGGTTGATGCCGATGCCGACGTCGCCGGCATAGTTCGGGTGGAGATGATCGAACAGCATCTGGCGGCGGAAGGAACAGCCGACCGGCAGCGACCAGGTTTCGGCGATTGCTCGCATCCGCGCCACAGCGTCGGCATCCCAGCGCGTGCCGCCAAGGATGACGAAGGGCCGCTTGGCGTTGCCAAGAAGTTTCTCCAGCGCGTCGAGCTCGGCTTCGCCGGGGTGGGTTTCAACTGGTGTGCGCGGCAAGGCCACGGGCGCCTCTACAAGGCTGGTCAGCATGTCCTCTGGCAGCGAGATGACGACCGGGCCGGGTCGGCCGGAGGTCGCCACGGCAAAGGCGCGGGTGACGAATTCGGGAATGCGCGCGGCGTCGTCGATCTCGACCACCCATTTGGCGATATCGCCGAAGAAGCGCTTGTAGTCGACTTCCTGGAAAGCCTCGCGCTCCTTGGCGTGGCTGGCGACCTGGCCGATGAACAGGATGACGGGAACCGAATCCTGCATGGCAATGTGGATGCCGGCCGAGGCGTTGGTGGCGCCGGGGCCGCGGGTGACGAAGCAGATGCCGGGCTTGCCGGTCAGGCGGCCGTGGCAGTCGGCCATCATCGCGGCACCGCCTTCCTGGCGGCAGACGATGGTGCGGATCGGCGAATCGTGCAGGGCGTCGAGCACCGCCAGATAGGATTCGCCCGGCACGCAATAGATGCGATCGGTGCCGTTGGCTTCGAGCGCGTCGACGATCAGTTGTCCGCCTGTCTTCATTGTCCCGACTTCTCCAGTTCGGCAAGGATCTCTTCGGTGTGTTCGCCTAGGCGCGGCGAGGGGCGCTCATAGACCAGCGGCGTGCCGGACATCACCATCGGCGCCCGCACCGAGGGCAGAAGATTGCCATGACCATCGTCCAGGTCGAGGCGCATGCCGCGTGCGATCGTCTGCGGATCGGCAAACATCTGACCGATGGTGTTGATCGGGCTGGCCGGTACGCTTGCGGCTTCCAGCTTCGTCAGCAGCGGATCGCGATCGATATCCTTCAGCGTCTCGATCATGCGCTCGCGCAGTTTCGCTCGGTTGGCGACGCGGGCGGGGTTGGTGGCGAAATCGGGATTGCCAGGCAAATCGTCGAGGCCGACGGCGGCACAGAATTTTTGGAACTGGCCGTCATTGCCGACCGCCAGGATGATGTGGCCATCCCTGACCGGCACCACCTCGTAGGGCGCGATATTCATATGCGCATTGCCCATCTGCACCGGTGATTTGCCGGACACCAGATAGTTGAGGTTCTGGTTGCCGAGCGCCGAGATCTGGCTGTCGAACAGCGCCATGTCGATATGCTGGCCCTCGCCGGTTTTTTCGGCGTGTCGGAGCGCGGCCTGGATGGCGATCACCGAATAAAGTCCGGTGAAGAGATCAGAGATGGCGACGCCGGCCTTCTGCGGCTCGTGGCCGGCCTCGCCGGTGATCGACATCATGCCGGCCATGGCCTGGATGATGAAATCATAGCCGGCGCGTGGCGCGTAAGGTCCGTCCTGGCCGAAGCCGGTGATCGAGCAATAGACCAGGCGCGGGTTGATCTTGCGCAGACTGTCGTAGTCGAGCCCGTATTTCCTGAGGCCGCCGAGCTTGAAGTTCTCGATCATCACGTCCGCGTTCGCGACCAGCCGGCGCACAGTCTCGGCGCCTTCAGGCGTCGAGAAGTCGACGGCAATGGAGCGCTTGCCGCGATTGCAGGAATGGTAATAGGCGGCCGACAGGTTCTCGCCGTCATGGCTCATGACGAAGGGCGGCCCCCATTTGCGGGTGTCGTCGCCACCATCGGGGCTCTCGACCTTGATGACATCGGCGCCGAGATCGGCGAGCAGTTGCCCGGCCCACGGCCCGGCAAGGATGCGGGCAAGTTCGATTACGCGGATGCCTTTCAGGGGAGGCTCAGTCATGGATCACCAAATTGGTCGGAACCGCAGCCTCTATCAACACGCGCAGCGGCTGTCACGAGCCTTGCGGTAGGCCAGTACGGTCACTGTTTGAGCACGCTGTCGGCCCAGGCGGCGAAGTCGTCCATGATCATATCCCGATTCACCTCGTTCAGGCTTTCGTGGCGGGTGTCGGTGTAAACCTTTGAAACCAGACTCGAAAAGCCCATCGTGCGCATGCGTTTCGTGAGATGGCCGACCGCCTTGCCGTAGTCGGAAGCAGGATCTTTTTCCCCGCCGATCAGGTTTACAAAGAGGTCGCGGCGGACGTTCGCGAAGCTGCTGTCCTTGCCGCCGTGCTGCGCCATGTTGACCACGTCGCGCCACATCGACACCGACGCGTCCCAACCGCACAGCGGGTCGGCGATGTATTTCGCCACTTCGGCCTCGTCGCGCGACAGCCAGTCGAACAGCGTCTTGTGATTGGGCACCGCCTTGCCCCAGGCCTGGAAGGTCAGTCTGGGCAGCAGCCGCGACGGCACGTCGGAACCCAGCCGCATCCTCTCCCAGCCGAGAATGGCCAACGCCAACTGGCCGAGCAGGCCTTGCGAGAAATTGCCGTTCCAGATCGCGGCGGCATGGATGCGCGCTGAGTGCGCCAAGACAAAATTGAGCGCCACCGAGGCGCCCATCGAATGGCCGAAGACGATGACCGGCAGGCCGGGTTGCTCCGTGGCGATGAGGTCGTGGATGGCGTTGACATCGGCAACGACCTTGGCGCCGCCATCGGTGTCGGCGAATTTGCCGAGGGGAGCGTCAGGCGCCTTGGTGGCGCCGTGGCCGCGATGGTCGTGGGCGTAGACGTGAAAACCGCGCTCGCTGAGGAAATCAGCGAAGCGGGCGTAGCGCGCGGCGTGCTCGGCCAGCCCATGGTTGATCTGGATGACGGCGCGCGGATGGCCGCCAGCGTGCTTCACATAAAGGTTGAGCTCCGCGCCGGTCGGCGATTTGACCATGCGCTGTTGGCTGAATGGCATTGTCTCTTGGTCCCCCTGCGCTCTCGCGCTCACAAGAGTTTTGTTTGCGCCGGCGCCGGTTTTGCGTCAATCCGGCATGGCGATTCCGAGTTGTGAATGTTTCTGATCTTGTGGCGCGCTATCGCAATTCTGACACGGAGACCAAGGCAGTGTGTGGCGCAGTATCTTCCAGCCGGGGCAAGGGTATGCGGACAGGATTTGCTTTCGTTTTGGCGCTTTTGGTCGCCTCGGTGGCTGGTGCGGCGCGAGCCGACGTCAAGATGAGCGGCGCCTTCGTCGCTGACGCCGCCTGTCCGGCGACGCAAGCAATCAAGAGTGGCAAGAACCCCGGCAATGTCTCGACCGAGGCGGGGCAAAGCTACCAGCTGCTTGCCGGCAACAAGGACGCGCCAACGCATTATCTCATCCTGGTGCCGGGCGCCGATCCCGAACGCCGCTGGGTGAAGATCAGCTGCGGCCACGTCACCGGCGGCAGCGCCGCAACCGCGCCCGCACCGGCCGATCAAACCAAGCCGTCGGCGCCGGCCTCTGGGAAGCCCGAATATGTCTTCGCGCTAAGCTGGCAGCCGGCCTTCTGCGAAACCAAGTCCAACAAGACCGAATGCCAGGCGCAGGCCCCGGCGGGGTTCGAAGCGACGCATTTCACCCTGCATGGCCTGTGGCCGCAGCCGAACGGCAATTTCTATTGTCAGGTGGCGGCCAGCGACAAGGCCAACGACAATCCGGCTCACTGGCGGGACCTGCCACCGGTCAACCTCGATGCGGATACGCGAGCGGAACTCGACCAGGTGATGCCGGGCACCAAGTCCGATCTGGAAAGACATGAATGGATCAAGCATGGCACCTGCTACGGCAAGAGCCAGCAGGAGTATTTTACCGATGCGTTGAACCTGATGCGCGCAGTGAATGCCTCGCCGGTGCGCGAGCTCTTCACCAAGAATATCGGCAAGCAGGTGACGTCGGACCAGATCCGCAAAGCCTTCGACAGCGCCTTCGGCGCCGGAGCCGGCGAACGGGTCCGGGTGTCCTGCCTGGTCGACCCGTCGAGCGGCAGGCGCTTGATCGGCGAACTGACGCTCGGCCTTGCCGGTCCGATCGGCCCGACCAGCTCGCTCGCCGATCTGATGCAGGCTTCGGCGCCGACGACCAAGGCGGGTTGCCCGAAAGGCACCGTCGACCCGATCGGGTTCCAGTAAGCGCGCGGGCTTTCGCCGGCGCTGGCGACAGCGACTGATGCGCTACGCCGACCGTGTCCAGGCGTCGAGGCTTTCGACTTGAGCGTCGCCCAGCTCGCCGACGACGCGATCGCGACCAGCCGCTTTGGCCTTGTAGAGACGCTGGTCGGCCAGGGCGAAGACATCGGCGAGGCAGCGGGTCGTCTCGCTGAGGCTGGAGATGCCGACGTTGACGGTAAGGTCGAATTTGCTGGTGCCGGCCGAGGCCTTGACGGCATGCCGGATGCTTTCGCCGAGCAGCCTTGCGACAGCATGCGGCTGCGTGCAAAGGATGGCGAATTCCTCGCCGCCGATGCGGAAAACCTTGTGTTCGGCGCCGGCGGCCTCGGTGAGCACGGCGGCGATCGACTTCAGCACCTTGTCGCCCTCGGCATGGCCGAAGCGGTCGTTGATCGATTTGAAATGGTCGACATCGACGATCAGCAGGCTGAGCGGCCTGGCGGTCGGCAGACTGGCCGCGATGGCAGCTTCGCCATCGGTTTCGAAGCTGCCGCGATGCAGCAGGCCGGTCAGGCCGTCACGGCCGACATGCTTGACCAGGGCCTCGTAGCGCTCGCGATAGGTCAGCGTGTCGAAGATGTCGGACAGGCCGCGCGGCACGGCGATCGGACGCGCCTCAAACCACTTGAGATAAGCAACCAGCATCGAGCTGTAGACGAGGGCCGCACCCATCTTGGCGAACCAGCCGCCGAAGAAGACTGCGATCGGCGCGCCGGCGACGAAATGCAGCGCGGTGAAGAAACCCGCCTGGTCGAAGGTCAGCACGCAGGCGACGCAGACCAGAATGCGGGCAAAGGGCGCGTTGCGCAGGTAGCGGCCGAGCTTTTCGTAGAGCAGGATGATCAATATGGCGTCGACAAACAAAAGCGACGTGCCCCACACCATCAGCCAGCCCATCTGGTCGATGAAGCCGATGTCGGGAAGCTTGCCGTCGGGAAGCGGTGAAATCGCATGCAGGCGAAGGATCAGCACCAGGCCGATCATCAGCGCGTTGCCGAGCAGCAGGCCGTAGATGGGCTGCCGCACGGTTGCCGCGTCTTCCTTGATGTAGAGCAGAAGCAGCATCACCAGCTTGCCAGAAAACAGCACCGCCGAACCGGGTGAAACCATGCCGAAGGGCAGGGCGACGTAAAACACGCTGGCGAGATAGGTCTCGAGGAAATGCATGACGCCGAGCGCGCAGACGAAGACGCCGAGGCCGATGCGATCCCGCAAGCGGAACAGCGTGACCATGACGCCGAAGTAGAGAACCGCTTCGGTAAGGAGCAGGAAACCGTTCAGCAATCCGTCGATCCGATCTCTCCTCGGAAATCGCGGCTTGCCGGCGATTTCCATCAGACACCGTTTTGACGCGGAATCATTAACCGGTGCTTTCGTGAGCCGGTGTGGCGAACCGAAAACGTCGATCCTCGGTGTGTCCCATAAGCCTTGCGGAAGCTTTGGGAACTACCGAAGCCACCGAAAGCGATTGCCGTTCGGCCCGGCATCGCCTACATAGCGCGCAACCTCCATTCAATCCGACATTTTCGGTCAATTATCAGGGAAAGCGCGCGTGGCACGCCAGTTCATCTATCACATGGCCGGCCTCAACAAGGCCTACGGCACCAAGAAGGTGCTCGAGAACATCCATCTGTCCTTCTATCCCGACGCCAAGATCGGCATTCTCGGCCCCAACGGCGCCGGCAAGTCGACGATCCTCAAGATTATGGCCGGCATCGACAAGGACTGGAACGGAGAGGCGTGGCTGGCCGAGGGAGCGACCGTCGGCTATTTGGCGCAGGAGCCGGCGCTCGACGCGAAGAAGACCGTATTCGAGAACGTCATGGAAGGCGTTGCCGCCAAGACCGCCATCATCGAGCGCTACAACGAACTGATGATGAATTATTCCGACGAGACGGCGGACGAGTCCGCCAAGCTCCAGGACGAGATGGACCGGCTGAACCTCTGGGACCTCGAACAGCAGGTCGAGATGGCGATGGAAGCGCTGGGCTGCCCGCCCAAGGATTCCGAAGTCACCAAGCTGTCGGGCGGTGAGCGCCGCCGCGTCGCGCTCTGCCAGCTGCTGCTGCGCCAGCCCGACCTTCTGCTGCTCGACGAACCGACCAACCATCTCGACGCCGAAACCACGGCGTGGCTGGAAAAGCATCTGCGCGCCTATCCGGGCGCGGTGATGATCATCACCCACGATCGCTACTTCCTCGACAATGTCACCGGCTGGATCCTCGAACTCGATCGCGGCCGCGGCATTCCCTATGAGGGCAACTACACCAAATATCTCGAAGCCAAGGCCAAGCGCCTCAAGCAGGAAGGCCGCGAGGACGACGCCCGCCAGCGCGCCATCGGCCGCGAGCGCGAATGGATCCAGTCCAGCCCGAAGGCCCGCCAGACCAAGTCCAAGGCGCGTATCAAGGCGTTCGAGGATCTACTTGTCGCCGCCGACAGCCGCCGCCCGACCGACACCCAGATCGTCATCCCGCATGGGGAGCGCCTCGGCAATGTGGTGATCGAGGTCGCCGACCTGTCGAAGGGCTTTGGCGATACGCTGTTGATCGAGGGCCTGGAGTTCAAGCTCCCGCCGGGCGGCATCGTCGGCGTCATCGGCCCGAACGGCGCCGGCAAGACGACGCTGTTCAAGATGATCACGGGCCAGGAAAAGCCCGATGCCGGCACGATCCGCGTCGGCGAGACGGTCAAGCTCGGCTATGTCGACCAGAGCCGCGACGCGCTCGATCCGTCGAAGACCGTGTGGGAAGAGATCTCGGGCGGCGCCGAAGTGGTCAAGCTCGGCAAGTACGAAGCCAACACCCGCGCCTACTGCTCGTCGTTCAACTTCCGCGGCCAGGACCAGCAGCAGAAGGTCGGCAACCTCTCCGGCGGCCAGCGCAACCGCGTGCATCTGGCCAAGATGCTGAAGACCGGCGGCAATGTGCTGCTGCTCGACGAACCGACCAACGACCTCGACACCGAAACGCTGGCCGCGCTCGAAGACGCGCTGGAAAGCTTCGCCGGCTGCGCCGTCATCATCTCCCACGATCGTATGTTCCTCGATCGCCTGGCGACGCACATCCTCGCCTTCGAGGGCGACAGCCATGTCGAATGGTTCGAGGGCAATTTCGAGGATTACGAGCAGGACAAGATCCGTCGCCTCGGACCGGATGCCGTCAACCCGCACCGGATGACGTATAAGAGGCTGACGCGATAGGATATTTGTCGGGGCGGCGAATTCTCAAGGTGATCTGAGGAGCTGACATGGCTGATTGGTCCGCCGCCCAATATCTGAAATTCGAGGATGAGCGAACGCGGCCCGCGCGCGATCTGGTCGCCCAAGTGCCAGTGGATTTCCCGCGCCGTGTGGTCGATATCGGCTGCGGGCCGGGCAATTCGACCGAGCTTCTGGTCGAGCGCTGGCCGGACGCGCAAGTCAGCGGCTTCGACACTTCGCCCGACATGATCGAGAAGGCGAGGGCGCGCCTGCCCGATGTCACCTTCGAACTGTCGGATGCGGCAACATGGCAGCCGGAGAAGCCGGTCGACGTGATCTTCGCCAATGCGGTGTTCCAGTGGCTGCCGGAGCATCCGGCCGTCTTCCAGCGGCTGATGGGTTTCCTGGCGCCGGGCGGCGCGCTTGCCATTCAGATGCCGGACAATCTTAGCGAGGACTCGCATCGCCTGATGCGGGAGACGGCCGCCGAGATGCCGTTTGCCGCAAAGATCAAAGGGGCGGCGCGCGGGCAGCTGCCGCCGGTTTCGTTCTACTACGATCTTCTGTCGCCGCTCGCGGATCGGCTGGATATCTGGCACACGATCTACAACCATCCGCTGGCCGATGCCGCGGCGATCGTCGAATGGGTCAAGGCGACGGGGCTGAAGCCTTTCCTCGATCCGCTCGACGCGGACGAGAAGACCATGTTCCTCGACCACTACACGGCCAAGATCGCAGAGGCCTATCCAAGGACGGCGAACGGCAAGGTTCTGCTGCGCTTCCCTCGCATCTTCATCGTCGCCAAGCGGGCCTGACCGAGTGTCGGTCAACTCGCCGCGATAGCAACGGGAAATGGCGGTTTAAGCTGGCATAAACCGGCTAAATGCGACAAGGGTTGCACCGGGCCGTCTATGCGCCCACATCAAGCCCGCAACGCCCGCGCATGGGACGGATTGGAAATGCATCGCGTCATCATCAGCGGCATCGGCGTCGAAATCCCTGGACCCAAGATCACCAATGAAGAACTGGTCGCCAGCTTCAACGCCTGGGTCGACATGGAGAACGCGCGCCGCTCCGTTACGGGCGAGACGCTGCTGCAGAAGTCGGACAGCGACTTCATCGTCCATGCCTCGGGCGTCCAGACCCGGCATGTGATCGAGCGGGAAGGCATCCTCGATCCGACGCGGATGGCGCCGCGCATACCGGCGCGGCCCGACGATGCGCTGTCGCTGCAGGCCGAGTTCGGCGTCGCCTCGGCGAGGAAGGCGCTCGACCATGCCGGGTTGAAGCCGTCCGATATCGACCTGGTGATCTGCTCGGCCTCGCACCACCAGCGGCCCTATCCGGCGATTGCCATCGAAATGCAGCAGGCCCTGGGTACCAAGGGCGCCGGCTTCGATATGGGGCTTGGCTGCTCGTCGGCCGCGGCGGCGCTGCACATCGCGGTCAATCTGGTGCGGGCCGGCGCGCACAAGCGCGTGCTGGTGACGACGCCGGAGATCATCACGGGTCATCTCAATTTCCGCGACCGGCAGACGCATTTCATCTTCGGCGATGCATCGGTGTCGATGGTGGTCGAGGGGCTCGACCAGGGCGAGAAGCGGCCGGGGCGTTTCCAGGTGCTCGATACGCGCACCTGGACGCAGATGTCGAACAACATCCGCACCAATCTCGGCTACCATACCCGCACCGCCCAAGACGATCCCTATATGATCAACCTGGAAGGCAATCTGATCAAGCAGGTCGGCAACAAGGTGTTCAAGGAAGTCACCGTCGCCGGCCACAAATTCATCGTCGAATTCCTGGCCGAGCACGGGCAGACGCCGCAAGGCATCCGCCGCTTCTGGCTGCATCAGGCCAATGCGCGCATGAACGCCATGATCCTGAAACTCGCCTTCGGCCACGAGGTCGACCATGATCGCGCGCCGATGGTGCTGGAGCGCCTCGGCAATACCGCCGGCGCCGGCGCCATCATCGCGCTATCCGAGAACCACGCCGACATGAAGCCCGGCGACTACGGCCTGCTCTGCGCCTTCGGCGCGGGATATTCGATCGGCGGCGCGCTGCTGCGCATGCTGTGATCTAGGCGGGTGCGAACGGCACCAGCATTGGAACGCGCGTGGCATAGTCGTCATAGGCGCTACCCAGTTCGCCGCGCAGGAACTGTTCCTCCAGCCTTGCCTTCACAACGGCGCCGATGGTGAGCAGGGCGGCACCGGCAATGCCCCAGACCGTCCCCTTGGCCGCCATGGTGGCGAAGACCGCCAGCAGCAGGCCGGTGTAGATCGGGTGCCGAACCAAGCCATAGGGGCCGGTGTCGACGACGTGGTGATCCGCCTTGGCGGTTATGTTACCCGACCACAGCCGGCCAAGGTGCAGACGCGCCCACCAGGAGAAGATGAGGCCAATTGCGATCAGGGCGACGCAGATCCAGGCCTCGGTGAGGTTCGGCATCCAGAGCCGCAACCGGCCGACATAGCCGTGCGCCGGAACGAAGAGCAGGATCACACCGACCATCCACAGGGCGCGATAGCGAAGTTCCGCCTGCAGGCCGGCGCGCTTCTCAACGGGGTCGGACCAGAAGGCGGCCGCGAGCCAGGAGACGACCCAAATCTGCCAGAGCGCGGCGATTGCGGCTGCGGGATGCATGATGACGCGTCTCCTCCTGACGCTAGTATCAAGTCGAGGCAGCACGGCGGCAATACGGCGCCCGGCCAGAGGATGCGCGATCGGCGGTAAGAAAATCGTGATCGGTGAAGCATCCCATCAACCGGCTCGATCGGATCATCAGCGCTTTGGACTGGACCCGGTCCATGGCCGCGGGCTAATTGCGGTTCGTCTTGCAGAAGGAATGAAGCCATGGCGGATCTCTTTGCCGAGACCGAAAATCCGGTCGAAACCCTGCCGGCGCGAAAGCTCGCGGCGAAAGTGGCGGCGCTCTACGTCGCGCCGTTCGATCACTTCGAAACGCGACCGGTGGAAGAATTGCGGCTCGGCTTCGACGGCATCGATGGTGATTTCCATGCTGGCGCCACGCGGCGCTCCGGCGGGCGCGAGCCCTGGTATCCGCGCGGCACCGAGATGCGCAACGAGCGGCAATTGTCGATCGTGGCGGCGGACGAACTCGCCATTGTGGCCGAGCGGATGAGCCTCAAGGAGATCAAGCCGGAATGGATCGGCGCCAATCTGCTGATCGAGGGCGTGCAGCAGCTTTCCATGCTGCCGTCGGGTACGCTCTTGTTCTTCAAGGGCGGCGTCACCATCAAGGTCGATGCGCAGAACGGGCCATGCCGCATCGCCGGGCGCTCAGTCGCCGAACATGCCGGGACGGCCGACCACGAGGCCGGCGCGCTGGCCTTTCCAAAGGCGGCCAAGCGGCTGCGCGGCCTTGTCGCCTGGGTCGAAAAGCCCGGCACGATTGTTGCCGGCGAGGAGATATCGGTGCGCGTGCCCGAGCAGTGGATCTACCGCGCCTAAGTGTAGGACACCGGGCTCGACCAGGCTGGGTCCTCGTGCTTTTGCCAATAGAGCGCCATCAGCCGACTGGTGATGGCGCCAACTTGGCCGTCGGCGACCGAAATGCCGTCGATCACCGTCACCGGCATGATGCCGCCGGCGGTCGAGGTGATGAAGACTTCATCGGCTGCCTTCAGCGCTGCGACGCTGACGTCGGCCGCTGTTGCAGACAGCCCCGCCTCGGAGCAGAGATCGAAGACGGTGCGCCGCGTGATGCCGGGCAGGACGCCAATGGCCGGCGTCGACAATTTGCCGTCTTTCACGCAAAAGACGTTGAAGCCCGGACCTTCAGCGACATTGCCGTTGAAATCGAGGATCAGCGCGGTCTCGGCGCCGCGGTCATAGGCGTCGTAGAGGCCGCGCACCAGGTCGAGCCAATGGTAGTTCTTGATCGTAGGATCGATCGAGGCCGGCGGGATACGCACCTTGTCGCTGATCGCGACATTGAGGCCGCGCCGCAACTGCTCGGCATTGGCGACCGAGCCGAAGGGCACGGCGAAGGCCATGAAGCGATTGATCGCCTGGCGCGGGTCGCGGCTGAAGGTCGGCGAAGCGCCGCGCGTGCATAGCATCTCGACATAGGCGGCACGATGGCCGGATAGCGCGACGCAATCGTGCAGGATCTCGGCGACGCCGTCGCGGTCGAACGGGATCGCCATGCGCAGCTTCTCCAGCCCGCCGAAGAAGCGGTCGAGATGCAGGTCGAGACGGAAGAAGCGGCCGTCCCAGACATGCACTGTGTCGTAGGTGGCGTCGGAATGCAGAAAACCCCAATCCATTACCGAGATCTTGGCCTGCGACATCGGCAGATACTGGCCATCGAGGAAGGCAACGCCGTCCGGATAGGAGTGCGGATCGATATGGCGCTCGGAAAGAGGCGGCAGCGGCATGGCTCGCTCCGTTGCAACGTTTCGGCTCATCGCAAACTCTCCTTGTCCAAGGCTCGATCCATGGTCAGGCTAGCGTCGCTCAGCGCGTTACATAGAGCCACCTATGCGCTGCTCTATGTTCTAGGTGGAATGTTGGTTTTCCCTTACGGTTGCCGGCGGGACTATCAGGCCGGAGGGGAGATGGTCAGGCATACGGGGCTTGGTGCAATCATCTTTGCGATGATCGTTTTCGTCGGCTGCAGCGAAGCCTTCGCCCAATGCACGCGCGAGGGCGAGGAGCTATGTCAAAGCGGCCAGACATATCGCTGCGAGAAGACCGGCAGCGAGTTGACGCCGATCTTCCAGAACGTCCCTTGCGTGGTGAATGTGCCATCCTTGACCGGCACCTGGGTCGGCAATGGCCATCAAAGCCCGGCCGGCGCCGCCGGCGCCGACTGGTCGATTGCCATGACCATCAACGACAGCGGCGCGTCGATCGACTATCCGTCGCTCAGCTGCGGCGGATCTCTCACTCAGATTTCGAGGGACAACAGCTCGGCGGAGTTCCGGGAGAGCATCACCTATGGCCAGGACAAATGCGTCGATGGCGGCACGATCACCGTCAGGTTTTTCAAGGGAAACCTGTCCTGGGTCTGGGTCGGGCAGGCAGATGGCCAGTCCTATAACGCCGTC
Organism: Mesorhizobium sp. CNPSo 4689; assembly: GCF_057784325.1. Classification (NCBI taxonomy): domain Bacteria; kingdom Pseudomonadati; phylum Pseudomonadota; class Alphaproteobacteria; order Hyphomicrobiales; family Phyllobacteriaceae; genus Mesorhizobium; species Mesorhizobium sp. CNPSo 4689. The sequence continues at coordinate 167,297 of NZ_JBWLUZ010000002.1, forward strand.
GCCGTACTAACGCGGCAGTAGCGGTTTCTCGCGCTACTCTTCGTCGTCGTCGGAGTCGAGCAGGCGCGTGGCGCGCCAGCGGGTCAGCACGATGTTGGTCTGTTCGATGACGAAGAAACGCGCCGAGTCGCGGTCATAGCCTTCCGCCAGCAGCTTTTCGTAATCGGTGTGGACGTGACGGATATGGGCGATGGTCGCCAGCCAGACGGAGATCGACGGCGGCAGATTGTGCAAGTGCGCCCTGCCGGCGTCGGCACGGATTTTTTCGATGTCGGCATAGGGCGCCAGCGGCAAAAGCGTAGTCAGCGCCTTGGCGATGGCGCGACGGCGGTTGGTCGGCGCTTTCATGGCTCGTCCCGCCCGGCAATGGTCGCATCGGCAAAGGCGTCGGTGGAGGCGAGATAGGGTTTCAGGTCGATGACCGGCGTGCCGTCGAGCACGTCGATGGCGTCGAGTTCGATGCGGCCGCTGCCGACATCGAGCCCGACGAGCTTCGCCACATGCAACCCGACCGGGTTCGGCCGGGCAGGGGAACGCAGCGAAAAAACGCCTTTCGGCTCAGCCGCATGGCGGGGTTTCTGCACAATCAGATTCCGCGGCGCATGATGGAGCCAGGTCAGGATGATGACGTGGCTGGCGCGTTCCAGTCCCGGCAGACCTTCGCGATAGGGCGGGTCGACCAGCAGCGTGGCACCGCCGCCTGCCTCCCGCGCGGCCCTCATGTTCTTGGGGCAGGTCTCCCGGCTCGTCCATGGCGAAGCGATGCGGCCGATGAAGACGACGTGGCCATCTGGCGGCATATCGGCCGGATCAGTTTCCAGAAGCCTTTCGCCGGCGCGCGTTTCGAACATGGTTTTCGCCTCGTTCATCCGAAAACCGCTTTCCGCCTGTGGATCATGCATGCGTCATTTTCTTGTCCGGAAGCGACATGGGTCTTGCATGGTTGTCAAATTCGACATAAACATATGTTTATATCTTTTTCAAAAGAGAAGCGCTCATGCATGTCTCGCTCGACACAATGGTGGATACTCTGAAGGCGGCGGCCGAATCGAGCCGGCTCCGCATTCTGGCACTCTTGTCGCGTGGCGACCTTACCGTTTCCGATCTTACCGAAATCCTCGGCCAGTCGCAGCCGCGCGTGTCGCGCCACCTCAAGCTGCTTTTGGAGGCCGGGCTGATCGGCCGTTACCAGGAGGGCTCCTGGGCCTTCTTCCGGCTCTCGGATACGGATTCGGCCCGTGATTTCGTGATCAGGCTGATCTCAGGTATCCGCGGCGCCGATCCGCAGGTAGAGCGCGACCTCGAGCGGCTGGCGTCGGTCAAACGCAAGCGCCAGGACCGCGCCGCCGAGTACTTCTCCGAAAACGCCGCGAGCTGGGATCATATCCGCTCGCTGCATGTGCCGGATCGCGCCGTGGAAGCGGCGCTGCTGAAGCTTGTCGGCAAGCGGCCTTTCCAATCGATGCTCGACCTTGGCACCGGCACCGGGCGGCTGCTTGAAATCTTTTCGCCGCTTTACCGGCGCGGCGTCGGCATCGACATGTCGCGCGAGATGCTGACCGTGGCGCGCGCCAATCTCGACAAGGCCGGCGTTTCGAACGCGCAGGTGCGGCAGGGCGATATCTTCGCGCCGCCGGTCGAGCGCGACGCTTTCGACCTCGTCACCATCCATCAGGTGCTGCACTATCTCGACGATCCGGCCCGCGCCATCCGCGAGGCGGCAAGGCTGCTGCGTCCGGCGGGGCGGCTGGTGATCGTCGATTTCGCGCCGCACACGCTGGAATTCCTGCGCGACCAGCATGCGCATGTCAGGCTCGGCTTTTCCGACCGGCAGATCGCCGAGTGGTTCGCCGAGGCAGGGCTCGCGCTCGAGGACAGCCAGGAGTTCGAACCGCGCGGCGCCAACGAGGCCAGGCTCACGGTCAAGCTGTGGCTCGGCCGCGACCGCCGCATGCTGATCGCCGATCCGTCCAACGACAGCCAACCCACCCAAGCGTACCCGATGGGGGAAATAGCCTGATGAACCAGTTCCGCTTTTCCCGCCGTCCCGATATTGGCGACAAGGTCAGGGTTTCGTTCGAGTTCTTCCCGCCGAAGACCGACGAGATGGAGGCCAGGCTGTGGGACACCGTCACCCGGCTGGAACCGCTCAAGCCGAAGTTCGTCTCGGTGACCTACGGCGCCGGCGGCTCGACCCGTGAGCGCACCGCGCGCACGGTCAAGCGCATCCTCAACGAGACGACGCTGACGCCGGCGGCGCACATGACCTGCGTCGATGCGGCCCGCGATCAGGTCGATGCCGTTGTCAGGGAATTCGCCGATATGGGCGTCACCCGCTTCGTCGCTCTGCGCGGCGATCCGGCGGCAGGCGTCGGCACCGCCTACAGGCCGCATCCCGACGGCTACGCCAATGGCGCCGAACTGGTCGGGGCGCTGAAGGGCGCCGGCGATTTCGACATTTCGGTCTCCGCCTATCCGGAAAAGCATCCGGAAAGCCCGGACTTCGCCACCGATTTCGACATGCTGAAGCGCAAGGCAGACAATGGCGCGACGCGGGCAATCACCCAGTTCTTCTTCGACAATGATCTCTACGAGCGCTATGTCGAGCGGGCGCGGCGGGCCGGCATCTACATCCCGATCGTGCCGGGCATTCTGCCGGTGCATAATTTCACCCAGGTCGCGAATTTCTCGGCGCGCTGCGGTGCGCTGGTGCCGGCATGGCTGGCCGAGCGCTTCGACGGGCTGCAGAACGACCCGCAGACGCATGCGCTGGTGGCGTCCGCGGTGGCGGCCGAGCAGGTGCTCGACCTGGTCGAACGCGGCGTCAGCGATTTCCACTTCTACACCATGAACCGCGCCGACCTGGTCTTTGCCATCTGCCACATGATCGGCATCCGCTCGCATGAGGCGGAAGCTGCGGGATCGGCCGCAGCCTGAATTTTGTCGCGACATGAAATGCAAGAGGCCGGGTAAAAACCCGGCCTCTCGAAATTGGTTGACTATCAGCTGCTGTTTTCTTCCGCTCTGGCGGTTACGGAAGAACACCTATGATAAGGGCGCCGATGAATGCGAACGCTGCACAAATCATCAATGCGTTGATTGGCCTCGTCAGTCCCATGTCATAGCCTCCTCTTAAAGAGCTATGTCGAGAGTCTAGGGTCATTTGTGCCACAGGCAAGCGGAAAACGTGCTGCAATGCGACATGATTGTGGGTTCTGCTACCTGGCTTTCGCCGTTAGGCATTGAAACTCTTCGGCAAAAGCCGGCTCAAGGGTTGTGAATAAATTGTGGCGCGCCGGCGGCGGAAGCGAGGCATGGCAGCGCTACCGCGCCGGGCCGAAATGGAATTCGACCTTTGCCGCGCTGCTTTCGGCTCGGAAAGCAGGGAGTCAATCAAAGTGTTTAGATCGTCCCCTTGCGCGTCCAATTGAGGGGCAGCATCAACGTCGACCGAACAGGCGCCCATCTATCGTCACCAGCCCGAAGGCGATCAGCGCCATGCCGCCCATTTCGAACAGTTCAAGCCGTTCGCCGAGGAACAGGAAGCCGAGCAGCATGGCGCTGGCCGGCACGATCAGGGTGACCAGCGAAGCGTTGGTGGCGCCGGCCGAGGCGACGAGGTTGAAATAGAGGATGTAGGCGAAGGCGGTGGAAAGCAGTGCCAGCGCCAGCACTGCCGCCCAGACCGGCGGCGAAGCGGAGAACAGGCCGGCGGGACCATAGGCGATGAGCACGACCGGAATCATGATGACGGTCGAGGCCGTCAATTGTCCCGTGGCGACGATCGGCGAGGGCACACCCTTGAAGCGGCGGGCAATCATCAGCGCGACGGCATAGGACAACGAGGCGCCGATCAGCGCGAACTTCGCCCAGACCGGACCGCCGAGCCCGGCAAGCAGGCCCGGACCGATCATCACCGCCGTGCCGGCGATGCCGAGCGCAATGCCGGCAAGCTTGTTCCAGGACAGCTTTTCGTCTGATGTCAGCGCGTTGGCGAGGATCAGCGTCCAGAACGGCGTCGTTGAGTTGAGCACCGAGGCGAGGCCGGCGCCAAGCTCGGTCTGACCGGCGAAGATCAGCGAGAAGGGAACGACATTGTTGGCAAGCGCCAGCAGGAAGAACAGGCCGGCATGCGGGAAGGCGAGGCGGAAGGAGGGGCCGCGCCAGCCGAGATAAAGCTGGAGTGCTGCAGCCGCGATGACGACGCGAAACAATACCAGCACCAGTGGCGACAATTCCGACACGGCGATGCGGGCAAAGAAGAACGAGCCGCCCCAGATGGCGCCAAGCAGCAGAAGCTGCCCCCAGTCCTTGAGCACCATCGGTCCGCGCGCCGTGGCGGTTGCTGCTGTCGCCATGTGAATGTCCTCCCAGGATGCCGAATGCCAAGCCTGCCATGCATGTGATCAAGTCGGGCATGTGATCAAGTCGGGCATGTGATCAAGCCATATCCGCTCCCGCGGCAAGGGCCACCCGAAACCCGATCGATGGCGTAGCATCGCTCGGAATCCCGGTAGCGCCGTACCGCCAGAGGTGCGAGACACAGAATTGTTTTCTTTAGCCGTCAGCTTGGATTAATTGTGCGCAGCCAAGGTTCAGGGGATTCGTCCATGCAGCGATTCGAAAATGCCCGCGAGGCGGCGCTGGCGCTTCGCCCGGACGACCCGATCTATTGCTTCCGGCCGGAGGTATTGAAGGCCGACGCCAGACAGTTCATGGGCATGTTCCCCGGCAGGACCGCCTATGCGGTCAAGACCAATGGCGAGCAGATCGTGCTGAAGGCGCTGGTCGAAGCCGGCGTCACCGCTTTCGATGTCGCTTCGCCGGGCGAGTTCGCCGCCGTGCGCGCCGTCTCGCCCGATGCCGAAATGCTCTACATGCATCCGGTCAAGGCGCAGTCGGACATCAAGCTGGCGCTGGAGAAATACGGCATCCGCGTCATCTCGCTCGATCACGAGGACGAGATCACCAAGCTGACACGGGTGGTGCGGGCGCTCGACATCGACCCTGGCGCGATCACCGTGTTCGTGCGCATGCAGACGAAAGGGTCGGCGGCCTACGAACTGTCGAAGAAATTCGGCGCGGGCCCGGCCTATGCTGTCGAACTCGCCGAGCGGCTCAACCGCACCGGCTACAACGTCGGCCTCTGCTTCCATGTCGGCAGCCAGATCGAGGATCCCGACACCTATGAGCGGGCGCTGGCCTCAGCCGACTGGGTGCGCAACCGCGTCTCCTTCGACATTGCCGGGCTCGATGTCGGCGGCGGTTTTCCGGCCGAATACGGCCACGACCCCAACCGCAAGCAGATCGAGATGCCGTCGCTCGGCCAGATCATGTCGCGGCTGTCGGGCGACCTGAAGGAGTATCAGTTCGACCAGATCCCGCTGGTGGCGGAACCCGGCCGGGTGATCGTGGCGCGCTGCCTGTCGCTGATCGTGCGTGTGCTGCTGCGCAAGGGCAAGCGGCTCTACATCAATGACGGCATCTGGGCGTCGCTGTCCGATTCATGGACCGGCAAGATCACGCTGCCGGCGCGCTTCATTCCCGACCCGGCGATCCGCTCGCGCAATGGCGAGGAAAAGAACATCGTGCCGTTCAAGGTGTGCGGCGCGACCTGCGATTCCGTGGACATCCTGTCCAGACCGTTCTGGCTGCCGGAAACGGTCGATACCGGCGACTGGATCGAGATCGGTCATATCGGCGCTTATTCGCTGTCGCTGAGGACGCGTTTCAACGGCTTCTACCCCGACACCTTCGTCGAGGTGACGACGCCGTTCGACGAAGGCGATGCGCCGGAGGGATTTGCGAGCCTGGAGACAATGGCGGGATAGTGAATAGTGAATAGTGAATAGTGAAAAACTCGCTGAGGCGAGTGCGAATAAGCTTATTTCTACTCACTACTCACTACTCACTACTCACTACTCACTACTCACTACTCACTACTTTTACAGCCTTGCCAGAAGATCCGGCGTCGGCCAGCCATCCACGGGCAATCCAAGGCGCATTTGTTCCTTGCGGATGGCTTCGCGGGTGTTCGTACCCAGGATGCCGTCGACCGTGCCGACGTCGTAGCCTCTGGCTTCGAGCTTGGTCTGCAACGCCTTCATCTGGTCGCCGCTGAGACCGGATTCAGGGGTGCGTGGATCGAATTGCGGCGCGCCGGCGAGCCGCGCGGCGAGGCTTGCCGCGGTCAGCGCATAGGTGAAGGACTGGTTCCACTCGAGATAGACGTCGAAATTGTCGTAGGCGAGGAAGGCCGGCCCCTTGCGGCCCATCGGCAGCGCCAGGCCCGCCTTCAGGCCGTTGTCGATAAGCGGCGTGCCGTTCGGATTGGTGACACCCCACTGAGCCCATTGCGACAGCGGCAGCTTGTTGGTGCGGCCGGTCTGGTCCCACGGCATGTCGTCGGGCACGCGCACTTCCTCGATCCAGGGCTGGTCGCGTTTCCAGCCGCGCGACAGGATCTTGTTGGCCGTGGTCATGATCACGTCCGGCACGCTGCCGCGCAGGTCGACGATGCCGTCGCCGTCGCCATCGACGCCACGCGTGAGATAGTCGGAAGGCAGGATCTGCGTCTGGCCGATCTCGCCCGCCCAGGCGCCGGTGACCTCGGCCGGCACGACCCCGCGGTCGATCAGCGTCAGCAACGGCACCAGCTGGGGCCGGAAAAGCTCCGGCCGGCGGCAATCATGCGCAAGCGTGACCAGTGCGCTCAACGTGTGGAAGTCGCCCTGTACCGCGCCGAAATCGGTCTCCAGCGCCCAGAAGGCGGCGATGACCGGTGCCTGGACGCCGAACTGCTGGTCGGCGCGGGCAAACACGTCGGCGTATTTCTTGAGGTTGGCGGCGCCTTGCTTCAGCCGATAGGCCGAGATCATGCGGTTCGAAAACTGGATGAAGGTCTGGGAAAACACACCCTGGGCACGATCGCGCGCCAGCACCTTGTCGTCGATGCCGGCAGCTTCCAGCGCATCAAGGCCGTGAGCGCCGACGCCAGCCGCCTTGGCTTCGACCGCCACGCCCTGCTTCCATGCCTCGAAATCGCCGCCGCATTCCTGCGCTGCCGCCGGCAACGCCGTGGCGAACAGGATGAGCGCCGCGAGGGCTTTGGAACGCATCCGCATCAGCTTCCTTCCGAAACCAGGTGCCAGAGCGTCGTTTGCGCGTCTATTGCGAACGCGCGGCGCCCTGGATTATCAGCGGGTGCAAACAATCGCCGCCGGCTGTGTCGAAAAGCAGGCGCGGGCCCCGGTGTCAACGGGTGTTCTGCCGCAGCCACTTGTTCCAGGCGGCTTCGGAGCCGTTGAAGACGTTGATATCGGATTTGCCGGTCATCCCGGGAACGATACCGGTGCCGGTGTACTGCCAGAAGGTGAAGGGATGGCTGCCGTACTTCTGACGCGGATGGCCGGCGACCGAGCGCAGCCAATAGGGGTAGCCGCGGAAGGTCGACAGGCCGTTGTCGTCGAAGAAGTCGACCGAGGTGTAGATGATCGGCTTCTTGCCGTAGTGCCGCTCGACGATTTCAAGGAAAGTGCTCATCTCCGCGCGCACCGTCGCGGCGTCCGGGCGCAGCCTGCAGGTCGGCGATTTCGGGTTCCATTCCATGTCCAGCACCGGCGGCATCGCCAAACGGTCGACGGGCACGTTTGCGATGAACCAGCGCGCCTGCGTGGCGGCGGGCGTGCAGAAATAGAAGAAATGATAGGCCGCACGGGGTATGCCGGCGGCCCTGGTGCGTGCCCAATGCTCGTTGAAATACTCGTCGAAGCGGTCGCCGCCCTCGGTCGCCTTGATGAAGGCGAAGGAGATGCCGCTGGCCTTGGCCGCCGGCCAGTCGACCGATGTCTGGTATTTGGAGACATCGGTGCCGTGGACCGCATAGTTCCACGGGGCGCCGCTGTCCCATTCGTGCGGCTTGGAATCCTCGAAACGCGGTGCACGCACCGCCATTGTCGGGTTGCTGGACGAGGATGGCGACAGCGGCGAGAGATCGTCCACGGTCGAGCAGGCGCCCAACAGCGTCAGCATGACGAGAGCCGCGAGACGGCGCATCTCTCTACTCCTGAGCCGGGTTCAGCCGGCCACTGATGGGTCGTTTCTGCTGGTGCCCCTCGATCTGGCCCCGCCGGACGATCACCCCACAGGATCGCCCGCCTTCCTCATGTGATCGCCGAACATGGTTGATATCAGGTTGACGGCGCTCGACAAGAACAGAGATTTTGCCGAAGCAATCGATGACATAAATCGAGCGCGAAAACACCGGGGGATGGAAAGATGCGGATCGTCGTCAAGATCGTCAAATGGCTGCTCGGCCTGGTCGTGCTGGCGATAGCCGCGCTGTTTGCCTGGCTCTATATCGCGCCGCCGGAACTGATCCGCGTCGGTTCGGGCTATTCGGCCAAGATCGTCTGCTCGAACGTTTTCATTGCCGGGCGCGATGCCGATGATGTGCTCGCCGTCGACGTGCAGGCGCCGGGCCATCCGCTGCTCAGGCTGATGAAGGTGTCGGTCGACAAGGAGCGTGGGATGGTCTCGGCAGGCTTGTTCGGTGTGCTCGGCAGAAGTGTCGCCGTCGCGCGTGACGGGCTGGGCTGCGCTTCGGTTCCGGATGGCAACACCGGCAAGGCGAGGCAGACGGTGACCCATGCCGAACCCGCCGCCACCAGGCAGGATGCGCTGTGGCCGGAAGGCGAACGGGTCGACGCCTCGCAGGCACCGGAGATCGCCAAGATCCTCGACGACGCGGCCATGGCGGGTACCGGCATGCGGGCGGTGGTGGTGGTGAAGAACGGCCGCATTGTTGGCGAGCGCTATGGCGACGGCTTTTCGCAGAAGACGCCGCTGCTCGGCTGGTCGATGACCAAGACGGTGAACGCGGCGATCGTCGGCACGCTGGTCAAGGACGGTAAGATGGCGGTGACCAGCCAAGGGTTGTTCGGGCCATGGAAAGCCGATGGCCGCGCCGCCATCAGCCTCGCCGACATGATGGCGATGTCGAGCGGGCTGGAGTTCAACGAGGACTATGGCGACGTCGCCGACGTCACACGCATGCTCTATCTCGAGCCCGATATGGCGGGGTTCGCCGAATCGAAGCCGCTGACCGGCGAGGTCGGCAAGGTGTTCTCCTATTCGAGCGGCACGGCTGTGATGCTGTCGCGGCTCTGGCAGGACGCCATCGGCGACAAGGACAAGGCGCTGACCTGGCCGCGGACGGCGCTGTTCGAGCCGCTCGGCATGCACAGCGCTGTGTTGGAGACCGACGAACAGGGCACTTTCGTCGGCTCGTCCTATCTCTACGCCACGGCGCATGATTGGGCACGCTTCGGCCAGTTCCTGCTGCAAGGAGGGGTCTGGAACGGCAATGAGATCCTGCCGGCCGGCTTCGTCGACTGGATGCGGGAACCTGCATCGGCCTCGAAGGTCTATGGCAACGGCCAGGTGTGGATCGAGGCACCGGGCGACGAGGAAAACCCCGGCGCCGGCGTCGCGGCCGGCCTGCCCAAGGACACCTACTGGATGGAAGGCCATGACGGGCAGACGGTCGCCATCATTCCGTCAGAGCAGTTGGTGGTGGTGCGGCTCGGGCTGACACCAGCCAAGCTCGGCTACCGGCCGCAGATGATGCTGGGGGCGCTGGTGAAGGCGCTGCATTAGCCGTTTGGCTGCCGGATCACGGCGAGCCATGCATAGCCGCGATAAAGCGTGCGAAAACGGAGGGTTGAACCGGTTCGTTCGGACTCCGATTCCAGGACGTCGCGCAGGGATTCACGCGGCGCGACGTGGAATTTCCTCAGCCAGCTGCGCAGCAAGGTCCGGAACCAGCCTGGCAGGCCTTCCTGCTGACCGAAATCGACAACATGCAGCGAACCGCCAGGCGCAAGGGCGGCGAGTGCTGCCGAAACCGTCTTCTCCCAACCGGGGATCATCGACAGCGAATAGGACACGAAGATGCGGTCGAAACTCTCGATGCCGAACAGCGCTTTGGCGTCGAAATCGGTAGCGTCGCCACGCGCCAGTGCGACGCGGTCGGACAGGCCTTCGCGGGCAATGGCGGCTGTGGCTGTCTCCAGCATCTCGGCCGAAATATCGAGGCCGAAAAAGCGGGCGTCGGGATAGCGACGGGCGGCGAGGATGATGTTGCGGCCGGTGCCGCAGCCGAGTTCGAGCACGGTGCCGCCGGGCGGCACATCCAGTCCTGCTATCAGCCGGTCGCGTCCGAGCAGATAGTATTTGCGGGTCAGGTCATAGATATGGCGCTGCCAGCGATAGACGCCGTCCATCAGTTCGGCATGGTTGGCCGGCAGCTCGCGCGCGCTCATGCGGGCCGCTTCACATAGAGGTGGAAGCCGCCATAAATGGCCGAGCGGTCGCGCGCCGAGAATTCGCGCGAAGCGTCGTCCTCATAGCTCCACTGGTCGAGCAGCGAAACTGAGACGCGGCCAGGCAGCAGGCTGGGCTCGGCCGCGGTGCGGAAGATGACGCGAGCGCCGGCCGATGCCGTGCGGGTGATCTCGGCCCACAGCGCATTGAGCTGGTCGTCGGTCATCCAGTCCTGCGCATCGAGCAGCACGAAGCGGTCGACCGTGCCGGCATCCTTGCCGGCAAGGAACTCGATCAGGTTGGCATGATGTATGGCGACGCGGTCGACATTGTCACGGATGGTCTTGTAGTTGCGCTTTTCGAGATAGGCGGGAAGGGCGGCTTCGCCGGGCTCGGGATAGCGGCGGGCAAAGGCCTGCCAGGCGAAATAGTTGGTGTTCAGCGGAAAGTCGCAGGCGAGCTTCTCCAGCCGGGCTTTCAGGACGCTCGCCATGGTGCCGTCGCCCGAGGTGATCAGCGAATCGTATTGCGCCGGCGGAATGCCCAGGCCGAACAGCGAGGCTTTTCGCGATGTCGCCCATTTCAGCAGCGGCTTCTCGAACACCGGCGCCAGCTCCTCGTTGAAGAAGCGGCGCTGCTCGCTGATGTTCCTGGCTTGCATGATGCCGGCAGGGTCGACGCCGAAGAATTTGCCGACGCGATGGCCCATGGCGATGAACAGGCCGAGCAGGCCGGTCTGGTAGAAGTTGCGGTCGAAGACGGCAATGCGACGGCGTCCGCGCCAGTTGCGGCGCTCCCAGTAGTGGCGGCTGACCGGATCGAGATGCGGCGCGACGAACCGATCGTAGGCTTCCGAATTGTGACGGGTGTCGGCAGCACCGAAGAAGCGGAACAGATCGCCTTGCGACGGCAAATGCCGCACCGCCTCGAGCTTCATGCGGTTCAGCGCGATGTGGGCGGCGTTAAGATCGACGGCATCGATCCGCTCCGGAGAGCGCGTGAGGTAGGCGAGGATGTTGCAGCCGCCCGACGCGATGGTGACAATGCGATGGCCGTGGCCAAGCTGCATGGCCTCCATGTCGACATCTGGGTCTTCCCAGATCTGCGGATAGACGAGACCGGAAAACAGGAAGGCGAAAAGCCGCTCGGAAAGGCCGGCTTTCGACAGCGGGCGGTTCTGGTAGACGGCTTTTCCAACTTCCTTGCCGCGGCGAAAAACCAGATCTCCGGAAACGTCCGTCATGGCAAGGTGATTCCCCATTTGCGTTGGCGCAAGCGGGTAGCCCAGCGTCATGACAGGCCCGTGACAGTCGGAGGTATCGATAATTCTACTGCGGCGGTCATCTGACGCGGCTTTCTGCGCTTCCGGTGCTCACGGACTTCAATGTCCGCTCCGCTCCGGTTCTCGAAAGCCACGCCACCTGACTCGCCGCAGCGAATTCTCGAAGCCTCCTTAGGCTCGTCCGAACCCACCCGGCGTCGGCGTCGTCAGGATGACGGCTTCGCCGGCGTCGAGCACGGTCTGGTCGCAGGCTTTCAGCATCTCGACCGAACCGTTGTTGCGGCGGACCTTGGTCGAGCCAGCCTCGCCGTCGCTGCCACCGCTAAGGCCCTGTGGCGGGCGGTTGCGGTGCGAGGACAGGATTGCGCATTCCATCCTTTCGAGGAAGCGGATGGTGCGCTTGGTACCGTCACCGGCACCCCATTTGCCCTTGCCGCCGGAGCCTTCGCGGATGTGGAAATCCTCGAGCAGGACGGGAAAGCGCAGTTCCAGCACTTCCGGATCGGTGAGGCGCGAGTTGGTCATATGGGTGTGGACGCCCGACGTGCCGGCGAAACCGCGGCCGGAATTCATCCGGCCAGCCGGCGAGCCCGAGCAGATCGTTTCGTAATACTGATACTTTTTGTTGCCGAAGGTGAGGTTGTTCATCGTGCCTTGCGCATTGGCCATCGCGCCCATGGCGCCGAACAGAGCGTTGGTAACATGCTGCGAGGTTTCGACATTGCCGGCGACGACGGCGGCCGGATAGGACGGTTTGAGCATGCAGCCGTCCGGGATAATTATGCTGATGGGACGCAGACACCCGGCATTCATCGGGATCATGTCCTCGACCATGACGCGGAAGGCATAGAGAACGGCGGCGCGGGCGACCGGCTCGGGTGCGTTGAAATTGTTCTTCATGACCGGCGAGGTGCCGGTGAAATCGACTGTCGCCTCGCGCTTTTGCCGGTCGACCGTGATCTTCACCTTGATGACCTGGCCGGTGTCGGTCGGATACTCGTATTCGGAACTGTCGGGCAGGCGCTCCAGCACGCGGCGCACGCTCTCGGCGGCATTGTCCTGGACGTGGCCCATATAGGCCTCGACGACATCGAGGCCGAAATGCGCGACCATCTTGCGCAGTTCGGCCACACCCTTTTCATTGGCGGCGATCTGCGCCTTGAGGTCGGCGATGTTCTGGTGCGGATTGCGGGCCGGGTAGAGGTGGTCGGTGAGCAGCGTTTCCAACTCGGTCTCGCGGAATTTTCCGCGATCGACGATGCGGAAATTGTCGAACAGCACGCCTTCCTCGTCGACCGTTGTAGCGAGCGGCGTCATCGAGCCGGGAGCGGTGCCGCCGACATCGGCATGGTGGCCGCGCGAGGCCGCCCAGAACAGGATTTCCTTCTTCGCGTCGTCGAACACCGGCGTCACCACCGTGATGTCGGGCAGATGCGTGCCGCCATTGTAGGGCGCGTTGAGGGCGAAGACGTCGCCGGGGTGGATGTCGCCCGAGTTCAGCCTGATGATGGTCTCGACCGAGCGGTCCATCGAGCCCAGATGCACCGGCATATGCGGGGCGTTGGCGACCAGCGCACCATGGCGGTCGAACACAGCGCAGGAGAAATCCAGCCGTTCCTTGATGTTGACGGAATAGGCGGTGTTCTGCAGCGTCACGCCCATCTGTTCTGCGATCGACATGAACAGGTTATTGAAGACCTCCAGCATGACCGGATCGGCGGCGGTGCCGAGCGCCGCCTGGCGGCGCTTCTTCTCGATGCGGCGCAGCAGCACATGGTTCCTGGCGGTGATTTCGGCCTGCCAGCCTGGCTCGACGACGATGGTCTGGTTGGGCTCGATGATCAAGGCCGGGCCGGAAACCCTGGTGCCCGGTTTGAGCGCCTCGCGGCGGAAGACGCCGGTGTCGCGCCATTCGCCTTCGGCGAAGATTTTGCGGATCTCGGAATGACTTACGACAAGATCTTCGGTCTCTGATTCACTTTCGTCGCGACCGCCGCCGCCAGTATCGGTGCCTTCGACGCCAACGGACTCCACGATCATCGGCTTGTCCTCGTAGACGAAACCGAACTGACCTTTGTGTGCCGCCTCGAAATCGATCCTGGCTCGCGCAATCGAGCCGTGTTCGAAGTTCACCGGCAATGCCGTGTCGGTGCCGTCATAGCGGATCTGCAGCACCGGCTTCGAGGAGACGGCATCTTCACCAATGCCCTGCGCGGCGAGTTCTTCGATGATGGCTTTTCGCAATGTCGCGATGAGGTCGTCGATCGCCGGCAGGGATCCCTCTGCCAGGGGCTGAAGCAGCGCCTGCTGGCGCGAGGCAAAGACCGACGACAGGCCGATGCCATAGGCCGAGAGCAGTCCGGAGAAGGGATGCATCAGCACCGCCTCCATGCCGAGCGCGTCGGCGACGAGGCAGGCGTGCTGGCCGCCGGCACCGCCGAAGCAGTTCAACAGATATTCGGTGACATCATAACCGCGTTGAACGGAAATCTTCTTGATCGCGTTGGCCATGTTCTCGACGGCAATGGTGACGAAGCCTTCGGCGACGGCTTCCGGCGAGCGGCCGTCGCCGATTTCGGCGGCGAGCGCCGCGAATTTTTTGTGCACGGTCCCGACATCGAGCGGCTGGTCCTGGCTCGGCCCGAAGATCGCAGGAAAGAAGTCGGGCTGCAGCTTGCCGAGCATGACATTTGCGTCGGTGACGGCGAGCGGGCCGCCACGCCGGTAGGCGGCGGGACCGGGGTTGGCGCCGGCCGAATCCGGCCCGGCGCGGAAGCGGCCGGCCTCATAGTGCAGGATCGAACCGCCGCCAGCGGCAACGGTATGGATGCGCATCATCGGGGCGCGGATGCGCACGCCGGCGACTTCGGTGTCGAAGGCGCGCTCGTACTCGCCGTCATAATGAGCGACGTCGGTCGAGGTGCCGCCCATGTCGAAGCCGATGACTCTTTCAAAGCCAGCGAGCTTCGCCGTTTCGACCATGCCGACGACGCCGCCGGCCGGACCGGACAGGAGCGCGTCCTTGCCTTGGAACATATCGGCGGCGGTAAGGCCGCCGGACGACATCATGAACATGAGACGAGGGCCGGCGCCCAGTTCTCCCGCCACCCTTTGCACATACCTCGACAGGATCGGCGAGAGATAGGCGTCGACGACGGTGGTGTCGCCGCGGCCGACCAGCTTGATCAGCGGCGAGACTTCGTGGCTGACGGAGACCTGGCCGAAGCCGAGCTTGCGGCAGACTTTTGCCACCGCCTTCTCGTGGTCGGGATATTTCCAGGCATGCATGAAGACGATGGCCACCGCGTCGATGCCATCGTGCCTGGCCTGCTCGATGGCCGGGCGGCAAGCAGCAATATCGAGCAATCGTTCGACGCGGCCATCGGCACGCACGCGCTCGTCGATCTCGATGACGCGCTCGTAGAGCTGTTCGGGCAGGATGATCTCCTTGGCGAAGATGTCCGGCCGCGCCTGGTAGGCGATCCTCAGCGCGTCGCGAAAGCCCTTGGTGATGAGCAGCAGCACGCGGTCGCCCTTGCGCTCCAGAAGCGCATTGGTGGCGACGGTGGTGCCCATCTTGATGTCGCCGACCAGCCCCGGCGGCACAGGCGCGCCGGATTTCAGCCCGAGCAGGTCGCGAATGCCCTGGATGGCTGCATCGGCATAGGCTTCGGGGTTTTCCGACAGGAGTTTTCTGGGATGCAGCCCGCCTTGAGGGTCACGGCCGATGACATCGGTGAAAGTGCCGCCGCGATCGATCCAGAAGTCCCATTTCTCGGTCATCGCAGCTCCCGGCATTTCTCTTATTTTATCTGTTAGTTCGCCATTCGTCGGACGGCAATCACCAAGCTATCTGAAGATGTTACATGCGGAAACGCAACGTTACGAAACTCATGGCCAGCTGATGCATTTTCTCTTCGACCGCTCACAGGAACGTGAGCGTTTGTTGAAGGAGAGATGTGATGAAAAAGCTCATTCTTGCGTCGCTTTCGGCGCTTGCCCTGCTCGGGGTGGCAGCGTGCAGCGACAGCGGCACAGACAACACCACCACACAGAGCACAAACCCGCCGGCAGCCGAACAGCCGATGCAGCCTGCCGCCCCGGCAGCTCCTGACGCTACGAAGCCTGCCGAACCGGCTCCGGCAGCACCTGCTGCGCCCGCGCAGTAGTATGAGATGAACGGACAAGGCCGGCATCAGCCGGCCTTGTCCTGCCAGAATACCCGCATTGCGAGCGAGCGCGATCGCGCCCGGTTGCATGGCAAGGGTTGGGTTTGCTTCGTCAGGCGTCCCAAATCGATCGGGCCTGCGGCACTGTCTTCGCTTGATAGCGGTGGGCGGTTGGCACTAAGAAGCCCTTATGTCGATTTGGGACCGCCTCGGCGACTTCATCACACGCGTTTCGTCTTCAGCGTCGTCAGGCGTCGCCGATGTCGTGGAGGCCGTGCGGACCGTTTTCTCGGGTGACCCGGATCTGCGGCGCCGTGTCGCCTTTTCGGTGGCGATGATCGCGCTGTCGGCCAAGATGGCCAAAGCCGACGGCATCGTCACCCAGAACGAGGTGCGCGCCTTCCAGGAGATATTCGAGGTTCCGCCGAAGGAGACGCGCAACGTGGCGCGCCTTTACGATCTGGCCAAGCGGGACGTCGCCGGGTTCGAGATCTATGCCGCGCGCATGGCGCAATTGTGCGGTTCGGGCCATGCGAACTGCATGATGCTTGAGGACATACTCGACGGCCTGTTCCACATAGCCAAGGCGGACGGGATGATCCACGAACGCGAAGGCCTGTTCCTGCATCGCATCGCCGAGATATTCCGGATCGAAGAGGCACATTACCAGAGTATCCTGGCGCGGCACGTCGATCTGGGTGCAGCCGATCCCTATGTCGTGCTCGGCATCGAGCGCGGAAAACCATTCGAGGAGATCAGGAAACGCTACCGCAAGCTGGTTTCCGACAATCATCCCGACCGGCTGATCGCACGCGGACTGCCGCAGGAATTCATCAAGATCGCCACGACCAGGGTCGCGGCGATCAACGCTGCCTATGAGATGATCGAGCGGGGCCTGCGGCACGTATGAGCGGTTTCCTGCCCGACGAGCCGAGCGCCGAGGTCAGGGCATCGCCGAATTTCGGTCCGCGGCGCGACACGCTCAAGCCCGACATGGTCGTGCTGCACTATACCGGCATGGCGACGGGCCCCGGTGCCGAGGCATGGCTGTGCGATCCGGCGAGTGAGGTTTCCGCCCACTATCTCGTCCATGAGGACGGCCGCATCGTCCAGATGGTGCGGGAAAGCGATCGTGCCTGGCATGCCGGCAAGAGTTCGTGGTTCGGACGCACCGACATCAACTCCTGTTCGGTCGGCATCGAGATCGTCAATCCCGGCCATTCGCTCGGCTATCCCGCTTTTCCAAGGCGGCAGATCGATGCCGTGATCGGCCTTTGCGCGGGGATCGTCCAACGCCATTTTATTCCGGCGCAAAGGGTGCTTGCCCATTCCGACGTGGCACCCGGACGCAAGATCGATCCAGGTGAGAAATTCCCCTGGAAAGCCCTGTTCGCGGCCGGTGTCGGCCACCTCGTCCCGGCGGCGCCGGTCAAGCGGGGTGCTGTGCTCCAGGCAGGCGATACGGGCCCGGATGTCGAGGCGCTGCAGTCGATGCTGGCGGTCTACGGCTATGGGGTGGAGATATCGGGTGTGTTCGACCGGCAGACTGGGATCGTGGTCGAAGCCTTTCAGCGGCATTTCCGCCCGCGTCTGGTCGACGGCGTGGCCGACGGGTCGACAATCCGCACGCTGCAAAGGCTTCTGGCTTCCGCTAAGGCAATCCTGTCAAAGTAATCCTTTTTGAGTCGATAAATTACAATCTGTCACGCAAAGTGACTTGCACCGCCTTCTTTGCCGCCAATTCGGCCTTCAAAGGCGAACCGTGCAAATTGTCGGACCTCTAGCCTCCCGGATGTACCGATATTGATTGGTGTAGCCGCGTGAAGTTCTTCGCGCGGTTCAAACAGAACAGGACCCCATGCAGAAATTGACCGTTTTAACGGCAGCTGTTGTTGCCGGTGTAATGACTTTTGCCATCGGTGCGGCGAATGGCGCACCACTGAGCCAGAGGGCAGACCAGGGATTCTCCGCCGTACCCGCCAAGACTGCCCTGCCGAAAGCGGCTCAGGCAGCAAAAGCCAAGAGGACGGCCACTGCGAAGGTCGAAAAGGCAGTTGCAGTGAAGGCTCGAAAGTCGAAGGCCAAACGGCATGTCAAGCGCAACAGGAAGAGCATCGATCTGACGACGACGGCATCGATCCGCCCGCAGAATGCCGCGGTTTCGGCAGTGGCGCCCGCTGAGGCCGGCCAGTATTCGGCTATCATCGCCCGCTATGCGGCGGCCGAAGGCGTGCCGGTGTCGCTGGCCAAGGCCGTGATCAAGATCGAGAGCAACTACCGGCCGAACATCGTCGGCGGCGCCGGTGAGATCGGGCTGATGCAGATCAAGCCGGCAACGGCGCGCATGATGGGCTATACCGGCTCGGTCAAGGGCCTGTTCAATCCCGACACCAACATCAAATACGGCATGAAGTACCTTGCCATGGCACGAGGCCTCGGTGGCGGTACCACTTGCGGCACGATCCTGAAATACAATGCCGGCCATGCCGCCACGCGCATGAACCCGGTGTCGGCGGCCTATTGCAGCAAGGTGAAGGTGCAGATGGCCGCGCTTGGGACACCTGCGTGACCGTCCAGGCATAAGCTGCTTTTTTCGTTTGCGTTTTCAGGCGTGAACCCCTTTATACGCTCTGCCAGCTGGCCGGGCGGCCGCACCCGCGAAGCCGAAAGGCTGCGGGTGAGGAAAGTCCGGGCTCCATGGAGACACGGTGCCGGTTAATGGCCGGCGGGGGCGACCCCAGGGAAAGTGCCACAGAAAGCAAACCGCCACGGCATCTGGTGTCCGCAAGGCCACTGGGATCCGCGGCAAGGGTGAAAGGGTGGGGTAAGAGCCCACCGCGCGACTGGCAACAGGAGCGGCACGGTAAACCCCACCGGGAGCAAGACCGAATAGGGACGGTGCGAGGGGAAACCCTCGAGGGCTGTTTCCGGCTCACCGTCCGGGTAGGTTGCGTGAGGCGCATGGCAACATGCGCCCAAGATGAATGGCCGCCACGTTCTCGCGCCGCAAGGCGCGAGGGCCATACAGAACCCGGCTTACAGGCCAGCTGGCAATTTCTCCCGGCGCAACATCGACGCCGATGATCTTAATTCGTGATCGGTCCTTCGAAGGCCGGGATTACGCGGTCAGCCGCTGACCCTGTCCAGCGATGCCGCGATCGCCTGCCAGAGCTCTTCCACCGGTTCGCAGCCAATCGACAGGCGTACGAAACCCGGCGCGACGGCGTCTCCGCGTTTGGCGCGCCGTTCGGCGGAGGTGTGGACACCGCCGAAGGAGGTCGCCGCCTCAATCAGCGGGCAGTTGTTGATGAATGCCTCGGCTTTCTCTTCCGAGGCCAGTTCGAACGAGACGAGAAAGCCGAAGCGTTCCATCTGGGCGCGGGCAAGATTATGTGACGGGTCGCCTTCCAGCCCAGGAAAGCGCAGCCCGCTTACGGCGCGATGATCCTTCAGCCTTTGCGCGATGATCTCCGCCGAAGAACACATGCGGTCGAAGCGCACGTCCAGCGTTTCGA
Source organism: Mesorhizobium sp. CNPSo 4689 (assembly GCF_057784325.1). NCBI lineage: Bacteria > Pseudomonadati > Pseudomonadota > Alphaproteobacteria > Hyphomicrobiales > Phyllobacteriaceae > Mesorhizobium > Mesorhizobium sp. CNPSo 4689. The sequence continues at coordinate 186,586 of NZ_JBWLUZ010000002.1, forward strand.
CGCCGCGATGCACCAGCCACGCCTCGAACGGTCCAGGGATGGCGCCCGACATCTCTCGCCAGCCGGTCACGGCAGCGATGATGTCGTCGCTGCGGCTGGCGACGTGGCCGAACAGCACGTCGGAATGGCCGTTGGTCGCCTTGGTGTCGGCGGAGACGACGATGTCGGCGCCGAGGTCGAGCGGGCGCTGGCCGAAGGGCGTCATCGCCGTGTTGTCGGCAACGAGGATCGCTCCGGCTTCATGGGCGGCCTTGGCGACGGCGGCGATATCGCAAATATCCAGTTGCGGGTTCGAAGGGGTCTCGACGAAAGCCAGGCGATAGCCGGCAAAACCACCGTCGAGAAAGGTCGATGTCGGCCGCAGGTCATAGGCAACACCGAATGGTTTGAGGAAGCGCTCGGCCAGCGCTCGCGTGGCGTGATAGCCGTCCGATGGCAAAAGCACTCGGTCGCCGGACTTCAGAAGCGCGAAGAAAATCGCCGAGATCGCGGCCATTCCGGACGGGAAGCCGATGCATCGGGCGTTTTCCAGATGGCCAAGAGCGTGCTCGACGGCATCCCAGGTCGGATTGCTGTAGCGGCCATACTCATTGAAGCCGGTCGCATCCCCTGGCGTGTGAAAGATGGCGGCCATGGTCAGCGGCAAGGGGATCGGGTCGCCCGTGGCGAATCCGCTATTGCGCAAATGGGCAAGTGCTGCGGCGCGTGACCTGGCTGTTTCGGACATCGATCTCACACCTTGTTGCCGCCGGAAGAGGACCGGGTGACGCTATGCGTGCCAACGGGTTGCAGCAAGCGCCCTCCAGTTGGGCCACGGGGCTCTAAACCCTTCGTTAGGCTTAATAGAGGATAAAGACGGGAGTGCCGTCGCAGCTGCCTTCCCAGGTTGTCGCACGCACGTTTGTGAAGCCTGTTCCCGTTGACGCCCATAGTGCCCCATGATATCCCATTTCGATACCAAAGCCTTCGTTCCGCGTCAGGGTGAAGCGTACGCCAATCGGGCAGCCGCGGCGGCTGCGCGTTTGCGCGTTTTTGCCTCGGCGGACGGAGCGAGTTTTCGGAAGGGACCGCGCAGCGGCGGTGCGGGCGAAACGATGAAGAGGGGTGCGGCGGCGGAAGCGGCTGTAGCGCGTAATGGACCGGTTTCTGTCAAGCGCGGTGAACAGGATCGATGCGAAGGGACGGGTTTCCGTTCCGGCGCATTTCCGCTCGGTCGTGCAGAAACGCGGCTATTCGGACCTCTATGGCCTGCGCTGCCTGGATATCCCGGCGATGGATGTCGGCGGTCTCGACCTGCTCGACCGCTACGAACAGCGCATCGCGCAGGAAGATCCCTTCCTGCAGACGGCGGACGACATGTCCTTCTTCTGCCATGGCGATGGGACGTTCCTGAAACTGGACCAGGACGGTCGCATCACGATGAGCGATTTCATCCGCGAGCATACCGGCATTTTGGCGGAAGTGGCCTTTGTCGGTCGCGGCAATTTCTTTCAGATCTGGGAGCCGGGGCGGCTTGCCGCCTATGGAGCGCAGGCGCGCGCCCGGCTTTTGCAGCTTCGGCAGGGGACGAAGCCTGGGGAGCGACCGGAATGATGGTGGGCGACGGCGATGATCTTCACGCCGTTGGCGGACCAGTCCGTCACATTCCGGTCCTCCTTGCCGAAGTGCTGGAGGCGCTTTCACCCAAAGCCGGCGACGTAGTCGTCGACGGCACGTTCGGCGCCGGCGGCTACACCAAAGCCATTCTTGCGACCGGTGCTTCGGTCGTGGCCATCGACCGCGATCCCGATGCCATCGCGGCTGGTCGTGTTCTCGAACAGCAATCGGGTGGCAGGCTGCGGCTGGTGCAGGCGCCGTTCTCAACGTTGGACGACCATGTTGAAAGCGCCGACGGCGTTGTGCTCGACATCGGTGTCTCCTCCATGCAGCTCGACCAGGCCGAACGCGGCTTCTCGTTCCGCAACGATGGGCCGCTCGACATGCGCATGGCGCAGGCTGGCTTGAGCGCGGCCGACGTCGTCAACAGTTTCAAGGCCGGTGATCTTGCGCGCATCTTCGGCTTTCTGGGCGAGGAGCGTCACGCCGGCCGCATCGCCCGCATGATCGAGAGCCGCCGCGAAAAGCGGCCGTTCGAGCGCACGCTCGACCTCGCCGACGCCATCGAGACGCATATCGGCCGCGCCCCGAAGGACAAGATCCATCCGGCGACGCGCGTCTTCCAGGCGCTGCGCATCTTCGTCAATGACGAGCTTGGCGAACTGGCAAAGGCGCTCTTTGCGGCAGAGCGTGCGCTTAAGCCCGGTGGGCGGCTGGCGGTGGTGACGTTCCATTCGCTGGAGGATCGCATCGTCAAGCGCTTCATCGCCGACCGCTCGGATGCGGCGAGCGGCTCGCGCCACTTGCCCGAGGCGCAGGCGCGGATGGCGACTTTTCGCAAGGCCGGCAGCGGCGTGACGGCGGGCGATGCCGAGATCGCGGCCAACCCGCGAGCACGTTCGGCCAGGCTGCGCGCAGCAATCCGCACCGAGGCGCCGGCGCGTAGCAGTGACTTTTCGATTTTCGGCCTTCCAAAGCTTCCCGGCATCGACCGGCCGGGAGAGAGGTGAGCACGTGTTTCGTACCAGCGACATAGTCCTTATCGCGGTCATGGTCTCGGCGGCCGCCCTGACCTACAAGACCAAGCGCGAGGCCGAGGAACAATTGGCGGCGGTGCAGAAGATCCAGGCGCAGATCCACTATGAGGAGGACACGATCGACCTTCTGAAGGCGGACTGGAGCCTGCTCACCCAACCGTCGCGCCTGCAGAAGCTGGCCGAAATCTACAAGTCGCAGCTGGGACTCGAGCCGGTAAATGCGCGCCAGATCGTCGGCCTCGACGATCTTCCGGCAAAACCGGTCAACATCGAGGACCTGTCGTCGCAACGGCTGGGCGGCATGGCAGACAATTCCGGCAAAGGGCCCTCGGACGGCAAGGATCCCGTGGTGACCGGAGGCATCGTCCAATGATCGCCAGACTTCCAGTAATGGGCAAACTTCCAAAGATCGGCAGCCTGCTGAAGCGTCGCGCCAGGCCCGGCGAAGACGGCTCGATCGTCGTCGATGGCGCCCGCAAGGCGACCGGCGGCAAGGCCAGGACGCGCATCGTGATGACGATGGCGGTGTTTTTCGGCATCTATTCGGCCATCGCCGGCAGGCTGGTCTATCTCGGCTTCCAGAATCCCGACATGTCGGGCGGGCCGCAGAGCCGGGTGACCGCGTCGCGGCCCGATATCGTCGATCGCAACGGCGAGGTGCTGGCGACCGACATCAAGACTGCCTCGCTGTTTGCCGAGCCACGCCGCATCGTCGACGCCGACGAGGCGATCGAGAAGTTGTCGACGGTGCTTCCCGAGATCGACTACGAACAGACCTATCACAAGCTGAAGAGCGGCGCCGGCTTCGTCTGGCTGCAGCGGCAGCTGACACCGAAGCAGCAGGCCGACATCATGCAGCTCGGCATCCCCGGCTTTGGCTTCCGTACCGAAAAACGCCGCTTCTATCCGGCCGGCGAGACCTCGTCCTACATTGTCGGTCTCACCAACATCGACAACCAGGGCATTTCCGGCATGGAGAAATATGTCGACGAGCAGGGTCTGACCGACCTTCAGGCGTCGGGCCTGGCAGTGGCCAGGGACCTGAAGCCGGTGCAGCTCTCGATCGACCTGCGCGTCCAGCACATCGTGCGCGACGAGGTGGCCACCGGCATGGAACGCTTCCACGCCATCGCCGCCGGCGCCGTCGTGCTCAACGTCAAGACCGGCGAAGTGCTGGCGATGGCGTCGGTGCCGGATTTCGACCCCAACAATCCCTACAATGCCCAGGACAAGGACCGGTTGAACCGCATGTCGGCGGGCCTCTACGAAATGGGTTCGACGTTCAAGAGCTTCACCACCGCGATGGCGCTGGATTCAGGCAAGGTGACCCTGGAGAGCCGGTTCGACGCCTCGCGCCCGATCAGGATCGGCCATCAGACCATTCATGACTTCCACGGCAAGGGGCGCGTGCTGTCGGTGCCTGAGGTGTTCATTTATTCCTCCAATATCGGCTCGGCCAAGGAGGCCGAAGCGGTGGGCATCGAAGGGCATCGCGAATTCCTGCATCGGCTGGGCATTCTCGAGAAGATGCAGACGGAACTGCCCGAGGTCGCGCGCCCGACCGAGCCCAAGGTGTGGAAACAGGTCAATTCGATCACCATCGCCTTCGGCCATGGTGTGTCGACGACACCGCTGCAGACCGCCGTCGGCTGCGCCGCGCTGATGAATGGCGGCTACCTTATCGAGCCGACATTCCTGCCTCGCACGCAGGAGGAAGCGATGGTGGTGGCCAAGAAAGTGGTCAACGAAAAGACCGTCGAGGGCATGCGCTATCTCTATGCGCTCAACGCCGAGAAAGGCTCGGGCAAGAGCGCCAGGGTTCCGGGCTATCGCGTCGGCGGCAAGACCGGAACGGCTGAAAAGGTCGTCAATGGCCGCTACTCGAAGGACAAGAATTTCAATGCCTTCGTCGCTGCTTTCCCGATGGACGACCCGCAGTACATCGTGCTGACGATCGCCGACGAACCGAAGCCGGAAAAGCCCGGCATGGGTGCCACCGCGGCCTCGAATGCGGGCGTCATGGCGGGCAATATCATCCGGCGCGCGGCTTCAATGCTTGGCGTGAAGCCAGATTTCAGCCATGAAAATGGTGCAACGCTGGTTTCCTATCAGTGATTCTTGGGGCGCGCCGGCAACTGCGCGCTATTTTGTTGCGATGAACGGGTTTCGATGCAGCTGAAAGACCTAGCCGGTATCCTGCCTGTCGAGGGAACAGCTTCCCTCGACCTGGAGGTGACCGGGATTTCCTCGGATTCCCGCCAGGTAAAACCCGGCGTCGTCTTTTTCGCGCTTACTGGTACCAAGGCGGACGGTGTGACCTATGCCGAGGATGCCGCGAAGCGCGGCGCGGCGGCGATCGTGGCGGGCAAATCCAGCGCCATTGCCGGGTTGTCGGTCCCGGTGCTTGCCGTCGGCGACCCGCGCCTGGCGCTGGCGCTGAGTGCTGCCCGCTTCTTCGGCAGGCAGCCGGAGACAATGGTGGCGGTGACGGGCACCAGCGGCAAGACGTCGGTCGCCGCCTTCACGCGGCAGATATGGGAGCAGGCCGGCCATGCCGCCGCTTCGATCGGCACCACCGGCGTGGTGGCGCCCGGCCGCAACGAGTATGGCTCGCTAACCACGCCCGACCCGGTGGCGCTGCACCAGCTTTTGCGCGAACTTGCGGATGCCGGCGTCACCCACGCGTCGATGGAAGCCTCCAGCCATGGCCTCGACCAGCGCCGGCTGGATGGTGTGAAACTCGCCGCCGGCGGCTTCACCAATCTCGGCCGCGACCACATGGACTATCACCCGACCGTCGAGGAGTACCACCAGGCGAAATTGCGCCTGTTCGACACGCTGCTGCCCAAGGGCGCGCCGGCGGTCATCTTCGCCGACGACCCGTGGTCGGAGCCGACGATCAAAGCGGCCAAGGCAGCAGGGTTGACCGTGCTGACGGTCGGTCGCCACGGCGATTTCCTAAGGCTGAAGCGGGTCGAGCATGAGCGCCATCGCCAGCGCGCCGAAGTCGAGGCCGACGGCGTGCTGCACGAAATCGACCTGCCGCTGGCCGGCGATTTCCAGATCGCGAACGCGCTGGTTTCGGCGGGTTTGGCTATTTCTACGGGAATTCCTGCCGTCAAAGCCCTGATTGCATTGGAAAAATTGAAAGGCGCACCGGGTCGACTCGACCTCGTCGGTACCACCGGCAATGGTGCGCCTGTCTATGTCGACTATGCGCACAAGCCGGACGCGCTGGAAAACGTGCTCGCTTCCGTGCGGCCATTCACCACTGGCCGCGTCATCGTGGTGTTCGGCTGCGGCGGCGATCGCGATCGAGGCAAGCGGCCGATCATGGGCGAGATCGCGACGCGGCTCGCCGATGTCGTCATCGTCACCGATGACAATCCGCGTTCGGAAGTGCCGGAAACGATCCGCGCTGCGATCCTCGCCGCTGCGCCCGGCGCCATCGAGATAGGCGACCGGCGCAAGGCGATCCACGAGGCGGTGGCCATGCTTCACGCCGGCGATACGCTGATCGTGGCCGGCAAGGGCCACGAGGAAGGCCAGACCATCGGCGCTGAGACATTGCATTTCTCCGACCACGAGGAAGTTCGTGCGGCGCTCAGGGAGCGGGCTGCATGAGTGTCCTGTGGACCTCCGAAGCGCTGGTCGACGCCATGGGCGGGCGGCCGATCGGCCCGATGCCGGAGGGTATTTCCGGCATTTCGATCGACAGCCGCAGCCTGCAGCCGGGGGACGCCTTCTTCGCCATCAAGGGCGAGGCGATGGATGGCCATGATTTCGCGACAGCCGCCGTCAAAGCCGGCGCCGGGGTGCTGGTCGTCGCCGAGGGCAAGCTGCCGTCGCTGGGGCGGCTGACGGCGCCGATGATCGTGGTCCAGGACGTGCTTGCCGCGCTGGAAAAGCTCGGTGTCGCGGCACGCGCGCGCTCCAACGCCAGGATCATCGCGGTGACCGGCTCGGCCGGCAAGACGACCACCAAGGAAGCGCTGCGCCACGTGCTGTCTGCGGTCGGCAAGGCGCATGCCTCGGCGCAGTCGTTCAACAACCATTGGGGCGTGCCGCTGACGCTGGCGCGGATGCCCGCCGATTGCGACTATGCGGTGTTCGAGATCGGCATGAACCATCCGGATGAAATCCGGCCGCTGGTCAAGATGGTCCGCCCGCATGTCGCCATCGTCACGCTGATCGCGGCGGCGCATCTCGGCTTCTTCAAAAATCTCGACGAAATCGCCAAGGCCAAGGCCGAGATATTCGAGGGGCTGGAACCTGACGGTGCCGCACTGCTCAACCGCGACGACGGGCGCTGGAAACTACTGGACAAGATGGCCAGGGCCGCCGGTGTCGAGCATGTCTTCGGCTTCGGCGAAAATGCCCGCTCGACCTTCAAGCTGGTCAAATGCGAACTGCATGCCGGCCATTCCATGATCACTGCCAGGATCGGCGGGCAGGACGTCGCCGCCCGGGTCGGCGCGCCCGGCCGCCACATGGTGCAGAATGTGCTGGCCGTGCTGGGCGCGGCGCAACTGGTTGGTGCCGATATCGGCACGGTGGCCTCGGCGCTGGCCAACCTCTCGGCGGAGCGCGGCCGCGGCAAGCGCCATGTGCTGCGCCATCCGAAAGGGCAGATCACGCTGATCGATGAGAGCTACAACGCCAATCCGGCCTCGATGCAGGCGGCTATGGCGCTGCTCAACGCAACGCCTGTGTCGGGCGAGGGCAGGCGCATCGCCGTGCTCGGCGACATGCTCGAACTCGGCGACCATTCGGCGAAGCTGCACGCAGCCCTTGCCGATCTCATCGTCGGCACCGAAACGCGCACGGTCTTTCTCGGCGGCCCTGAAATGCGGGCATTGGCGGACATCTTGCCCGACGAGATCGATACGGAGTATCGCGCCGGCGCCGAAGAGTTGAAGCCGCTGCTGCTGTCGGCGTTGAAGCCTGGCGACGTGTTGATGGTCAAATCGTCGAAAGGCATCGGTTTTTCAAAGCTGGTCGAGGCATTGCTCGGCAAATTTCCGGCGCAAGCCACATCCATTGAACAGACCTAAGACCGGCCCGGGGGACGGAGTTTCATGTTCACACTGCTCGTCGATTTCGCGGACAAGATCTCGGTCTTCAACGTCTTCCGCTACATCACCTTCCGCACCGGCGGGGCGCTGATCACCTCGGCGCTGATCGTCTTCATCTTCGGGCCAACGATCATCAATTCACTGCGCCTTCGGCAGGGCAAGGGCCAGCCGATCCGCGCCGACGGGCCGCAGACGCATTTCAAGAAGGCCGGCACGCCGACAATGGGCGGGTTGATGATCCTTTGCGGCATCATCGGCTCGTCGCTTTTGTGGGCGAACCTCTCCAGCATCTATGTCTGGGTGGTGATGCTGGTAACGCTCGGCTTCGGCTCGATCGGCTTCTACGACGACTATCTGAAGGTGACCAAGCAGTCGCATCTGGGCTTTTCCGGCAAGGCAAGACTGGCGCTCGAATTCGTCATCGCCGGCATCGCCGCCTGGGTGATCATGCATAATGGCCAGGCGCCGTTCTCGTCGTCGCTGACCTTCCCCTTCGCCAAGGAATTCATCATCAATCTCGGCTGGTTCTTCGTGCCGTTCTCCTGCTTCGTCATCGTCGGCGCCGGCAATGCGGTGAACCTGACCGACGGTCTCGACGGACTGGCGATCGTCCCGATCATGATCGCGGCGGCCTCCTTCGGCGTCATTGCCTATCTCTCGGGCAATGCGGTGTTCGCCGAATATCTGCAGATCCACTTCGTCCCCGGCACCGGCGAACTGGCCGTCGTGCTTGGCGCGGTCATTGGCGCCGGCCTCGGCTTCCTGTGGTTCAACGCGCCGCCCGCGGCGATCTTCATGGGCGACACCGGCTCGCTGGCGATGGGCGGCCTGATCGGCACCGTCGCGGTGGCGACCAAGCACGAGATCGTCCTGGTCATCGTCGGCGGTCTGTTCGTGGTGGAGATCCTGTCGGTCATCATCCAGGTCGGTTACTTCAAGATGACCGGCAAGCGGGTGTTCCTGATGGCGCCGATCCACCATCATTTCGAAAAGCTCGGTTGGACCGAAAGCCAGGTGGTGATCCGCTTTTGGATCATCGCGGTGATCCTGGCGCTGGTCGGCCTGTCGACCCTCAAGCTCAGATAGGACGCCGCTTGATCCCCGCCTCATCCTTCGCAGGCAAGCGTGTCTCGCTCTTCGGGCTCGGCGGCTCTGGGATCGCCACCGCGCATGCGCTGATCGCGGGCGGGGCCGACATCCTCGCCTGGGACGACAATCCGGACAGCGTCGCCAAGGCGGCTGCAGTTGGCATTGCGACCGGCGACCTGCGCGGCGCCGACTGGGCCGGGTTCTCGGCCTTCGTGCTGTCGCCCGGCGTGCCGCTGACGCATCCGAAGCCGCACTGGACCGTGGAGCTCGCGCGCGGCTCGGGCGTCGAGGTGATCGGCGACATCGAGCTGTTCTGCCGCGAGCGGATCTTGCGTGCGCCCGAGGCACCTTTCATTGCCATCACCGGCACCAACGGCAAGTCGACGACGACGGCGCTGACGGCGCATATCCTGAAATCGGCCGGACGGGATACGCAGATGGGCGGCAATATCGGCCGCGCCATCATGACGCTCGATCCGCCTCAGGCAGGGCGCCACTATGTTGTGGAATGCTCGTCCTACCAGATCGACCTTGCGCCCTCGATCAATCCGACCGCAGGCATCCTGCTCAATTTGACGCCCGACCATCTCGACCGGCACGGCACCATGCAGCACTACGCTTCGATCAAGGAGCGGCTGGTGGCCGGCAGCGAGACCGCGATCATCGGCGTCGACGATTCCTGGTGCGCCCAGATTGCCGACCGGCTGGATCGGGTGGGCAGGCAGGTCATCCGCATTTCCAAGCGCCTGCCTCTGACCGACGGCTATTTCGCCGACGGCGGCAATCTGATGGAAGCAGCAAATGGCCGCTATAGCCGCGTCGCCTTTCTCGACGGCATCGGCTCGCTGCGCGGCCAGCACAATGCGCAGAATGCGCTTGCCGCGGTCGCCGCCTGCCTGAAGGTCGGGCTTGAGTTGGGCGAGATCCAGGCCGGGCTCGAGAGCTTTCCCGGGCTGGCGCATCGCATGGAACAGGTCGGCCGCAAGGACCATGTTCTGTTCATCAACGATTCCAAGGCGACCAATGCCGACGCGGCCGCACCGGCGCTGTCGAGTTTTTCACGCATCTACTGGATTGCCGGCGGGCTGCCCAAGGAAGGCGGCATCGAGCCGCTGCGCGGTTTCTTTCCGCGCATCGCCAAGGCCTATCTGATCGGCGAAGCGGCGCCGGGCTTTTCAGCGACGCTCGGCGAGGCCGTGCCCTATGAGATCTCGGGCACGCTGGCGGCCGCGGTCGCGCATGCGGCCAATGATGCCGCGAAGGACGATGGCGGTGAGGCCGTGGTGCTTTTGTCGCCGGCCTGCGCCAGTTTCGACCAGTTCAAGAATTTCGAAGTGCGCGGCGAAGCCTTCAGGCAAGCTGCGAGCGCTATAGATGGTGTGAAACCCATCGGAGGGCCACGATAATGCAAAGCCGTCTCGACAAAAGTCCGGTTGCGACCTGGTGGTGGACGATCGATCGCTGGTTCCTGGCGGCATTCCTGTCGCTGATGGGGCTGGGCATCGTGCTGTCTTTCGCGGCGAGCCCGGCGGTGGCCGAACGCATCGGCCTCGACAGCTTCCACTTCGCCACCAGGCAAATCATCTTCACCGTGCCGGCACTTGGCGTGATGCTGGCAGTCTCCTTCCTGGAATCGCGGCAGATCCGGCGCGTGGCGCTGGCGATGCTGTGCATCATGCTCGTGCTGATGGTGGTGGTGCTCTACATCGGCGTCGAGGTGAAGGGAGCCCGGCGCTGGATATCGCTTGTCGGGCTGTCGATCCAGCCGTCGGAATTCCTGAAGCCCGCCTTCGTCATCGTCTGTGCGTGGCTGTTCGCCGAACACAAGCGCCAGCCCGATATTCCCGGCAATCTGTTTGCCATGCTGCTGCTGATCCTGGTCGTCTCGCTTCTGGTCGCCCAGCCTGACCTCGGACAGACCATGCTGGTGACCGGCACCTGGGGCGTCATGTTCTTCATGGCAGGCCTGCCATGGCTGTGGATCATTGCGCTCGGCGTCACCGGCGCCAGCGGCCTGTTTGCCGCCTATACCGTATTTCCGCACGTCGCCGCCCGCATCGACAAATTTTTGACCGGCGAGGGCGATACGTTCCAGGTCGACATGGGGCGCGAGGCGCTGATCAATGGCGGCTGGTTCGGCGTCGGCCCGGGCGAGGGCACGGTCAAACGGGTCATTCCCGACAGCCATGCCGACTTCGTCTTTTCGGTCGCCGGCGAGGAGTTCGGGCTGATCATGTGCTTCTTCATCATGTCGATCTTCGCCTTCATCGTGCTGCGCGGCCTCAACACCGCGATGAAGGAACAGGACGATTTCACGCGCTATGCCGTCGGTGGGCTGGTCACGGTGTTCGGCCTGCAGTCGGTCATCAACATGTGCGTCAACCTGCAGCTCATGCCGGCCAAGGGCATGACGCTGCCGTTCATCTCCTATGGCGGCTCCTCGCAGATCGCCATCGCCATCTCGATGGGCATGGTGCTGGCGCTGACACGCAAGCGGCCGGAAAAGCGCAAGCAGATGGGCTTTGCCTTCTCGCAGCGCGCCATGCCGGCGGAGTGAGATGTCGAGGGGTGTGATCCTTCTGGCGGCTGGCGGCACGGGCGGACATCTGTTCCCGGCCGAGGCGTTGGCGCATGAGCTGAGCGAGCGCGGCTGGGCCGTGCATCTGGCCACCGACCACCGTGTCGAGCGGTTTTCCAGCCATTTTCCAGGCGCCGTCCATCCGATCCAATCGGCGACCCTGGGATCGAAGAATCCCGTCGCGGTCATCGGTGCCTTCTGGAAGATCTGGCGTGGGGTGCGGCAGGCTTCCGGCATCATCGCCCGGTTCAAGCCGGAAGCCGTCGTCGGCTTTGGCGGCTATCCGACGCTGCCGCCGCTCTATGCGGCGACCAGGCGCAAGGTTCCGACGCTGATCCACGAGCAGAACGCGGTGATGGGCCGCGCCAACCGGGCGCTGGCAGCCCGTGTCGACGCCATCGCCGGCGGCTTCCTGCCTGAGGATGAAAGTGCCGCGGGCGCCAAGACGGTGACCACGGGCAACCCGGTCAGGCCGCAAGTGCTGGAGGCGGCAAAGACGCCCTACGCGGCCTCGGCAGAGGACCAGCCGTTCCGGCTGCTGGTGTTCGGCGGCAGCCAGGGCGCGCAGTTCTTCTCCGATGCGGTGCCGGCGGCCATCGCGTTGCTGACGGAGCCTCAGCGCAAACGCCTGGTGATAACCCAGCAGGCGCGCGCGGAGGACGTGGCGCGGGTCAAGTCGGCCTACGCTGCTCTCGGCGTCGACGCGCAGGTCTTGCCCTTCTTCACCGACATGGCGGCGCGGATGGCGGCGGCACATCTGGTGATGTCACGCTCGGGGGCCTCCACGGTCTCGGAAATCGCCGTCATCGGCAGGCCGGCGCTGCTGGTGCCCTATCCGCACGCGCTCGACCACGACCAGGCGGCCAATGCCGCAGCGCTCGCCGCGGCGGGCGGGGCCGAGGTGCATCCTCAATCCACGCTTTCGCCCGAGCGCATCGCGGCATTGATCGGCGGGTTGATGGACGACCCCGACAGGCTGACGGCCATGGCCGCGGCCGCCAGATCGGCCGGAAAACCGGACGCGGCGCGGTTGCTCGCCGATCTGACAGAGGCTATTGCGTCCAGGAAAACCGTTTCGGATTTCAGGAAGGAGACGCACGCATGAAGATGCCGCAGACGATCGGCCTTGTGCATTTCATCGGCATTGGCGGCATCGGCATGAGCGGCATCGCCGAGGTGCTGCATAATCTCGGCTACAGGGTGCAGGGCTCCGATCAGGCAGACAGCGCCAATGTGCAGCGGCTGCGCGACAAGGGCATCGAGTGCTTCGTCGGCCACAGGGAAGAAAACCTCGGCGACGCCGAAGTGGTGGTCGTCTCGACCGCGATCAAGAAATCCAACCCGGAGCTGAAGGCGGCGCGCGAGAAGCTGCTGCCTGTCGTGCGGCGGGCCGAGATGCTGGCCGAACTGATGCGCTTCCGCCAGGCGGTGGCGATCGGCGGCACCCACGGCAAGACGACGACGACCTCGATGGTGGCGACGCTGCTCGAAGCCGGAGGGCTCGACCCGACAGTGATCAATGGCGGCATCATCAACGCGTACGGTACCAACGCCCGCATGGGTGACGGCGAATGGATGGTGGTCGAGGCCGACGAGAGCGACGGCACCTTCCTGAAGCTGCCGGCCGAGATTGCCGTCGTCACCAATATCGATCCCGAACATCTCGACCACTATGGCAGTTTCGACAAGGTGCGCGAGGCGTTTCGCCAGTTCGTCGAGAACGTGCCGTTCTACGGCTTCGGCGTGATGTGCACCGACCATCCGGAAGTGCAGGCGCTGGTCGGCAGCATCGAGGACCGGCGCGTCATCACCTATGGCGAGAACGCACAGGCCGACGTTCGCTTCACCAACCACCGCATGGCCGGCGCCATATCGGAGTTCGACGTGGTGATCCGCGACCGCAAAGGCCGCGGCCAGATGACGATATCAGGCCTGCGCCTGCCAATGCCCGGCCGTCACAATGTTTCCAACGCGACGGCGGCGATCGCGGTCGCGCATGAGCTCGGCCTGTCGGCCGAGGCGATCAAGAAGGGCCTGTCGTCCTTCGCCGGCGTCAAGCGGCGCTTCACCCATACCGGCTCGTGGAATGGCGTCGACATATTCGACGACTACGGCCACCACCCGGTCGAGATCACCGCGGTGCTGAAGGCCGCACGCAGCGCCACCGCTGGCCGCGTCATCGCCATTGCGCAGCCACATCGCTTCACCAGGCTGCACGATCTGTTCAACGAATTCTCGGTCTGCTTCAACGATGCCGATACGGTCATGGTGGCGCCCGTCTATGCGGCGGGCGAGGAGCCGATCGACGGCGTGACGTCGGACGCGCTGGTGTCGCGCATTCGCGCCGGCGGCCATCGCGACGCGCGCTACATCGAGGGCCCTGCCGCGATTGCGCCTATCATCCGCGATCTGGCCAAGCCGGGCGACTTCGTCGTCTTCCTCGGCGCCGGCAATATCACCCAATGGGCCTATACGTTGCCCAAGGAACTTGGCGGGACAATCTCATGATGCGCGGCCAGGCGTTGATCGACAAGCTTGGCGACCGGCTTGCCCGCCTGCGCGGCCGCATCACGCCCAATGCCGAAATGGACAAGATCACCTGGTTCCGCGCCGGCGGGCTTGCTGAAGCCCTGTTCCAGCCGGCCGACGAGGAGGATCTCGCTGAATTCCTGCGGGCGGTTCCCGAAGACGTACCGCTGATGGTGGTCGGCGTCGGTTCGAACCTCCTGGTGCGCGACGGCGGCATTGCCGGCATCGTCGTCCGTCTTTCGGCGAAAGGCTTCGGCGAGGCTGAAGTCATCGGGCCAACGTCTATCAAGGCGGGTGCGGCGACGCCGGACAAGCGGGTCGCGGCCGTCGCCTACGAGGCGGGCATTGGCGGCTTTCATTTCTACCACGGCATTCCCGGCGCCGTAGGCGGCGCGCTCAGGATGAACGCAGGCGCCAATGGCGTCGAGACACGCGAGCGCGTCGTCGAGGTGCGGGCGCTCGACCGCAAGGGCAATGTCCATACGCTGAGCAATGCCGATATGGGTTATGCCTACCGCCATTCGTCGGCGCCTTCGGGGCTGATCTTCACTTCGGCGACTTTCGAAGGAACCTTGCAGGACCAGGCTGAGATCAAGGCAGCGATGGATGCCGTGCAGAACCATCGCGAGACGGTGCAGCCGATCCGCGAGAAGACCGGCGGCTCGACCTTCAAGAATCCGGAGGGCACTTCGGCCTGGAAGGAGATCGACAAGGCCGGCTGCCGCGGGCTGATGATCGGCGGCGCGCAGATGTCGCCGATGCACTGCAACTTCATGATCAACACGGGAACCGCGACCGGCTATGACCTCGAATATCTCGGCGAGACGGTGCGGGCACGGGTGCTTGAACATTCGGGCATCCGGCTGCAATGGGAAATCAAGCGCCTCGGCGATTTCCGGCAGGGCCATGCCGTGCAGGAATTTCTCGGGCAGCTGCTTTAAGGCGTATTAGCGCGCGCTGAAGTTCATGTGATGCATTAACTTCATGCGGCCCGAAATACCCGCGCGACCGTTGCTCCAAAGACTCACAACACAGTTTTCGTAGCTGTTTTCGCGGAAAGTGAATCTGTCGGATTCATAAGCACTTGCCAGCGAATCAACTCTCTGATTCTCTGCCCTAAAGCGTTTCCTGATTTGAGTCGTTCGACGCGTCACCCGCGTTTTCCGTCTGGGGGGCAACCTGCCGGGAGACTCGGACTCAATGTTGCGGAAACATTGGTTGCGGACCCGCCGTGAGAGGGGATGACGGGAAATGAAAAGTAAGCATGTGGCCGTCCTCCTGGGTGGATTCTCGTCGGAGCGGCCCGTGTCTCTGTCCTCGGGGAAAGCGTGTGCCGATGCGCTTGAGAAGGAAGGTTACCAGGTCACCCGCGTCGATGTCGCGCGCGATGTCGGCGCCGTGCTTGCTGAGCTCAAGCCTGACGTCGTCTTCAACGCGCTGCATGGTCCATTCGGCGAGGATGGTACCATCCAGGGCATCCTCGAATATCTGGCCATTCCCTACACCCATTCCGGCGTGCTCGCCTCGGCGCTTGCCATGAACAAGGAGCTGGCCAAGAAGGTCGCCAAGGCGGTCGGCGTTCCGGTGGCGGAATCGAAGGTGACCAGCCGCTTCGCCATCCAGAACAAGCATCCGATGAAGCCGCCCTATGTGGTCAAGCCGGTCAATGAAGGATCGAGCTTCGGCGTCGTCATCGTGCATGAGGGGCAGTCGCATCCGCCGCAGGTCATCGGCTCGTCGGAATGGAAATACGGCGATACCGTCATGGTCGAGCGCTATGTGCATGGGCGCGAGCTGACCTGCGCGGTGATGGGTGACGTGGCGCTCGGCGTCTGCGAGATCATCCCGACCGGCCATTCCTTCTACGACTATGATTCAAAATACGTCGCGGGCGGATCAAAACACGAAACCCCTGCTAAAATTTCACCGAATATTTACCAAAAAATACAGACACTGGCGCTCAAGGCTCACCAAGCTATCGGTTGCCGGGGCGTCTCCCGGTCGGACTTCCGTTACGACGACCGTCACTCCGAGAACGGCGAGGTTGTCTGGCTCGAGGTCAACACCCAGCCGGGCATGACGCCGACGTCTCTGGTGCCCGAAATCGCCGCGCATGCGGGACATTCGTTCGGCGATTTGTTGAGTTGGATGGTGGAGGACGCTTCGTGTCTGCGTTGAAATGGGGCCAGGGCAAGGGGACGGGCGCGGCTGGGCCGACGCTGTTCGGCGTGCCGCTGTCTTTCGACCATTTCGTGCTGCCGCGGCTGCTTCGCCGGCCGGTGCGCGTACTTGCGCGCCTGGGCGAGGGTGAGTTCACCGCGCCGCCTTTCTCCGCCGCCATCCTGTCGGCGGTCCTCATCGGATCGGGTAGCGCCTATGGCTCCTATCTTGGCGGCTACACAGACAGCATCGTCCAGGGCATCACTGCCCGCACGGGCTTCGCCGTCGACCAGATCAAGGTGGTCGGTAATCGCGAAACCTCCGAGATCGACATACTGGACCGGCTTCAGCTCGACGGCTGGACCTCGCTGATCGGCTTCGACGCCGAAGCCGCGCGCGAGCGGATCGCGACACTGCCCTGGGTCGAGGTCGCCGCGGTACGCAAGGTCTATCCGCATACGCTGGAAGTGCGTGTCGAGGAGCGTGAGCCTTTCGCGCTCTGGCAGCAGGGCAATACGCTTTCGGTGATCGAGCGGTCCGGCGAGGTGATCGCGCCGTTCTCTGGTGGCAAGCAGGCCTTGCTGCCGCTGATCATCGGCACCGGCGCGCCGGCTAAGGCCCCGGATTTTCTCGCCAAGATCAAGAAATATCCGGAGCTGGCGGCGCGGGTCAAAGGCTATATCCGCATTGGCGAACGGCGCTGGGACCTGAAGCTCGAGAACGGCATCACGATCAAGCTGCCGGAGGATGGTGAGGATCAGGCGATCGCCGACCTGGTCAGGATGGATCATGACAACGGGCTTTTGACGCGCGACATCGCCGCCGTCGACATGCGCTTGTCCGACCGCCTGGTCGTGCAGTTGACGCCGGAAGCGGCGACGCAGCGCGAGGCGGCGCTGAACGAAAAGCCGCAGAAGCTGAAGCGCAAGCCGGAGACGAAGATATGAGCTGGCTTGGCGGCAACGGTGATGCCTCCTCGCGCCGCTCCGGCACATTGACGGTGCTGGATGTCGGTTCGAGCAAGGTTTGCTGCGTGGTGGCCAAGCTGAAGCCGCGCGACGACGGCAAGCTGTTGCGCGGACGCTCGCATCGCATCCAGGTGATCGGCATCGGCCACCAGAAATCGCAAGGCGTGAAGTCGGGCGTCGTCGTCGATCTCGATCGCGCCGAGCACGCCATCCGCCTCGCCGTCGACGCCGCCGAGCGCATGGCGGGGCTGACGGTGGATTCGCTGATCGTCAACATGACGGCCGGCCGGCTAAAGAGCGAAGCCTACTCGGCCACCATCAACCTTGGCGGCCACCAGGCCGACGAGGCCGACATCAAGCGGGTGCTGGCCGCCGGCGCCAAGCAGGCGCTCAAGGCCGAGCGCGAGGTGATCCATTCGCTTCCCGTCGGCTTCTCGCTGGATTCCGAGCGCGGCGTGCGCGATCCGCGCGGCATGGTCGGTGAATCGCTCGGCGTCGACATGCATGTGCTGACCGGCGATGCGGCGCCGCTGCGCAATCTGGAGCTCTGTATCAACCGCTCGCATCTGTCGGTCGAGCGCATGGTGGCGACGCCCTATGCCAGCGGGCTTGCCGCCTTGGTCGACGACGAGCTCGAAATGGGCGCGGCCTGCATCGACATGGGGGGCGGCACGACGACAATCTCGGTGTTCTCGGAAGGCAAGTTCGTCCATGGCGACGCCATCGCCATCGGCGGCAACCATGTGACGCTGGATATGGCCAAGGGCCTGTCGACCTCGCTCGACGCGGCCGAGCGGCTCAAGGTGATGCATGGCTCGGCGTTGCCCGGCAGCGCCGACGACCGCGACCTGGTTTCGATCCAGCCGATCGGCGAAGAGGGCGAGATACCGCTGCAGGTGCCGCGCTCGATGATGACGCGCATCATCCGCGCCCGCATCGACGAAACGCTCGAGCTTTTGCGCGACCGGCTGAACAAGTCCGGCTACGGCAACGCCGTCGGCAAGCGTGTCGTGCTCACCGGCGGCGCCAGCCAGCTTTCCGGCCTGCCGGAAGCGGCGCGCCGCATTCTCGGGCGCAATGTGCGCATCGGCCGCCCGCTCGGTGTGGCGGGCCTGCCGGAAGCGGCCAAGGGGCCGGCATTCTCGACCCCGGTCGGGCTGCTGATCTATCCGCAGATGGCGAGCTTCGAGAGCCATCCGGCGAAAGGAATTTCCGGTCTCAGGATGACCGGAACGGGCGGAAAACTGCATCGCATGAGTCAGTGGTTGAGAGACAGTTTCTAAATTGACGGGGACAGCCCCATAGGCGGCCGCAGCGGCGAAGCGGCGGGAAAGGCAAAGGACGGAGACAATGACGATCAATCTGCAAAAGCCGGACATCACCGAGCTGAAGCCACGCATCACCGTGTTCGGTGTCGGCGGCGGCGGCGGCAATGCCGTCAACAACATGATCACCGCCGGCTTGCGCGGTGTCGAATTCGTGGTGGCCAACACGGACGCCCAGGCACTGACCATGTCGAAGGCTGAGCGGCTGATCCAGCTCGGCGCGCATGTCACCGAGGGGCTCGGTGCCGGATCGCAGCCGGAAGTCGGGCGCGCGGCGGCTGAGGAATGCATCGACGAGATCATCGATCATCTCTCCAACACCCATATGTGCTTCGTCACCGCCGGCATGGGCGGCGGCACCGGCACGGGTGCTGCGCCGGTGGTGGCGCGGGCCGCGCGTGAGAAGGGGATCCTCACCGTCGGCGTCGTCACCAAGCCGTTCCATTTCGAAGGCCAGCGCCGCATGAAGACGGCCGACCTGGGCATCGAGGAACTGCAGAAATGCGTCGATACGCTGATCGTCATCCCCAACCAGAACCTGTTCCGGCTGGCCAATGACAAGACCACCTTCGCCGATGCGTTCGCCATGGCCGACCAGGTGCTCTACTCCGGCGTCGCCTGCATCACCGACCTGATGGTCAAGGAAGGCCTGATCAATCTCGACTTCGCCGACGTCCGTTCGGTGATGCGCGAGATGGGCAAGGCAATGATGGGCACGGGCGAAGCTTCGGGCGAGGGGCGCGCCATGGCCGCCGCCGAGGCGGCGATCGCCAACCCGCTGCTCGACGAGACCTCGATGAAGGGCGCCAAGGGCCTGCTGATCTCGATCACCGGCGGCCGCGACCTGACGCTGTTCGAGGTCGACGAGGCCGCGACCCGCATCCGCGAAGAGGTCGACCAGGACGCCAACATCATCCTGGGCGCCACGTTCGACGAAGAGCTCGAAGGCGTGATCCGCGTCTCTGTGGTCGCCACCGGCATCGACAAGTCGGCGGCCGAAATCGCCGCGGCTCCGATCTCGATCCGCGCCGCGCCGCAAAAGCCGGTCAGCCGCCCGGCAGCCGCGATCGCGGAAAGCCGTCCGGCACCTGTCCAGCAGGCGGCCTACGAGCCGCGCGCAGTGGATCCGGTTGCCGAGGCCATCCAGCTTGCCGAGGCCAATGCGGCCGCCATGGCGCAGCCGCGTCCGGCTGCCCATGCGGAAGAGTTCCGCCCGCAGAGCAAGATCTTCCAGGCGCCGCCTGCCCAGCCGCAGCCGGTGGTTCAGCAGCAGGTCGTGCAGCCCGCACCGCTGCGGGAAATGCCGCAGCCGGTCGCCGCCGCACCGCAGCGCATGCCGCGCGTCGAGGACTTTCCGCCGGTGGTGAAGGCGGAAGTGGAAGCCAAGAGCCGCCCGGCCGACCACCATGAGAACGGCGGACCGATGGGTCTGCTCAAGCGTCTGACCAACGGGCTGACGCGTCGTGAGGAAGAGCCTGCACGGTTGCAGCCGGCGCAGCCGCGCGAACCCAAACTGCGCCAGGCGGCACCGGAAGTGCGCCGTCTTGCCAGCCAGGATCCGCAGCTCTACGCGCCGCGTCGCGGGCAGCTGGACGATCAGGGCCGGCTGACGCCGCAGAGCCGGGCTGTGCAGGAAGACGACCAGCTGGAGATTCCCGCTTTCCTGCGCCGCCAGGCCAACTGACCTGTTAACGGTCCGTAACAATTGTTAACAGGCAGACAAGCGATTGTTTGCCTGTTAACGCAAAAAGAAGTTGTAAAACAGAGTGTTACGAGAGGTGTCTCGCTCCAGGTCGCGGTTACAGCAGGAAAGAAACCGTGATTTGGAGTCTCCCAGCCGGACCACTATCTTCGCCCGGATTACCTTCGGTTTGCCGGGATTCGGGGAGTTGGCCCTGCCTGCCGATCAATTCAAGAGCCGCGCGCCCTCAGGGCTGAAGAAGCGGACTATGGCAGTTTGGGCTTATGGGGTTTGTCTTGCAAGACTATCAGACGACACTTAAATCGCGTGCAACGCTGACGGGTACCGGCGTTCACAGCGGCAAGCCCGTTACCGTTCATTTCCTGCCCGCGGACGCCGACACCGGCATCCTCTTCCAGCTTACAAATGGCGGCGACAGCCGCGAGTTCCGCGCCCTTGTCTCCGAAGTCGGCGCGACCGATCTCTGCACCATGCTGGGTGACCCGGCGGGCGAGCACATCGGCACCGTCGAGCACCTGATGGCCACGGTCTTCGGCCTTGGCCTCGACAATCTCATCATCGAGATCGACGGCCCCGAAGTCCCGATCCTGGACGGCAGCGCGATCGCGTTCGTGGAAGCCTTCGACCAGGCCGGCGTCGAGACGCTGCCGGTCAAGCGCCGCTACATAAGGGTGGTCAAGCCGGTTCGCATCGAGAACGGGGCGTCCTGGGCGGAATTCCGGCCCTATGACGGCACCCGCTTCGAGATCGAGATCGATTTCGAAAGCCCGGCGATTGGCCGCCAGCTGTTCGCGTCCGACATCAATGCCGACATTTTCCGCCGCGACATCGCGCGCGCCCGCACCTTCGGTTTCATGAAGGATGTCGAGCGGCTGTGGGCGGCCGGCTACGCGCTCGGCTCGTCGCTGGAGAACTCGCTGGTGATCGGCGACGACAACCGCGTCATCAACATGGGCGGCTTGCGCTATCCCAATGAGTTCGCGCGCCACAAGACGCTGGACGCAATGGGCGACCTGGCGCTGGCCGGCGCCCGCTTCATCGGCTGCTTCCGCTCCTATCGCGGCGGCCACAGGATGAATGCGGCGGCGTTGCGGCGGCTTTTGTCCGACCGTTCGGCGTTCGAGATCGTCGAGACGACACGCCGCGAACGCGGTCGGAGCGCTGAGATGAGCGCCGTCAGCGCGCCCGTCTATGCGCCCTGGATGATCTGATTCTTAACGATTTTCTGGCTTGCTGGCGGCCGGCCTGTGTTGCATGGATGCATCACGGGTTGGTGAAATCATACGATCACGGGGCTACCGCCAAACCGCCACAAAAATGTGCGATTGGCCGGAGATAGCGTTGCCGGGCAAGGCGGTTATGGTTTATGGCTGCTGCCCCAGACCCGAAATGACGACTGAAATGACGCCGAAAGGGCGGAATCCAATCATGTTCTTCAAGCGAGTTGGTCAATCGAAAGCGCCGCATAGGGCTGTTTTCCTGGCGCTTTCGGTGGTTGTCCCATCGCTCTTCCTGTCGGCCTGCATGTCGTCCGAGAAAGATGTCGACCTGTCGACCTATGTCGACCAGACCGAACCGGCCGACGTTCTGTACAATCAGGGCCTGGCCAATCTGAACGCCGGCCGTCTGGACGAGGCGAGCAAGAAGTTCGACGCCGTCGACCGCCAGCATCCCTATTCGGAATTCGCCCGCAAATCGATGGTGATGGGCGCCTTTGCCGATTACCGCGCAGGCCATTATGACGAGGCGATCGGCTCGGCCAAGCGCTATCTGACGCTTTATCCGTCGACCGACGATGCGGCTTACGCGCAGTACATCATCGGCCTGAGCTACTACCGGCAGATCAAGGACGTCACCCAGGATCAGAAGGAAGCGCGCCAGACCGTGCAGACCATGCAGGATCTGGTGACGCGCTGGCCGACGTCCGAATATATCGACGACGCCAAGGAGAAGATCCGCTTCGCCACCGACCAGCTGGCCGGCAAGGAGATGCAGATCGGCCGCTACTATCTCGAGCGCCGCGAATACATCGCCGCCGTCAAGCGGTTCCGCAATGTGGTCGAGAACTATTCCAACACCCGCCATGTCGAGGAAGCGTTGGCCCGTCTGACCGAGAGCTACTATGCGATGGGGCTGACGTCGGAAGCGCAGACCGCGGCGGCAGTGCTAGGCACCAACTATCCCGACAGCCAGTGGTACAAGGATTCCTACAAGCTCCTGCAGAGCAACGGGCTTCAGCCGCGTGAGAATGCCGGGTCGTGGATCTCCAAGGCCGGGAAGCTGATCACCGGCGCCTGATGCTTTCCAGGCTGTCGATCCGCGATATCGTTCTGATCGAGAAGCTGGACATCGACTTCTTGCCCGGCCTCTCCGTGCTGACGGGCGAAACCGGCGCCGGAAAATCCATCCTGCTTGACGCGTTGTCGCTGGCGCTCGGCGCCCGCGGCGACGCTTCGCTGGTCCGCCACGGCGCGGCACAGGGCCAGGTCATCGCGGTGTTCGACGTGCCGCGCAATCATCCGGCCCGGGCGCTGCTCGCCGAAAACGCCATCGAGGACGACGGCGACATCATCCTGCGCCGGGTGCAGACGGCCGATGGCCGTACGCGCGTCTTCGTCAATGACCAGCCGTCCAGCGTCACCCTGATGCGCGACATCGGCCATGCGCTGGTCGAGATCCACGGCCAGCATGACGAGCGGGCGCTGGTCGATCCGGGCGCGCATCGCGACTTGCTGGACAGTTTCGGCGGCCATCTCGGCGCTGCCCGCGCGACAGGCGAGGCGTGGCGGTACTGGCGAAGCTGCGAGCAGGACTTTGCCAAACACCGCGCCAAGGTCGAGGCGGCGGCACGCGAAGCAGACTATCTGCGCGCCTCGGTAGCGGAGCTGGCGAAGCTCGATCCCCAACCCGGCGAAGAGACGCAGCTCGCGGAGCTGCGCGCCACGATGATGCGGGCGGAGAAGATCGCCTCGGAAATCCATGATGCGCAGGACGTGCTGTCGGGGCCATCCTCGCCCTTGCCCCAACTGGCGAGCCTTTTGCGGCGGCTGCAGCGCAAGGTTACGGAAGCGCCCGGTCTGCTCGACGATGTGGTCAATTCGCTCGACGAGGCAATGCTGTCGCTTGACGCAGCGCAGTCGGGTGTCGAGGCAGCACTGCGCGCCACTGAGTATGACCCGCAGCGGCTGGAGAAGGCGGAAGAGCGGCTGTTTGCGCTGCGCGCCGCCTCGCGCAAGCACAGCGTGGCGGTCGACGATCTGGCGCAATTGCGCGACACGATGGCCGCCGACCTCGCCGATCTCGATGCCGGTGAAGAGCGCCTGCACGGACTGGAGAAGCAGGCCGCCGCCGCACGAGAGGCCTACGATATTTCCGCCGCACAGCTGTCGTCGCTTCGCCGTGCTGCGGCGATAGGGCTCACCAGAGCCGTGATGGCTGAATTGCCGGCGCTGAAGCTCGAACGGGCCGAGTTCATCGTTTCGATGACCAGCGACGCCGAAAGCCGGATGGAAGAGGGCATCGACCAGGTCGAGTTCTGGGTGCGCACCAATCCCGGCACGAGGTCGGGGCCGATGATGAAGGTTGCTTCCGGCGGCGAGCTTTCGCGTTTCCTGCTGGCACTGAAAGTGGCGCTGGCCGACCGCGACTCGGCGCCGACGCTGGTCTTCGACGAGATCGATACCGGGGTCGGCGGCGCCGTGGCGGACGCCATCGGCCAGCGGCTGGCGCGGCTGTCGACGCGCGTTCAGGTGCTTTCCGTGACCCATGCGCCGCAAGTGGCGGCGCGCGCGGGGACGCATTTCCTGATCTCCAAATCCGGCGGCACCGACAAGGTTGCCACGGGGATCGCCGAGATGGACCGGGCGGCGCGCCAGGAGGAGATCGCACGCATGCTGGCCGGCGCCACCATCACCGACGAGGCCCGCGCCGCGGCCGAGCGGCTGCTGCGCGAGAATACGGCCGCGGCTTAGCTGCACGCTGTCCGACGCCGAAAGCACTGTCTTTCGGACAGAGTCAGGATATGGCTCCATCCCGCTGTTCAGGAATGATTTTCCCATGCCTGGTCTCTCCCTCATGGGAGAATCCTGTTCTAAGGTGTCGCGCCACGTTCAGGGAAGAAAAGCATGTCGGAAAAACCTGTCGATTCGCTCAGCGAAAGCGAGGCAGCCAGCGAGCTGGAGCGGCTGGCGGCGGAGATTGCCGAGCACGACCGGCGCTACCATACCGAGGATGCGCCGACGATCTCGGACGCGGAATATGACGCGCTGGCGCGGCGCAACCTTGCCATCGAGGAACGGTTCCCCGGCCTGGTCCGCGAGGATTCGCCGTCGCGCCGGGTCGGCGCGCCGCCGGCGGAAGGCTTTGCCAAGGTGCGCCATGCGGTGCCGATGCTCAGCCTCGCAAAGGCGTACACAGACGAGGACGTCACCGACTTCATCGAACGCGGCCGGCGGTTCTTCGACCGCGACAAGGATCTGGACATCGCCTTCACGGCCGAACCGAAGATCGACGGGCTGTCGGCTTCGCTGCGTTATGAAGGCGGCGTGTTCGTGCAGGGCGCAACGCGCGGCGACGGCGCCGTCGGCGAGGACATCACCGCCAATCTCAAGACGATCGCCGACATCCCGAAGACGCTGAAGGGCTCAGGCTGGCCTGACACGATCGAAATACGTGGCGAGGTCTACATGACCTATGCGGAATTCGAGGCGCTGAAGCAACGCTCGGCTGCGGCCGGCGGTCAGGACTATGTCAATCCGCGCAACACGGCGGCCGGGTCGCTGCGTCAGAAGGATCCATCGGTCACCGCCAGCCGCAACCTCAAATTCTTCGCCTATGCCTGGGGTTATACGTCGGAGGATCCCGCACCGACCCAGTATGAGTCGGTGCAAAAGTTCGCTGATTGGGGCTTCAAGATCAGTCCGCTGATGGTGCGGGCGAAATCGGTAGAGGAACTGGTCGCGCACTATCATCTGATCGAGGAGCAGCGCTCATCGCTCGGCTATGACATAGACGGCGTCGTCTACAAGGTCGACCAGCTGGAGCTGCAGCGCAGATGGGGCTTTGTCACCGGCGAACCGCGCTGGGCCGTCGCTCACAAATTTCCGGCCGAACAGGCGATGACGACCGTGCAGAAGATCGACATCCAGGTCGGCCGCACCGGCACGCTGGCGCCGGTTGCACGGCTTGCCCCCGTCACGGTTGGCGGCGTGGTGGTCGAAAACGTCACGCTTCACAATGAGGACTACATCAAGGGTCTGGACAACACCGGCCAGCCGATCCGCGACGGCATCGACATACGCATAGGTGACACGGTCGTGATCCAGCGGGCGGGGGACGTCATTCCGCAGATCGTCAGCGTCGTCATCGAAAAGCGTCCGTCCGATGCCGCGCCTTACGAATTCCCGCATAGCTGTCCGATCTGCGGCTCGCCCGCGACGCGCGAGATCAACGAGAAGACCGGCAAGGAGGATTCGCGCCGGCGCTGCACCGGCGAACTGATCTGCGCCGCGCAGGCGGTGGAAGGATTGCGCCACTTCGTGTCACGCGGCGCCCTGGACATAGAAGGGCTGGGCGCCGAGAACATCGACACCTTCTTCAACGCGGGACTGATCAAGACAGCCGCCGATATCTTCACGCTCAAGGATCGCCGTCCCGCCGTCACCAAGGCGCTGGCCGAGCGGCGTGAGGAGCAGGCCAGGCAGCGCGAGGCCGCGTCGGGCAAGACGCGCAAGAACGTGCGCAGTGTCGAGGACCGCAACTATGAAGGCCTCGACAAGCTTTTTGCAGCCATCGACTCCCGCCGCGAGCCGGAGCTCGATCGTTTCATCTTTGCGCTGGGCATCCGCCACATCGGCGATACGACGGCCGCTGTGCTTGCCCGGACCTTCTCGACCATCGAGGAGCTGATCCGCATCGGCAAGGAGACCGCGGCGGCGGCCGATCCGCACAGCGTTTTCCCATCGATCAACGGCATCGGCGACACGGTGATCGGCGCGCTCCGCGATTTCTTCGGCAATGAACGCAACGACGATGTGCTTGATGCACTGCTCAAGCAGGTCAAGCCGAAGCCGTACCTTGTGGATGTCTCGGCCGGCGGCGAGGTCGCCGGCAAGACGATCGTGTTCACCGGCACGCTGGAAAAGGTGACGCGCTCCGAAGCCAAGGCGATGGCCGAACGTCTGGGTGCCAAGGTCGCGGGCTCGGTTTCCGCGAAGACCGACCTGGTGGTGGCGGGGCCAGGCGCCGGCTCCAAGCTGAAGGTTGCCACCGATCTCGGCATCGAGGTGATCGACGAAGACACTTGGTTGCAGCGGATCGGCAGGGGCGGCTGATGGCCGGCGTGTTCAAAGGGTTCGGGCAGAAGGCCATTCCATTCCTGAAGGCTCTCGATTTCCACCAGAGCCGGGAATGGTTCCAGGAGAACCGGGCGCTTTACGAAAGCGAGCTGCACGAGCCGTTCTGCGATCTCGTCGAAACGCTCTCCGAACGTTTCCAGGCGGCGGGCCTCGGCCTGCGCGGCGACCGCAAGAAATCGCTGTTCCGGATCAACCGCGATGTGCGTTTTTCCAAGGACAAGCGGCCTTACAACCAGCACCTTTCCGCGATCCTGTCACCCGACGGCACCAAGATGGAGCAGGGCGTGTTCTTCGTTTACATCGGGGTCGACCGCTGCTTTGCCGGCGTTGCCTGGTGGCAGCCGGGCTCGGAACTGCTTCAGGCGATGCGCAAAGCCATCATGACGAAGCCGGTCGCCTTCCGCGCCCTGGTGGCGGCGCTGAAGAAAGCTGGTCTCGAACTCGACACCGAGGGATGCCTGAAGCGTGCGCCGCGCGGTTTCGAGGATGTCACGGACGCCGACCTTGCCCAGGCGATCCGCAACCGGCATTTCGCCGTCCGGCACAATTTCGATCCCGCAACGATCCATACGCCGGCCCTGGTCGACGACCTCGTCGATTTCACCATTCGCGCCAAGCCGCTGCTCGACTGGGGCAGGGCGATCCAGGGGAAGGCTGGATAACACCACGCCCGGCGATCATTTCCGCTGATCGATTGGCTCAAGCGAATTGGTGTGACAAGAAAGCCGGCTCTCCCTACATACCACCGTTCTGGCAGGAGTGGTCGATGGCTGTGGAAGCGATCTCCGAGGGCAGCGCAAAAAGCGATTTCTGGGACGGCGTGCGGCTCTCGATGCCGGTCGTGGTGGCGTCGGCGCCGTTTGCCTTGCTGTTCGGGGCGATTGCCGTCGACAACGGGTTTTCCGTGCTCGAGGCCTTCCTGATGAGCGCCCTGGTCTTCGGCGGCGCCAGCCAGATGGTCGGCATCGAACTGTTCGGGCAGCATGTCGCGCCCTGGCTGATCGTGCTGTCGATCTTCGCCGTCAATTTTCGCCATGTGCTCTATTCCGCCGGCCTCGGCCGCCGTATCTCCCATTGGCCTGTGATCCAGCAGGCGCTCGGCTATTTCATTATGACCGATCCGCAATACGCCGTGGCCGAGGCCAGGGCGGCGTCCGGCAAGACGGTCGGCTTTGTCTGGTATCTGGGGCTTGGCCTGCCGGTCTATGTGTTCTGGGTGGTCGAAAGCGCGCTCGGCGCGGTGTTCGGCAAGCTCATTCCCGACACCCATGCGCTGGGCATCGACTTCCTGCTGCCGATCTATTTCCTCGGCCTGGTGCTTGGTTTTCGCAAGCGGCCGCTCTGGCTGCCTGTGGTCATGGCCAGCGCCGTTGCCTCGATCATCGCCTACAAGACAGTGGGTTCGCCCTGGCACGTTTCCATCGGCGCGGTCGCCGGCATGCTGTTGGCGGTCATCCTGCCGCCGCACCATAGCGGCGTGGGGGAACGGCCATGAGCACCACCTTGTGGATCATCATCGCCGGCGCGATCGCCACCTATCTCACCCGCATCGGCGGGCATCTGGTCATCTCGCGCTTCGAAAACATCCATCCGCGCGTCGAGGCGGGCTTGAACGCGGTGCCGGCGGCGGTGCTGACGACACTGGTCGCGCCGGCCGCACTTAGCGCCGGGCCCGCCGAATGGGCGGCGCTGATCGTCACTGCGCTGGCGTCGCTGCGCGGCGGCCTGATGGCGATGTTTTTGGCCGGTACGGCGGTGCTGATCCTGGCACGGCAGTTCGTCGGGTAGAGTTCTGCCGGCGCGACCGTTTCGAGCCGTCTGTGCCGCCCCTCATTGCCCTGCCGGGCATTTCTCCCCGTATAGTGACGGGGAGAAAGACGCCGTCGTCGATGGTTTCGCCAATCGCCTGCGTAGCAGAAAAAAAGAGCGCCAACGTTGCAGTCAGCCCCTTCTCCCCGTCACTATACGGGGAGAAGGTGCCGGCAGGCGGATGAGGGGCAGCGTCAGCCTTCCAAGCTGAATACTGGGCCCCTCTACGTCAGATCTTCGCGTCGTGCGGCAGCGGTGCCGCCGCCTTCTCCAGCCAGGCCAGCGTTTCACCGTCGAGCATCGGGCCGATCTCAGCCAGAACGCGCGCGTGGTACTGGTCGAGCCAGTGCAGTTCGTCGCGCGTCAAAAGGTCGGTGCGTATCAATCGCTTGTCGATCGGCGCCAGCGTCAGCGTCTCGAAACCGTGCATGGCGATGTCGCCGCCCTCTACCTGTTCGGCCGCGGTCACCAGCACGAGGTTCTCGATGCGGATGCCGTAGGCGCCTTCCTTGTAGTAGCCGGGCTCGTTGGAGAGCATCATGCCGGCGAGCAGCTTTTCGGTGCCGGTGCGGGCGATGCGCTGCGGGCCTTCATGCACCGCCAGATAAGAGCCAACGCCATGGCCGGTGCCGTGGGCGAAGTCGCAGCCATGCTTCCACAGCGCCATGCGCGCCACCGCGTCGATCTCGGAGCCGCGCGTGCCGGCGGGGAAGCGCAGCATGGAAATGCCGATCATGCCCTTCAGCACCAGGGTGAAGCGCTCGCGCATCTCTTCGGTCGGCGCGCCGATCGGCACGGTGCGGGTGATGTCGGTGGTGCCATCCTGATATTGCCCGCCGGAATCGAGCAGGAACAGTTCGCCATCGGCGAGTTTGCGGCTGGTGGCGCGCGCCACGCGGTAATGCATGATGGCGCCGTTCGGGCCGGCGCCCGAGATGGTGTCGAAGGAGACGTCGCGCAGCGGCATCTGCGTCTCCTCGCCGGTCTGCCGGCGCGTCTCCTCAAGCCTGGTGACGACCGCGATCTCGTCGAGCGTGCCCGGCTTCTGGCGATCCAGCCAGCAGAGCAGCTTGGCGATGGCGGCGCCGTCGCGACGATGCGCGGCGCGGCTGCCGTTGATCTCGGCCTGGTTCTTGGTGGCGCGCGGAATGCGAGCGGGATCGGGCGCGGCAACGACAGTGCCGCCATTGTCCTCGACCAGCATCTTCAGCTTCTCCGCCACCAGCACCGGGTCGAGCGCGATTTTTGCACCACCCTTGGCCAGGGCAGCGATGGCCGCCTCGAACTTGCCGGGTTCGTGCAATTCGGCAAGCTGGGTGAGGTAGGCAGCGACGGTGCGCGAGAACTTGCGCTGGTCCATGAACAGCTGGTGCGAACCGTCGGCGGCAAGCACGGCAAAGCCGAGCGCCAGCGGCGTGTGCGGCACGTCGCCGCCGCGGATGTTGAAGGCCCAGGCGATCGAGGACGGGTCGGTCAGCACGGCATGCGTGGCGCCATCCTTGCCGATCGCAGCCGCCAGCCGTACCAGCTTGTCCTTAGCCAGTTCGCCGGCAAAGCCGATCGGGTGGATCTCGACTGGCGCCCGGGGCGATTCGGGCTGGTCCTTCCAGATGACGTCGATCGGGTTCTTCTCGAGCGGCACAAGTACCGCGCCCGACTGCTCGGCAGAGGTTTGCAGCGCCTTGACCTCGCTCAGCGTATGCAGCCAGGGATCGAAACCAAGCCTGGCACCCTTGCCGAGATTGTCCTTGATCCAGGTGGCGGGCGGGTTGTCGACGAGGCTCTCGATCGAAAAAATGTCGAGATCGACCTCGCTGCGCACCTGTAGGGTGTAGCGCCCGTCGACGAACATGAAGGCGCGGGCGGCGAGCACGATGGCGGCGCCGGCCGAACCGCTGAAGCCGGTCAGCCATTTCAGCCGTGCCGAGCGGTCGGCGACGTACTCGCCCTGATGCTCGTCGGCGCGGGGCACGATGAAACCGTCGAGGCCGTTGGCCGCCAGCCATTGGCGCAGCAGCGCCACACGCGGCTTGCCGACAGCCGGATCGCCAGCGGAATCAAAGGTCTGGAACATGGTGGCCTCTCCTCTTGCCGCAAGCATAACGCATGACCCCAAGGATCGGAATCGATTTCCGGCAGGGGCGTTGCGCAGGCGCAAACTGCTACAGCGCCGCTTGCCTGACAACCGGCTGGATTTGGTCCAGGTTCTCCGGTGCTACCGCTTGAGATGGATCGTCACCCAGCCTTCGCAGTGCAAGGTCCTGACGTGGCGGAACTGCTGGCCGACATAGGCCGAGACCACCGCGTCGCGCTGGCGGTCGAGAATGCCGGAGAGCACGATCGAGCCGCCCAACGATATATGCCTGGCCATTTCCGGCGCCAGCCGCATCAGCGGACGCGCCAGTATGTTGGCGACGATGAGATCGAAGGGCGCGCGCGCAGCAAAGATCGGGTGGTGGAAGCCCGGCGCCGTCACCGTTTCGACCAGCGCCTTGACGTGGTTGAGGCGGGCATTGGCGGCAGCCACTTTGACCGCGACCGGATCGATATCGGTCGCCAGCACCGGAATATGCGCGAGTTTTGCCAGCGCGATCGCCAGCACGGCGCTGCCGGTGCCGAGGTCGAGCGCATTCGCCGGATGCTCGCGGCGCACGACCTTTTCCAGCATTTCCAGGCAGCCGGATGTGGTGCCGTGATGGCCGGTGCCGAAGGCAAGGCCGGCCTCGATCTCGATGGCGAGGTCGCCGCTGCGGCGCTTGTCGCGGTCATGCGCGCCATGGACGAAGAAACGCCCGGCGCGCACCGGCTTCAGACCCTCCAGCGAGCGCGCCACCCAGTCGATTTCGGGGAGCGTTTCGCGCTCGATCGGTTTCGGCAAAGAGAGTCCGGCGAGGACGTCCTTGACCCTTGCCTCGACCACATCGACGTCGCCATCGGCATAGAGCGACACTTCGTGGATGTCACGATCCTCATCGACCTCGAGCACGGCGATCGGCAGGCCCTCGTCCTCGAAGGCAACTTCGAGCGCCGCGAAGATACGCTCGGCCTCGATCTTGCGGGTGGTGAAGTAGAGCCGCGTCTGGGTCATGAGATTGTTTCTTGCTTGAGCATGATCTTTTCCGAAAACCGGTTCCCACTTTTCGGGATCATGCTCTAGCCCGCCGCCAGCCGCTTCAGCTTGGCAATGGCGGTATCGGCGCTTTCGCCATAGGCGATGGTACCGGAGAATTCGCCCCTGGCGTTCAGCAGCAGCACCGAAGCGGTGTGGTCCATTGTGTAGTCGCCGTCGCCGGTGTCGACCTTCTTCCAGTAGATGCTGAAGCCCTTGGCCATGGCGTGGACCTTGTCCGGATCGCCGGTGATGCCGACGATGCGGTCGGAGAAATTGCCGACATAGGTGTTCATCACCTCGGGCGTGTCGCGCTCCGGGTCGACGGTCACGAAATAGGCATTCAGGTTCTTGCCGCTGTCGCCCATCGTCTTCAGCCAGCCGGCCAGTTCGAAGAGGGTGGTCGGGCACACTTCCGGGCAATGAGTGAAGCCGAAGAAGACGACGCTGGGATGACCCCTGAACGCTGCTTCGGTGATCGGGGCGCCCTTTTGGTCGACCAATGTGAACGGCGTGCCGAACGGCTCGCCGCCATAATGGCCGCGATACCAGTCGAAGGTGAGCCAGCCGATGCCCGCCGCCATCAGGACGAGAATGCCGACCAGTATTGAACGCATCATCAATGGGTGTCCGTCGTGATTGTCATGGCACGCGCCGGATGGGCGCGGAAAGCCCTTGTTCGGTGAACACTCTTACCGGTTTGGCGTTCGCACGCAAAGATGTCGCGTTGCCGCAACCGGCAGGCGGCGCACACACGATCTGCTTGCAAAGTCCCGCTGCCCGTCCCACCTGAGGTCGGCAAAACGCGAACCGCAGGAGGCTCATTTGCGAAAACTGATCGGCGGCGCCCTGGCCGCATGCCTTGTCCTCGGCACCGGTGTGGCGGCGGCAGACGAAGTGGGCAAGGTCGGCGTCGACTGGCTCGGCAACGACATCATCGTCGAGGCGATCAAGGATCCGAAAGTGGAGGGCGTCACCTGCCACGTCTCCTATTTCGATCGCGGTGTCATCGACCGCCTGCAGAAGGGCAACTGGTTCGAGGATCCGTCGGATTCCTCGATCTCCTGCCGCCAGACCGGCCCGATCACCATCGGCGACATCGACATGAGCGAAGGCGGCGAGGAAGTCTTCAAGCAAGGCATCAGCCTGATCTGGAAGAAGCAGGTGGTGAACCGCATCTACGACAAGACCAACGAGACGCTGATCTATCTGTCGCATTCGCGCCAGGTCCAGGATGGTTCGGCGAAGATGTCCGTCACCACCGTGCCGCTCTACGGCCAGAACGTGGTGTGGACCAAAGGCAAGCCGAAATAGACCCTGGCAACAGCTGACGGACGATTGGTCCCGCTTGCGGGACCAATCGTCCGGGCGTAAAGCCGCCACATGGACCGTGCCGAAAATCTTGTCCTGAAAGACCCGGAACCGCGCATTCATCCGACCGCGGAGTTGAAGGCGTGCAAGCTCGGACGCTACGCCTCGATCGGCGAACGGGTCGTGCTGCGCGAGGTGACGGTCGGCGACTTCTCCTATTTCGAGCGCCATGCGGAAGCGATCTACACGACGATCGGCAAGTTCTGCTCGATTGCCGCCAACAGCCGCATCAATGCACTGGAGCATCCCATCGAGCGGCTGACGCAGCACAAGATCAGCTACCGGCCGAACGAGTATTTCCGCTGGCTGGGCGTCGATGCGGGCTTCCGCGAGCGGCGCCAGGCAAAGTCGGTCAGCATCGGCCACGATGTCTGGATCGGCCACGGCGCGGTGATCATGCCGGGCCTGACGATCGGCAATGGCGCGATTGTCGGCGCCAACGCGGTGGTGACGCGCGATGTGCCGGCCTATGCGATCGTCGCCGGCGTTCCGGCGAAACCGCTGCGCCAGCGCTTCGGCGCCGACATTGCGGCGCGGATCGAAAGCCTGGCGTGGTGGGACTGGGCGCCGGAAAAACTAGCCAAGGCGGTCCCCGACATGCAGGCGATGCCGATCGAGGCTTTCCTCGATCGCTGGGAAAACGACATTCCCTGAATCTCGCGCAGGCGCGTACGCCGCGTTCACGAAATACCCTTGTTGGAGGGAACCCGGAGCCGCCGTGGTTGTTTCTCCCGGTGCGAGATGATCCCTTGGGATCATCTCGTCGCCGTCATTTGGGGATTGCCGATGTTCGAGAAGCTTTTTACCAGCATCGCCAACAAGGTCGCGCACCTTGCCGGCTTGCCGCTGACATTTGCCGCCTGCTGCCTGATCATCGTCGCCTGGGCGGTGACCGGGCCGATCTTCGGCTTTTCCGACACCTGGCAACTGATCATCAACACCGGCACCACGATCGTCACCTTCCTGATGGTGTTCCTGATCCAGAACACCCAGAACCGCGACGGCGCGGCGATCCAGGCCAAGCTCGACGAGTTGATCCGGGTCGGCCGGGCTCACAACACCTTCATCGGTATCGAGCATCTGACCGAAACCGAGGTCGAGGAGATCCGCGCCAAATGCGAACAGGCGGCAAAGCGGCATGACAAGAAGATCGCCGACATGGCCGCCAGGAAGGCGGTGGCCCAGAAGCGCGGCGCCAAGGGCCAGGCCGCGTGATTGTCAGTCGTTCATGAATGCCGCGAAGGCGTCCTTGTGGTCCGGGTGCCAGCGCGACAGAGCAGGGCGGTTTTCGATGATGTCGCCAATCGCCCAGGCCATGCGCTTTTCGTCCGTCGGCCGCGCGACTTCGTTGTCCGGGCAAAGGATATAGAAATCGCCATGCAGCAGCGATGCCAGCATGAAATCGATGACCTGCTCGCCGGTCCAGGCGCCGGCGGGTTTTTCCACCGCGCCTTCGGTCAGGCCGGTAAAGGTGAAGCCGGGGATGAGCAGATGGGCCGAGACCTTTGCGCCTGGCTCGTTGCGCAGGGCATGCGCGAGGCCCTCGGTGAAAGTCTTCACGCCTGATTTGGAGACGTTGTAGGCGAGGTTGCCGGGCGGCGTGGTGATGCCTTGCTTGGAGCCCGTGTTGACGATGAGGCCAGGCTTGCCCGATGCCAGCATAGCCGGCGCGAAGGCCTCGACGCCGTGGACGACGCCCCAGAAATTGATGTCGAGCAGCCGCTTCCAGGCATCGCGGTTTTCCCAGGGTTTTCCCGGATTGTCGCCGACGCCGGCATTATTCATCAGCAGCGACACGCCGCCGAAGGCGCTGTGCGCCTTTTGCGCCAGCCGGTCGACCTCGTCCGCCTTGGCGACGTCGGTGGCGACGGCGAGAACGCCATCCTCGCCGGCGATCGTGGCGACCGCGCGGGCGGCCGCGTCAAGGCGCGCGCCGCCGATGTCGGCGAGCACGATCTTCATGCCCATGGCTGCCAGCCGCTTGGCCGCGGCAAGGCCGATGCCGCTGGCGCTGCCGGTGATGACGGCGACGTTGCCGGAGGCGAGGGCGGGCAAAGCGGTCTGGATTTCGGCATCGCTGGTCATGATTTTTTCCTTGTTCGGGGTTGCGCCGAACTTAGCGTCCGATGCGCCCCAGGCAAGTCCGGTTCGACGTCTTCGGGTTGACCATATTGGCACGCGCTGCGCATGTTGCGCGAACAGAGGAAGGATTTGCCGATTGACCGACTGGATCGAGATCCTGAAGGAGCAGACCGCCACCGGCGACCAGATGGGCCGGGAGGTGCCGCAGATGCTTGCCAATCCCGACATCAGCGAAGCGCAGGTGAAGACGCTGTTTTCGGCGCTGGAAAAACAGGCCGAGTTCGTCGAGAAACTGCGCATGGCGCTGGAGAAATTC
Organism: Mesorhizobium sp. CNPSo 4689; assembly: GCF_057784325.1. NCBI lineage: Bacteria > Pseudomonadati > Pseudomonadota > Alphaproteobacteria > Hyphomicrobiales > Phyllobacteriaceae > Mesorhizobium > Mesorhizobium sp. CNPSo 4689. The sequence goes on from NZ_JBWLUZ010000002.1 coordinate 221,688, forward strand.
GGCCATGATTTCCCGATCATCAAGGCGGCCGAACGGCTGGAAGAGCGCTATGCCGACCTTGCCGCGTCGGTCGCCGAAAAGCTGAAGGCGATGCGCAAATAGCGGCTGCTTGTTCGACCAGCCTTTCGAAGCGCCTGTCCGGCACGAACCAGATCACCGCCACCGCCACGTATATGGCGACGCCGCCATGCTGCCAAAATTGTCAGGAGCGCGTTCGGCAAGGGGAACGGCGATCCCCAAATAGGCGTTAGGCGAGTATCCCCAAAAATGCAAAAGCAGAGGTCGAAAAGACCATCCACGCTGAAACCATGACGAGAGACAACGAACTCGGCGGTGGCGCTGCAATCGCCGTTGTCGCTACAATGATCGCGGTGCTTTTTGCTGGCAGCACGGCACTGACGCCGCTTTACGTCATCTACAAGCAGGCCTTTGGTTTCTCGCAGATCACGCTGACACTGGTCTATGCCGTCTATGTGGTCGGCAATCTCGGAGCACTGCTGGTGTTCGGACGATTGTCCGACGTCATTGGCCGCCGTCCTGCCGCGCTGGCGTCAATGGCGATTGCGGTGGTCAGCGCATTGTTGTTTCTGCTCGCCGAGAATGTCGCCTGGCTCGATGTGGCCCGGATACTGAGCGGCCTCGGCATAGGTATCGGCGCGGGAACCGGCACTGCCTGGCTTGCTGAGCTGATTGCCGGCGACGATAAATCACGCGCCGCCACGATCGCCACCAGCACCAATTTCGTCGGCCTTGGCCTCGGCGCGCTGGCGTCGGGATTGCTGGCCGAATACGCGCCATGGCCGCTGAGGCTGACATTCGCCGTCTACCTGGCGGTGCTCGCCGTGGTCACTGTGCTGATCTGGCGCACGCGCGAGACCGTTGCGCGCCACGGACGACTTGCCGATGTCTCCATGCAGCCACGCCTCTCCGTTCCCGGCGCCATCCGCGCGCGCTTCGTGGCACCCGCGGTGACCGGCTTCGGCGCCATGGCGCTGGTTGGCTTCTATGCAGCTCTGGCGCCCAGCATCCTGGCACAGCAGCTGCATGCGACCAGCCATGCCGAGGCTGGCGCACTGTTTTTCGAGTTGTCGATCGTGGCTGCGGCAACCATCCTGGCGACGACGCGGTTTTCGAGCCGCGCCACCATGCTGGCAGCGCTGGTGCTGATGATCCCGACGGTCGCCTTGGTCGTCGCCGCGCAATTCTTCGCATCCATGCCCATCATGATTGCAGCGACGGCTTGCTGCGGCGTGGCGGCGGCGCTCGGCTATCGCGGCGGCCTGCAAGTGGTGAACCAGATCGCGCCCGCCGACCGCCGCGCCGAAGTGGTGTCCGCCTTCTTCATCTGCTGCTTCTGCGGCAACGCGCTGCCGGTCATCGGCATCGGCCTTCTGTCGAGCTGGACAAGTGCCACGACGGCAAGCCTCGCCTTCGCAGGCATGATCACCATCTTCTCACTGGTGGCGCTGGGGTTTGGCGCAAAATACGCGCGCTGAGCATCAGCCGTTCGGCGTCTCCGGTGCCATGTTTGCGCGCTGGCGCGGCACGCCGAGGCCGGTGTCCGGCGGTTCGCCGGCAGCCGGCCTGTTCTCGATCATGTGCATGGTTCGCCAGCCGCCGAAACGGTAGTAGGCGGCGGCGAGCGCCAGCGAGGTGATCGAGCCGGCCGGAAAGCTCCACCACAGCGCTTCCTCGCCAATGACGCTCCGGAAAAAGTAGGCAAAGCCGATGCGCACGATCAGCACCGAGATCACCAGGATGATCAGCGGCGGCATCACCGCACCGGTGGCGCGCACCGTGGCGAACAGCACGATGGTGACGCCGAACAGGATGAAGGACCAGGACGCGACATTGTTGATATGGGCGGCGATGTCGATTGCCGCGCTGTCGGTGCTGAGGAACAGGCTGAGGATCGACCGGTCGAAAAGGAACAGCAGGTAGACCAGCGCGCCGGTCAGCACGAGGTTGAAGCCGACGCCGGAGGCGGCGATACGGCCGATGCGGTCCCAGCGCCCGGCGCCGACATTTTGGGCCGCCATTGAGGAGACGGCGGCGCCGATAGCCAAGGCCGGCATCTGGATATAGGTCCAGAGCTGCGCGGCGATGCCATAGGCGGCGGCGACCTGCGAGCCGTAGGAATTGACGATGCCCATCACCGTCAGCGCCGCCGCCGAGATGACGATCATCTGCAGGCCCATCGGCACGCCCTTGAAAACGACGATCCTGAGCAGCGCCGGATCCGGCCGCAACAGAGCGAGATTGGCGCCGGCCAGTCGCAGCGGATGTTTGCGCGCATAGAGCACGACGAGGATGGCGATCACACTCACCGTCTGGCCGATCAGCGTTGCCGTGGCCGAGCCGGCAATGCCGAGTTCGGGGAAGGGGCCGATGCCGCGGATGAGCAGCGGGTTCAAGACGATGTCGAGCATGACGGCCAGCGCCATGAAAGAGAAGGGCGTGCGCGAATCGCCGGCGCCGCGCAGCACCGTCATGACGAAGGACAAGAGGTTCATCATCGGCACGGCGACGAAGATGATGCGCAGATAGGAACGGGCGAGCGGCAAGGCGTCGGCCGGCGTTCCCAACGTGTTGAGGATGGCGTCGACCCAGACCCAGCCGCAGACCGCCAACAACACCGAGATGAGGAAGAAGAAGGTGGCGCTGGTGCCGACGATGCGCCGCGCCTCGGCAAGGTCGCGGGCACCCACCGATTGCGCGACCAGGATGGTGGCCGCCATGCCGATGCCGAACACCGTGCCGAGGATCAGGAACAGCACCAGATTGGCATTGGAGGTTGCGGTAAGAGCTGCCTCGCCGAGGAAGCGGCCGACCCAGACGGCGTTGATCGAACCGTTGAGCGATTGCAGCACGTTGGAGCCCAGCACCGGCAAGGCGAACAAGAGCAATGTGCGCGGGATCGGGCCGCTGGTGAGATCGGCAGGGCGCCGGCGGCCAGGCATATTCTCGTCCATGGTGAGCTGCTCGGCGAAGGCTCGTCTTTGAGTCCAGTCCGTGATGATCGCCGATTTAGCGGGACAGGTCGATGCGGCGTCGGAAAATTCCGCCTAGAGCCGGATGATTTCAGGTCGAATCGACCTGAAATCTGAATCCGTCTCTAAATCAAAGAGATAGAGCATGATGTCACCCGAAAACCGCTTCACACCTTTCGGCATCATGCTCTGGCGTGCCTTGAGCCAGTCATGTTCTCAAAGCTTGCGGAATGGGATATTGGTCCTGGGTGCGAGGGGCCGCACTTTTATAGATATCTTATGGGGTAACCGGGGGGATCATGTCCGATAGTCCGCTGTTTCTTGAGCGCCTGAACCGGCGCGCGTTTCTCGGTGCATCCGCTTTGAGTGCGGCCTCGGTGGCCCTTTCGGCATGCACCACGACGGAGGTGGTGACGCCGCCAGTGGCAGCGCCGCCGCCGCCAAGCGAGTCGGCTTTCGGCGCTGCCGCAAGCATGTATGCGGCACGCGTCGACGAGGGCTATCAGCTGCCGGCAATCCCGGTAGACAAGCTCGATCCGAAGTTCGTACGCCAGATCGTGTCCGACCCCACCGGAGAAAAACCCGGCACGATCGTCGTCGATACCTCCGAGCACTTCCTCTACCTAGTACGCGACGGCGGCGAGGCCATCCGCTATGGCATCAGCCTCGGCAAGGCCGGTTTCGGATGGACCGGCAGCGCCGTGGTTCAGGCGCGGAAGAAGTGGCCGGTCTGGACGCCGCCGCCGGAAATGATCCAGCGCCGGCCGGAATTGGCGAAATACAAGGACGGCATGCCGCCCGGCCCGCAGAGCCCGCTGGGCGCCCGGGCGCTCTATCTCTTCCACGACGGTAAGGACACGATGTACCGGCTGCATGGCACGCCGGAGTGGGATTCCATCGGCAAGAACGCTTCGTCGGGCTGTGTCCGCTTCATGAACCAGGACATCATCGACCTCTACAGCCGCGTCAACGGCGTCGCGCAGGTCTTCGTGCGCCCGAACCTGTCGCCCGCCGGCAAACTCACCGCCGTGTCGAACAGGACCGCCGAGCCTATCGATGCGGGCGTGCCAAGGGACGCCGAGATCTTGAAGTAAGTGCCTTCACGGCACTCGTGGTCGTCGACAAACGGCTTGAAGGCGGACGCGCTAAACACGTCCGCCTCCAAATCCGGAGCTAGTTCGTGGCGAGGTTCGGCAGCGTGACCTGGTAGACCAGGAACATGGTGTCGACATCGGCGCCATCCTCGGCCTTGTAGGGCGCGCCGACCTGGAAGCCGTCCTGGGTCAGGAAGTCGTTGTCGTTGGCGACGAACAGGAAATAGTCGTCGGGCAGCTTGGGATCGAGCACGCTGACCAGCGACATCGCTTCCCACTTCTCCGAGAGGTTGTTCTTGTCGTTGGGCTTGCCATTGTGCAGGCCGAAGCGGCCAAGCTGGGCCTTGTCGTTGATGTCGATGAACGGCGTCAGCTTGGCCGGCGTCACAGACGGGTCGAGCACGCCCTTGGGCGCCACCGGCTTGTCGGCGGCGTCGAAGGGGCCGCCGGAGATGTCGGTCGCCGCCGAAAGATCGACGACATTGATCTTGCGCAAGAGCGACTCATCGCCCTTCAGGCCCTGGCCGTTGCCGCTGTCGCGGGTCAGCATCAGGAAGGTCTTGTCGGACAGCGCCACGATCTCGCTCTGCGCCGCGACCTTGGTCTTGTCCTTTGCATCCTTGAACACCGGCAGCGGCACGACATATTCATGCGCCAGCTTGAGATGGGCAAGGTCGGAGGCGTCATAGACCAGCGCCCTGGTGTTCTGGCGGGTTGAACCGGAATCGCCGCCATCCTGGCGCGGCGCCGACTGCAGCACGGCAATCAGGAACTTGCCGTCCGGGGTGATCGCCATGCCTTCGAGGCCCTGGTTGTTGTGGCGGCCGGTCTCGGGATCCTTCGGATCGGGCTCGGCGGCACCGGGGCCCGGATTGTCCGAGGCGAAGTTCGGCGTGCCGTGGCGCATCGGCACGAGGGCTACCGGCGGCTGCGTCGCCGACATCAAATGGCCATCGGCCGAGAAGCGGTAGATGTTGGGGCCATATTCGTCGGAGATGAACATGGTGCCGTCGGGCAGGCGCACGATCGCCTCGTTGTCGAGCGCCAGCTTGCCGTTGTCGGCCTGCGGCAGGATCGGCATGTCGCCGCTTGCTGCCCGCACGCCGTTCAGCGGATCGAGGCCGGTGGCATCAGTGCCCTTGTCGTCGGTCAGCAGCATGGTGTCGGCAAGCGTCGCCTTGACGCCGGACTGTTCCTGTCCGGTGGCGGGTGCCGCGCCCGGAGCCGTCGGGGCAAGCTTGATCGAAATCGTGTTGAGGCGGGCCCGATAGTCGGTGGTGCCGACGACATTGTAGCCGCGATCCGGCAGCAGCCAGAGCGATCCCTTGTAGCCGTTCGCGTCACGCATCCAGCCCTTGACGTCGATCGCCATCCCGGAGCCGGAGCCGAAGGTCTCGCCGAACTTGTCCTTCAGGTTGGCCGGGATACGGCCGACGCCGACCAGCCCCTTGTTGACATAGGCGACGCCATCAGCGAGCGCCGGCGTCAAGGCGGTGAACAGAGCAAGTGCCGCGCCAAGCGCGACGGTTCGGCTGAGATGTTTCATGGATATCCCCTTGTGACAAAGCAGCCCGGAGCAGGCGTCGCATTGACTTTGCCTCCAGCGCCTTTCCGCCAAGCGGTCTAGGACGCGAACATGATACTTGCGTGACAGGCGCCATTTCTTCCCTTCTCCCCCTGTGGGAGAAGGTGGCCGAGCGAAGCTCGGTCGGATGAGGGGTGTTGGAAGGATCTCTACGTTGGAGAACTAACCGCTTAAATCCCTCGATCTTCTTACGCTGCGTTTCTTCCGGCACCCCTCATCCGTCTCGGCACTGCGCGCCGATCCACCTTCTCCCACAAGGGGAGAAGGAAGAGGCGTTCTCCCGTCAATCACTCTCCCGCGCGATCAGCTCCAGCGGCCAGACCTCGCGCATGATGCGCGGGCCTTCCTCACCGGCGAAGGTGGGAAGCGAGGCCAGCAGCATTTCGGCCAGCCTTTGTCCCATCGGCTCCAGCGACGGGCGGAAGGCGGTCAGCGCCGGCGAGAAATAGCGGCAGAGCGGGGTGTCGACGATGACGATTACAGCGATGTCGTGGCCGGGCCTGATGCCCATCTCGGCCAGCGCCTTGCAGCCGCCGAGCGCCATGGCGTCATTGTTGAAGATGATGGCGGTCGGCGGATTCTTGGCGCGCATGACCTGCGGTATCACTTCGTAGCCGCCGGCCTCGTTGATGAAACCGTCGGCGATCAGGCCGGGATCGACTTCGATGCCGTGCTTTTGCAACGCCTTGCGATAGCCGTCGAGGAACAGGTAGCCGAAATTGAGGTCGAGAGACGGGCGGATGGCGGCGATGCGGCGGTGGCCGCGCGCTACCAGCCGGTCGACCGCGTCGGCGCCGGCCTTTTCGAAATCGAGGTCGAGCGAGGGGTAGGCGGTGCCGCCGGAGCGGCTGCGGCCGAGCGTGGCGAAGGGGAAGCCGGCCTGGGTCAGATAGTCGATGCGCTCGTCCTCGCGCCGTGTCCAGGCCAGCACCACGGCGTCGGCGCGGCGCGTCTCGACGACACGGCGCAGGCGCTCCTGCTGATAGTCGCCCGGCGCGCCCATCACCACGATCAGGTCGAGGCCGCTTTCGGCGAGCCTTGCCTGCAAGCCGGTCAGGAACGGAATGAAAAAGGGTTCGCCATATTGCTGGTCGCCCGGATGCGGCTGCAGCATGAAGGCGATAGAATGGGTCGAGCCGCGGCGCAGACTGCGGCCGGACTGGTTCGGCGAATAGTTCAGCTTCTTGGCCGCTTCGAGCACGCGCTGGCGCGTGTCGGCGTTGACGTCGGCGCGGCCGTTGAGCGCCCGCGACACGGTGCCGATCGATATGTTCAGGTGACGTGCAAGGTCGTGGATACTGGACGCCAAAGACTTTCTCCCCCGACTTTCGCTAGCACTGGCCGCCGCTCAGGCCAAGGCGGTTGATGACGATTTTCACGAGCGGCCAATTGACATTCTACGCCATCGGGTGTGTTGTCGTAAACGTTTACGGAAAAACGTTTACGGTGATGCCGTGAGTGCCGTGACTTCGGTCTGGAGGGACCGAACGGGGAGGAGGAGCGCTGGATGATGAATGTCGTCCTCGTCGGCTGTGGCGCGATGAGCAAGCATTGGCTCGACGCCGTGAGGCAGATTGATGGGCTCGCCATTGTCGGCCTTGTCGACCTTGACGCCGAGCGGGCGAAGGCGAGGGCGCGCGAATACGAGCTGACCGGCGCCGTCATTGGAACCAGCCTGGACGCGGTCCTCGACCAGACCAGGCCCGACGCGGTGTTCGACGTCGTGGTCCCTGCTGCCCGGCGCGACGTCGCGCTTTCCGCCTTTGCCCATAATTGCCACTTGCTGACGGAAAAGCCGCTGGCCGACAGCCCTGAGAATGCGCGCGCCATCGTCGAGGCCGCACGACGCGCCGGGCGTGTTCATGCCGTCGTGCAGAACCGGCGCTATGTCGCCAATGTCAGGCGCATCCGGCGCTTTCTGGACTCAGGCGCCATTGGTGCCGCGACCAGCATCCATGCCGACTTCTTCGTCGCGCCGCATTTCGGCGGTTTTCGCGAGGAGATGGCGCATGTCCTGCTGCTCGATATGGCGATCCACACCTTCGACGCCGCCCGCTATATGGTCGGCGGCGAGCCGGCAAGCGTCTATTGCCAGGAATGGGAGCCGGCCAGTTCCTGGTACCGGCAGGGATCGTCGGCCAGCGCCGTCTTCGATCTCGGCGGCGGCAAGGTCTTTACCTATGCCGGCTCCTGGTGCGCTGCCGGTTTCCGCACCAGTTGGGAGGGCAGCTGGCGCATCGTCGCCGAGCACGGCAGCCTCACCTGGGACGGCCATGACGCGCTGACGGCGGAACTTGTGCTGCCGGCCCGCGACGGCCTTTTCGACAAAACCGAGCCGGTCGAGGTGCCGCCGCTCGACCCCGCCGACCGCGTCGACGGCCATCTCGGCATCATTCAGGATTTCATGCAGGCCATCGAGACCGGCACCCAGCCGGAAACGCGCGGTGCAGACAACATCAAGAGCCTGGCCATGGTCTTCGGCGCCATCGAAAGCGCCGAGACCGGACGCCGCGTGGCGATCTCAAAGGAAGCACAATGACGCCAAACCCGCTTCTCGACATCCGGATCGGCACCATGGTGCGGGCCAATCTCGACGACCCGGCGGCCTACATCAGAGAGATCCTGCCACTCGGCTTCGAGAGCATCCAGCCCTTCTTCTGGCAGACGCTGGGCGGCAAGGATCTGCCACGGCTGGCCGGCCAGATCCGCGAGGCGATCGGCGATGCCGACGTCACCGTGTCTTCGATCGGCGTGTTCGGCAATCCGCTGGAGAGCGGCGAAGTCGACCGCGGCGTGCTCGCGGCCTGGGAAACGGTCATCGACCATGCGCATCTGTTCGGCGCCTCCACGGTCAGCGGCTTCACCGGGCGCATTCGTGGCAAGCCGCTGCCCGAGAGCCTGCCGCGCTTCCGCGAAGTGTGGGGGCCGCTGGCCAGGCGCGCCGCCGACAAGGGCGTGCGCATCGCCTTCGAGAATTGCGCGATGGACGGCAACTGGGCTGCCGGCGACTGGAACATCGCCCACAATCCGGACGCCTGGGAATTGATGTTCAACGAATTGCCGGACGACAATCTCGGCCTCGAATGGGAGCCCTGCCACCAGCTCGTCTACCTGATCGATCCGATGCCGCAGATCCGCAAATGGGCGCCGCGTATCTTCCACGTCCATGGCAAGGACGCGACGGTGCGCTGGGACGTGATCCGCGAACATGGCGTGTTCGGCCGCCTTCCGTTTGTTCAAATGCGCACGCCGGGCTTCGGCGACAGCGACTGGACGCGGGTGATCAGCGAATTGCGGCTGGCCGGATACAAAGGCGCCATCGACATCGAAGGTTGGCACGACCCGGTCTATCGCGGCGATCTGGAGATCACCGGGCAGGTCCGCGCGCTGGAATACCTCCAGCAATGCAGGGGAGGTGTCAGCTACCTGCCAAATCCAATGTGAGGATTGGCCGGCGGGAGGAGCCGGCCGGCCAGGAACTGCGGCGCCAAGCCGAAGCCATCGTCGAAAACCCCCTCGGCTTGCGAGGGACCAAAAGGGAGGAACGTGCATGAGCATCGCGATGAGAACGACACTTCTGCGCTCGAGCGTCGTGGCGGCGGCCACGGCGCTGTGCGCCGCAATCTCCACTCTGCCGGCGCAGGCGCTCGACGCCCAATGGTGCAAGGACGTCCATATCCGCTTCTTCGTCGGCGGCGCCGAGGGCGACGCTTTCGGCACCATCGTCTATAATGGCGCCAAGCAGGCGGCGGCCGATCTCGGGCCGAAGGTGGACTACATCTTCTCCGGCTGGGACGTCGAAAAGATGGTGCAGCAATTGCGCGAAGCGGTCGCGGTCAAGCCCGGCGGCATCGCCATGATGGGCCACCCGGGCGACGCTTCGATCATGCCGCTGGCCGAACAGGCGCACAAGGACGGCATCAAGATGATGTACCAGAACGTGCCGGTGCCGAAGGTGGTGGCGGCGTTCGGCGGCGGCTATGTCGGTGCGCAGCAGGAGCAGCAGGGCCGCGCGCTCGGCGCCGAGGCGTTCAAGCTCGGCGGGCTCAAGGCCGGCGACAAGGCGATCATGATCGGTCCGTTCGAGAACGAGAACCGCGGCGCGCGCGAGCGCGGCACGGTGGCGGCGCTGAAGGAAGCCGGCGTTGAGGTCATCCAGTTGTCCTCGCCGCCGAGCGGCGAGTGGGCTTCGGATCCGAACCTGGCCATTCCGGTGATCACCGCGGCACTGCTCAACAATCCCGATGTCAAGGCGGTCGGCTATCCCGGCGGGCAGATGCTCGGCAATGTTCCCACCTACATGCAGGCTGCGGGCAGAAAGCCAGGCGACATCTTCAACTTCGGCTTCGACACCAGCCCGCAGATCGTCGAGGGCTTCAAGGGCGGCTGGGTGCAGCTGACGGCCGACCAGCAGCCGTTCCTGCAAGGCTATCTGCCGATCCTCAGCCTTTGCCAGCAAGTGGTGCTGGGTCTTGCGCCGATGAATGTCGACACCGGCGCCGGCTTCGTCACGCCGCAGAATTACGAGATCGTCTCCGAGCTCGCCAAGCAGGCGCTGCGCTGACCCGTAACCTCGGCATGCCGGTCGGACAGGCCCGACCGGCAGCCGGAACCAAGCGAGGACCGCCATGGCCGAACGCATCATCGAACTGCGCGATATCAGCAAATCCTACGGCCAGGTCTATGCGCTTGGTGGGGTCAATCTCAGCGTCGATCGCGGCGAGGTGGTTGGGCTGATCGGCGACAACGGCGCCGGCAAGTCGACGCTGATCAAGATACTGTCCGGCGTGGTCAAGCCGACCAGCGGCGAGATCCTCGTTCGCGGCAAGCCGGTGACCGGGTGGAGTGCCGCGCGCTCACGCGACGCCGGCATCGAGACGGTGTTCCAGGACCGGGCGCTGGCCGTGCAGCAGACCATCGTGCGCAACATCTTCATGGGTCGCGAACTGACCAGCTGGCTGGGCTGGCTTAAAGTCGGCAAGGAGATCGAGGAGGCGAGCCGGCTGATGCGCGAGATCGGCTTCACCTCGAAAGTGTTCACGCCGCACTCGATCGTCGGCCAGCTTTCGGGCGGCGAACGCCAGGGCGTGGCGATCGCACGCGCCATCTATAAGCAGGCGGAGCTGATCATCCTCGACGAGCCGACGACGGCGCTGTCGCTGACCGAGACCGCCAAGGTGTTTCACTTCGTGCGCCAGGTGCGGGCGAGCGGCCGCTCGATCCTGTTCATCGGCCACAACATCCACCATGTCTTCGACATCGCCGACCGTTTCGTGGTGCTCGATCGCGGCAAGGTGGCGCTGACAGCCGACCGCAGCGAGGTCAAGTCGGCCGAAGACCTCATCATCTTCATGGAAGACGTGGCGCACCCAGGCGGACTGGCGGGGCTGCATGACGCCGGCGAAACGGAGCAGCGAGTGCGATGAGCAAGACCATGGAACCCGATCTGCAGAATCCTCTCGGTCTCCCGCGCGGCGAACCGGCCCGACCAGAATGGAAACACCCGTCCGACCACTGGCTGCGCGGTTTCGTTCTCGACAACCGCGCTTCGCTCGGCACGCTCGGCGTGTTCATCGTCATGATGGCGGTGTTCATGATCGCCAACCCGACCGTCTTCACCACCTGGTATCTTTATAGCTCCGTGCTCACCACGCTGCCGGTGGCGCTGTTCGTGGTGGTGCCGCTGGTCTTCGTCGTCACCTGCGGCGAGATCGACCTGTCGTTTCCGGCGACGATGGGTTTTGCCTCCTGGGTCTTCGCCCTGGTGGTGCAGGCCGGCTATGATCCGTTCCTCGGCATTGCCGCGGCAATCGTCACCGGTACGCTGCTCGGCTTCCTGGTCGGGTCGCTGGTCGTCTATGGCGGGCTGTCGTCACTGATCGCCACGCTCGGCATGAATTTCCTGCTGCGCGGCCTGATCCAGATCATCAACGAGGGCAAGTCGATGGCGCTGACCGGCCTGGCCGACAGCTGGGCCTACAAGATCTTCTCCAGCCAGCTCTACGGCATCCCGGTGCAGATCTTCTGGGCGATCGGCTTCGTCGTGCTGTCGGCGCTGCTCTACAACCGCCATCGCTTCGGCGCGCAGGTGAGGGTGGTCGGCGACAATCCCGACAGCGCCCAGCAGATGGGCATCGACGTCAAGCGCGTCCGGGTGAAAGTGTTCGTCTTCGTCGGCATCGGTGCCGCGATCGCCGGCACCTTCTCGGTGATGATCAACTTCACCTGGTGGCCGACCGCCGGCGACGGTTATCTGCTGCCGGTGCTGGCATCGGTGTTCGTCGGCGGCACGCCGACCTGGGGCGGCATCGGCACCGTGGTCGGCGGCGCCATCGGCGCGGTCACCGTGTCCTTCATCCAGACCGGTGTCGTAGCAGCGGGATTGAGCGGCTTCTACGTGCAGTTCTTCAACGGCCTGATCATCATCCTGTCGCTGCTTGGCCATAAATGGAACCAGGCGCGGTATCGGTGAACGCAGGTATTTTCAGGCTGCTCACACCGCCGCGACAAACCCGTCCAGCACGCGTTTCTGGCCGGCCTTGTCGAAGTCGATGGTCAGCTTGTTGCCCTCGATGGCCGAAATGTTGCCGTTGCCGAATTTCTGGTGGAAGACGCGGTCGCCGACGCTGAAGGCTGACGGTGTGTCGGCGACGGATTTGGCGACCAGCTCGCCGTCGATGGTGCGGCCCTTGACCGAGGTGCGGCCGGCGCCGTAGCCGGAATCGGTTTCGCCATAGCCGATGCGCTCGACCTGATGGCCGGAGCGCGAGCCCCAGTTGCGGTCGGTGGCTTCGGTGCGGTTCGCTTGAGCGCGCTGCCAGCCGGGCGTCGCATAGGTGTTGGAGAAGCTCCCCGCTTTCTCCTCGCCGATATTGTCAAAGCGCGAGGCGCCGTAAGGGTTCTGTCTTCCTGCCCCTTGGCCGCCACGTCCCGAGGCGAACGAGCCGCCGCCATAGGAATTGCCGTAGCCGCCGTAGGAGTTGCCGCTTTCGGCGACGTCGACATGGGCTTCCGGCAGTTCCTCGAGGAAGCGCGACGGGATGGTCGATTGCCAGAGGCCGTGGATGAGGCGGTTGGAGACGAACCAGATGTGCAGGTTCTTCTTGGCGCGCGTCAGGCCGACATAGGCAAGGCGCCGCTCTTCCTCCAGGCCGGAGCGGCCACCCTCATCCAGCGCGCGCTGATGCGGGAACAGACCGTCCTCCCAGCCGGGCAGGAAGACGGTTTGGAATTCGAGACCCTTGGCCGAATGCAGCGTCATGATGTTGACGGCGTCGAGTTCGGCATTCTGCTCGGCGTCCATGACCAGCGCGACATGTTCGAGGAAGGAGCGCAGCGATTCATACTCCTCCATGGAGCGGATCAGCTCCTTCAAATTCTCCAGACGGCCTGGTGCTTCCACCGAGCGGTCGTTTTTCCACATGTCGGTGTAGCCGCTCTCTTCCAGTATGGTCTCGGCGAGTTCGGTGTGCGGCGTGGTTTCCAGCGCCTTCTGCCAGCGCTCGAAATTGGCTGCGACTTCGCGCAGTGCGGCGCGCGGCTTCGGCTTCAGCTCATCACTCTCCGCGAGCTTGGCGGCGGCCTCCAGCATCGGAATGCGCAGCGCGCGGGCCGTGTCGTGGATCTGGCGGATGGTGGCTTCGCCGAGGCCGCGCTTCGGCACGTTGACGATGCGCTCGAAGGCGAGGTCGTCGGCGCCTTGCGCGACAACGCGGAAGAAAGCCATGGCATCGCGGATTTCGAGGCGTTCGTAGAAGCGCGGGCCGCCGATGACGCGGTGGTTGAGGCCGATCTCCATGAAGCGGTCCTCGAAGGCGCGCATCTGAAAGGAGGCGCGGACAAGAATGGCCATGTCGTTCAGATTGTGCTTCTGGCGCTGGTAGGCCTCGATGGTCTCGCCGACGGCGCGCGCCTCTTCCCCGGAATCCCAGGCAGCATGGACATGCACCTTGTCGTCCTCGGGCTCGTCGCGGTCGGTGAACAGTGTCTTGCCGAAGCGGCCCTCATTGTGGGCGATGAGATGTGAGGCGGCGCCAAGGATGTGCGCCGTCGAGCGGTAGTTGCGCTCCAGCCGGATGATGGTGGCGCCGGGAAAATCCTTGTCGAAGCGCAGGATGTTGTCGACCTCGGCGCCGCGCCAGCCATAGATGGATTGGTCGTCATCGCCGACGCAGCAGATGTTTACGGTGGCGCGGGTTTCGGTCGAAGAGCGCCCGATCTCCCCCCTTGAGGGGGAGATGTCGGCGGAGCCGACAGAGGGGGGTGGTGCCCCACCGGCCTGTCGGCGTGAGGCGCCCCCCTCTGTCCTGCCGGACATCTCCCCCTCAAGGGGGGAGATCGGCTTGCCTTCCGGCCGCTGCGCCAGCAGGCGCAGCCACATGTATTGCGCGGTGTTGGTGTCCTGGTATTCGTCGACGAGGATGTATTTGAAGCGCTTGTGGTATTCCTTCAGCACATCCGGATAGGCGCGGAAGATGCGGATCGGGTGGCAGAGCAGATCGCCGAAGTCGCAGGCGTTCAGCGTCTGCAGCCGCTCCTGATAGGCTTTGTAGAGTTCGCGGCCCTTGCCGTTGGCGAAGCTGCGCGCGTCGCCCTCAGGGATGTCGGCGGGGCCTAAGCCCTTGTTCTTCCAGCCGTCGATCATCTGGGCGAACTGCTTGGCCGGCCAGCGCTTGTCGTCCAGCCCTTCGGCCTGGATGATCTGCTTGATCAGGCGCACGACATCGTCGGTGTCGAGGATGGTGAAATCGGATTTGAGCCCGGCAAGCTCGGCATGGCGGCGCAGCAGTTTGACGCCGATCGAGTGGAACGTGCCGAGCCAGGGCATGCCCTCGACATTGCCTTCGCCGATCAGGATGCCGATGCGCTGCTTCATCTCGCGCGCGGCCTTGTTGGTGAAGGTGACGGCAAGGATCTGCGACGGGAAGGCCTTGCCGGTGGCGAGGATGTGGGCGATGCGGGTGGTGAGCACGCGGGTCTTGCCGGTGCCGGCGCCGGCCAGCACCAGGACCGGGCCTTCGGTGGTTTCCACCGCCAGCCGCTGCTCGGGGTTCAACCCTTTCAGATAGTCGGGTGCGTTGTTGTGGCCGCTGCGGGCGGCCATGGCGCGCGCGGCGATGCCGGACGGGGCCGTGGGCCGCGCATTCGGTTCGTCAAAAAAGGGCATGTCTTCCGAAAAGCCGGACATCGCCCCCGAATGTAGTGATTCGGCAGCGAAAGGCCAGAAGTGTCTCCGTTTTGTTCTCGTTTGTCAGCGCAATTGCCGGGCGCCGTGCGAATATTGTCGCCCCGGCGCCCGACAATGCGTTCAAAAGCCCGTCCGTCAGCCTTTACCGGGCGGCCGCCCGCATCCGCTCGCCGATCTTGTCCGCCACATAGCCGGCATCGCGAGCCGCACCATGGATCATGGTGGACGAGGTCGAATGCTGGAAATGCAGGCCGCAGACATAGAGGCCGGGTTCGCCCTCCACCGTGCCGCGATACTGCTTCACCCGGCCGCTGTCGTCGAAGATCGGCAGCTTGATCCAATCCAGCCCGGCCCGGAAACCGGTGCACCAGATGACGTTCGAAACGTCGAGAAGCTGACCGTCGTCGAACAGCGGCTTGCCGTCCCGGGCGCCAACAACGCGGGAGACCCGGCGGACGCCGGCGGCATCCAGAGATTGCTGCTTGACCCGGATCAGCGGCAGGCCATGCGACAGCTGCTGCGGCTTGGCCTTTCGGCCCATCGGTGTGTCGACCGTGAGCAGGCGGTGGAAAACGATGCGGAGGACGATCGGCAGCACCAGACGCATGGCGAAATAGCCATTGTAGGCGACGGGGATGTGGCCGGGATGCCGGCCAGCCAGCCAGACCTGATGCGTAGCCGCGAGATCCATAGCGATTTCCGCACCGGAATTGCTGGCACCAACCAGCAGCACGCTGCCCGGATTGAGCTGCCCAGGGTTCTTGTAGACGCCCGAGTGAAATTGCCGGATCGACGGATCGAGAGACGCCGCGAAATCCGGGATCTTCGGCTTCTGGTAGCTCGAGGCCGCGGCCACGACGTGGCTGGCGACGTACCGGGTCTGGCCGGCAGTGACGATGTAGCGGTCGCCGGAACGGGTTACCTCGTCGACCTTGACGCCGGTGCGCACCGGCAGGGAAAACTTCTTCGCATAGTCTTCCAGATAGTCGGCCATGTCGTCCTTGGTCGGGAAGGAATAGCGGGCAGCGGGGAAGGGCATGCCGGCCAGCCTGTCAAAGCGTGCCGGCGTGAACAGGCGCAGCGAATCCCAGCGCGAACGCCAGACGTCGCCGACGCGCTCGCGTGCCTCCAGGATGACGAACTTCACGCCCTTGCGGGCAAGGTGATAGCCGACGGACAGGCCATTCTGGCCGGCGCCGATGACGACGACGTCGACATGCTCTTCCCTGAGCGCGGGACGCCTTTCGTCGCCTGATGGCGCCTGGCTGCCCGCTGCCTGCAGCGTACCGGCCTCCAGTTGCATGAATGCCGCGCCTTGTTCCAGCAAGGAACCGGCGCGCGCCCTGGTCTCGGTGATGCCGACGCGGCCGTGCGGTTTCAGTACGGGGCTTGAGGTCGGACGAGGTGTCGAAATCTGGTTCATGATCGCTCCATGCGGTTTTCGTCAGCCATGGAGCGAAAATAGCGATCCGGCGCGGCGGCGCTTCGGGGAGATACCTCACGACGGAAAAGAAGCGGCATGGGGATTTTCCCCCATGCCCCCCACGCGATCTCTCGGATCGTCGTAAACGCGATCCTCGGATCGTCGTGCAAGCGATCTTTCGGATGCTAGAACAGGCCGTTCTGGAAGGCGTAGGCTGTCGCGGCGGCGCGCGAGTTGACCGCCAGCTTGTCGAAGATGTTGCTGAGATGCCGGTCGACGGTCTTTTCGCTGAGGCCGAGGTCTGTCGCGATCAGCCTGTTTGTCTTGCCTGTGGCGACAAGGCCGAGGACCTCGATCTCGCGCCGCGTCAAGCCATGCGAGGGTGTAGAAGCCGGCTGAATCAACTGATCGACGCGGGCGAGGTCGGGTGCCGCGCCCAGCGCGGTGAAAATCGACCTGGCGGCCTCGAATTCCAGTTCAGCTCCGTCCTCGTCGCCAAGCATGCGGCAGGCTTGGCCGGCCAGCACGCGAAGCCGGGCTTCCAGATAGGGAGCGCCGGCGCGCTGCCAGGTCGTCAGCGCGGCGCGGAAATGGCCAAGCGCTGCCGCGGAATCACCTCCAGCCATCTCGATCTGGCCTTTCGCCTGCGCGGCCATTGCGGCCAGGATGTCGGTGGCGAAGCGGCCGGCGATCATCTCCAACTCTTCGCAGGCTTCATGCGCTTCGTCGGCAGCGCCCGCGGCCATCGTGATCTCGACCAGCGCCGGCAGCAGACGGGCACGGCCGAGCGGCGCCTTGGTCGTGGCAAGCACGCGGCGAATGGTTGCCGCTGCCTGCTCGGCCCGGCCCTGCATGAGGCGCAGCACCGCCATGCCGGGCTGCGGCTCGAGCCCGAGCCGGCTGGCGGCACGATAAAGATCCTCGGCGGCGGCGAACTCGCCGCGTAGCCGATGGATTTCGGCCTCCTGGTAAGCCGCGCCAGCTGCCGCTTCGTTGCTGCTGGAATGGGCAAGCAGGCGCGTGGCACGCCGCGCCTCGGCAATCGAATCCTGCCAGGCGCCGTTCAACTCCATGATCTCGGCCCGATGCAACAGGCAGACGCCGTTGAACTGAATCAGCTGCGGCTGGGCTCCGCACCAGTTCGACAGCGCCTCGGTCCATTCGCGTGAACGATCGAACGCATAGACTTGCCGGCATGCGGCGATCAGGTTGCAGTAGACGAGGCCGGTGACAATGGGTGACAGCTTGCCGTCGGCAGCCGGCAGCATGGCTTCGTCGAGCGAGGCGATGCCTTCCTCGACCCGGCCCTGCCGCACCAGCGCGCGGCCGAGATAGCATCTGGCGAAGGCGATCAGGTCGATGTCGCTGCAGCGTTCGCCGATCGCCAGCGCCTGTCTTGCCAGCGCCTCCGACGCCGGGTCGTTGCCGGTCATGAGTTCCTTTTGTGCCGACAGCAACAACAGATAGCCATGCGCCGCGCACTCGCGGCCAAAGCCATCCGCCAGGCGCTGCGCCTGCTGGACAATGGCAGTTGCGTGGCCTTCCTCGCCCAACGTCAAAAGCCGGAAGCCACGGAAGAACGCCCAATACGCCGCCTGATCGTCACGGCCGGCTTCGATATGGATGTTGAAGAGACGCTCGCCGGCGGCGAAGATGTCCTGATCGCGGTTCAGCATGCCGGCCGTCCAGAGCAGCCGTTCGAGGTCTTCCGCGCCGAGAGACGTGATCTCGTCGGTCGCCCGTAGCAGCTCGAATGCGTCCGCCCATGCCCGCTGTCCATAGGCGTGGCGGGCCCGTTCGAGCAACGAGGCGGCATCGGCTTTCATAGGCAAAGCATAGCATCGCCCGACAACGGGCAGAAGAATGGCAGCCGGCATCCCGGTCATTTCAACGTGAGCAGCAACAGGACCGAAGCACATGCCAGAATGATGCCCGCAGTATCAAAACATACTGTCCTGCTAATTTGACACCTCGCGCGGTCGGGCGGAAAACTGCGGCGGCGAGATGAAACAGAATCGAAAGCGGGCTGCGTTTCCATTTCGAGACGGCGGTTTTCGGCCGCTCGCCTGCTGCGCCTGAAGGAGTGTCGTTATGGCAACCGTCCTCACCGCCGTGGTCCTTGCTCTCATCGGTCTGATTCTCGGCGGCGGCGGCATCTGGTTGGCGTCGCTCGGCGGCAGCTGGTACTACGTCATTACCGGTCTCGGCTTCCTGATCACCGCCTGGCTGCTTTACAGGCGCAAATCCATCGCGCTGTGGCTCTACGCGGCGATCGTCATCGGCACGCTGTGCTGGGCGGTCTGGGAGATCGGCTTCGACTGGTGGGAGCTCGGGCCGCGCGGCGGCATCATCGTGCTTCTGGCGCTATGGTTGCTAACACCATGGGCGAGGCGGGGGCTCACCGGTCCGGACGGACGGGCGCCGCTCATCCTCGCGGTGCTGGCCTCGCTTGCGGTGGCCGGTTACTCGATGACCGCCGATCCCAAGGACATCGCCGGTCAACTCAGCGCCGACAAGGTGACGCCGACGGCCGACCTCGGCGGCAATGTGCCCGCAGGCGAATGGCACTTTTACGGCCGCACGCAATATGGCCAGCGCTACTCGCCGCTCGACCAGATCACCACCGACAACGTCGCCAATCTGCAGCCGGCCTGGACCTACCGCACCGGCGACATAAAGGGCCCCGACGATGTCGGCGAAACCACCTATCAGGTGACACCGCTGAAAATCGGCGATGCGCTCTATATCTGCACGCCGCACAATTTCGCCATCGCCATCGATGCCGCGACCGGCAAGGAGAAGTGGCGCTACGATCCCAAGATCAAGCTGGACAAGGACCGCCAGCACCAGACCTGCCGCGGCGTGTCCTACTATGCGGATGCCAAGATCGCCGTCGGCCAGCCCTGTGCGGCGCGCGTCTATCTGCCGACCTCCGACGCGCGGCTGATCGCCCTCGACGCCGCGAACGGGGAGATCTGCCCGTCCTTTGCCGAAGGCGGGACGCTGAACCTGCTGACCGGGATGCCCTATCCGAAGTCGGGCTATTACTACTCGACCTCGGCGCCGCTGATATCAGGCGGCAAGATCATCGTCGGCGGTGCGGTCAACGACAATTATTCGACCGAGGAACCATCCGGCGTCATCCGCGCCTTCGATGTCGACAGCGGCGCGTTGCTGTGGAACTGGGATTCCGGAAATCCCGACCAGACGACGCCGTTGCCGGCCGGCCAGACCTACACCAACAACTCGCCCAACATGTGGTCGACGCCGAGCGCCGACGAGAAGCTCGGCCTGCTCTATGTGCCGCTCGGCAACCAGACGCCGGACCAGCTCGGCATGGGCCGCAGCGCCAATGTCGAGAAATTCTCTTCCTCGATCACCGCGCTCGATCTCAACACCGGAAAAGTGCGCTGGGTGCGGCAGACCGTGCACCACGACCTCTGGGATATGGATGTTCCGGCGCAACCGACGCTGGTCGACATCACCACCGCTGGCGGCGTCGTGCCGGCGCTGGTCGGGCCTACCAAGCAAGGCGACCTCTATGTACTCGACCGGCGCAGCGGCGAGCCGATCGTTCCGGTCAAGGAAGTGCCGGCGCCGGGCGGCGCGATCGAGGGCGACCACACCTCGCCGACGCAGCCGGAATCGGATCTCTCCTTCAACCCGAAGCCGCTGACAGGGGCCGACATGTGGGGCATCACCATGTTCGACCAACTGGCCTGCCGCATCGAATTGCAGGGCCTGCGTTATGAAGGCCGCTACACGCCGCCGTCCGTGCAGGGCTCGCTGATCTACCCCGGCAATTTCGGCACCTTCAATTGGGGCGGCGTCGCCGTCGATCCGGTCAGGCAGGTGATGTTCGGCATGCCGACCTATCTGGCGTTCAAGTCGCAGCTCATCCCGCGCGACCAGGTGCCGCCGCCGGACGAAGGGCGTGGTAGCGAGCAGGGGCTCAACCGCAACGAGGGCGCGCCCTATGCGGTAGTGATGGGACCGTTCCTGTCGCCGCTCGGCATCCCCTGCCAGGCGCCGCCCTGGGGTTATGTGGCTGGCGCCGATCTCAGGACCGGCAAGATCGCCTACAAGCACCGCAACGGTACCGTTTACGACATGACGCCGCTGCCCTTGCCGTTCAAGGTCGGCGTGCCGGGCATTGGCGGACCGATGATCACCGCCGGCGGTGTCGCCTTCCTTGGGGCGGCGGTCGACGACTATCTGCGCGCCTATGATTTGACATCAGGCAGGCAGCTCTGGAAAGCCAGGCTGCCGGCCGGCGGTCAGTCGACGCCGATGACCTATACGGTCGCCGACGGGCGCCAGTTCGTGGTCATCGTTGCCGGCGGCCACGGCTCGGTCGGCACCAAGCCGGGCGATTATGTGATGGCCTATACACTCCCGAAATAGACCCTCGGACCGCGCTCAGGCGACGGCCTGGGCAGGCAGGGCAGGCAACATCCCGATCGCCACGGCGACGTCGTCGCGATGCGCCCGGGCGAGTATTTCGGCGAAGGGCGCGGGACGGCCGAGAAGGTAGCCTTGCGCCTCGTTGCAGCCTTCGGCGCGCAGGATCGTCAGCTGGCTGTGCGTCTCGACGCCCTCGGCCAGCACCGGGATGTGGAGGCTCTGGCCAAGCGCCAGCACGGCGCGGATGATGGCCTTGGCCTGCGGGCTGGTCTCGACCTCGGACATGAACGAGCGATCGAGCTTGATCTTGTCGAACGGGAAGGCTCGCAGCGTTTCCAGCGAAGAGTAGCCGGTGCCGAAATCGTCGATGGCGATGGTGACACCCAGCGCCTTGATGCGCCGCAAGATGGTCAAGGTGCGGTTCTTGTCGGCAATGATGGTGGATTCGGTGATTTCCAACTCGAGCCGGTTCGGGCGCAGGCCGGTCTCGAGCAGGATCTCGTGGACGAGCTTCGGCAGGTCCGCATGGGCGAACTGCACCGGAGAGAGGTTGACCGCGACCTTGTAGGGATGCTCCCACGAGGCGGCCTTGGCGCAGGCGGTGCGCAGCACCCATTCGCCGAGCGGCAGGATCAGGCCGTTTTCCTCGGCCAGCGGGATGAACTCGATCGGGGGAATGTTGCCGCGCGTCGGATGCTTCCAGCGCAGCAGCGCCTCATAGCCGCGGATGTCGCCGGTCGAGACCGAGGTCTGCACCTGGTAGTGCAGGTCGAGTTGGCCGTTCTCCACCGCATCGCGCAGGTCATTGGCCAGCGCGCGGTTGGCGCGGACGGCCTCGTCCATGGCCTGCTCGTAGAAACAGACGGTCTGCGTCACATTCGCCTTGGCGCGGTACATCGCCAGATCGGCGTTGTTGACGAGGGTTTCGCGGTTGTGCGCGTCGGTGGGATAGATCGCGACGCCGAGGCTGGCGCCGGTGGCGGCTTCGAAATCGTCGATCTGGATCGGCGCAAAGAGCGCCGCTTCCAGCCGCGACACGAAATCCAGGAGATCGGCCTGTCCTTTCATGCGCTTGATGGCGGCAAACTCGTCGCCACCGAGACGGGCAACGAATTCGCCGTCCTGCAGCAGCGCGCTCATCCGTCCAGCCAGCGTTTTCAGGGCCAGATCGCCGGCGCCATGGCCCCAGAGATCGTTGATTTCCTTGAACCGGTCGAGGTCGATGCCGATGATCGCCACCTTGCCGCCGACTTCCCTGGCGCGGTCGATCTCGCGGTCGAGATACTCGTTGAAGTTCGCCCGGTTCGGCAGGCCGGTCAGCGTGTCGTTCATCGCCAGATGGTGCAAGCGGCGAAAGGCTTCCGAGCGCGTGCGATCGTCGATCAGGTAGCTCGCGAGACCGGTGCCGATCATGATCAGCCCGGCGACGGCGACGCCAAGCGCCATGGCCCGCAAGGCGGCGGGATCGGTGTAGTCGCCGTGCTGTGCCAGCGGCGTCACCTGCATTGCCGACATGGCAGTGAAATGGAGGCTGACGATGGCAGCGACCAGAATGGCGGCGGCCAGGTACTTGTGGCCAGATATGCGGTCGTTCAGGGCGACGTTGATCGCCAGACACGAGAATGCCACCGAGAGCACGACGGAGACGACGACATAGGTCGTGTCCCACTCGACAATGCCGTCGACATGATAGGCGGTCATGCCGGTATAGTGCATGCCTGAGATCGCCAGGCCGACGATGATGCCGCCGACGATGGGAGCAATGCGGGGGGCATGGCCGGTCGCGGCGATGAAGCCGGCAGCGGTGCCGGCCATGGCAATGAACAGCGAGGCGATCGTCAGCACCGGATCGAAGGCGATGGGCGCGCCCGGGTCGTAAGCCAGCATGGCGACGAAATGTGTGCACCAGATCGACGACCCGGCGCTGACCGCGGTCAGGAAATGCCAGCCGATCTGCTGCAGGCCGGTGGCCTCATGAGCGCGCAGGAACAGCCTGATCGTCGCCCAGGAACCGGCGCTGCAGACCAGCGCGGCGACAGAGGTTGTGCTCCATTGTCACACAGGAGATGACGCGCATCATGATCGTGACGCCTTCTTCTTGACGGAGGGCCGGGCCTTCTGCCGATCAATTCGCCGCCCGGCGTCCGTCCGTGAACGACCGACATGCCATGTCCGAGCAGGGGTTTTGACAAAGGCGAGAAGGGCAAGCCGCCCCCAAAATGCGGTTGCCGATATTCAAACCCTACCCTGAGTTTCAGCTTCTAATAGGTGGTTAATTGCATTAGGCGGCGCTTGCGCGTCTCGATGCCTGGTTTCCAGAAAGTGTAGGATAATTTCGAATGATCGATAATATCGATATTTTCAGACTGAGATAAGGCGCGGCCGCACCTGCCGTTTTTTGACGTGCCGCCGAAGCCTGGTTCGGCGCCTCAAGGCTTTCGTGCCGAAACCAGCAGATAGGACTTTGAGACCGCACCGAAATATCCTGCGATGAGCCGGCAGACAGCGGCGCTGGCAAGACTGGTGGTGAAGCTCATCGCACCTTTGCGGTATTCCGACCCTGGCCATGCGACGAGGCTGCGACGGAAGCCGCCGAGGCACTGATCGGTGGCGTCCTCGACGGCGATATCGGTGAAACCCAAGGCGTCGAACTGCGCCTTGTAAGACGGGATGTCGGCGACGAGATTGCCTTTTGGCACGCCGAGGCGGTCGGAAATTCCGGACGCGAACAACCTTCTGAACAGGATGTCGGACAGGACGAGCGCGCCGCCGGGCTTGAGCACGCGATGGGCCTCGGCGAGGAAGGCCGCGCGGGTGTCGAAGTGGAAGGCCGCCTCGACGCAGATCACCGCGTCGAAGCTTTCGTCGGCAAAGTCGAGCTTGACCGCATCCATCTGCAGCACCGTCGCGCCGGGAGCATTTTGGCGAGCTGTTGCGACTTGAGCGGCCGAGATGTTGATGGCGGTGACCGCCTGCGGCGGATAGGAGAGCAGCAAATGCCTGGTCGAGGCGCCGAGCCCACAGGCGACGTCCAGGATGGCGCCGCCCTTGCCTGGCAGCCGCGCCAGCAGCGTGTCGACCAACGCTTCGCTGGCCTCGCGCTGCGATGCCGCGCCGGCCGCCCAATAGCCGAAATTGTAGAAGCCGCTTCCGCCATAGTAGCGGCGCTGCTTGCTGCTTTTCATGACCCGGTCATAGATGCGGACCATGTTTTGCTGCGCGGTCATCGGCGGTTCCTATGTTAGCGCTGGAAGCGCGACCAGTTGGCGGAAGCGGCCGCGCGCCTGATCCGTACAGACAGATTCACCGCGCTCTCGCATAATCACGTCAATGTTGCCAGTTGGCGCTAGTGTTATCCTGGTGCGATAAGCGATCCGCGCGGCGGGCGATAACTCCACCGAGCGCTTCGACAGGATGGTCGCCAGGGCGATCTTCATCATCTGCAGGCCGAAGGTGACGCCAGGGCACATATGGCCGCCGGCGCCAAAGACGGGGTACTGGAACGGTGACGGCTTGATCGAGGCCCAGCGTTCCGGCTGAAAGCTGTCGGGGTCCGGATAGAGCGAAGCATCGCGGTTGATGGTGAGCGCGCTGATCAGCACGCCATCGTTCATGGCGATCGGCTCGCCGCCAAGCATCGTTGCCGGGTCGCCTTGCGCATCATCAGCGGCACCGGCGGGAAAAGCCGCATCGCCTCCTTTATCGTTGCATCGAGCAATGGCAGGGTCCCGATCCGGTCCATCGTCGCAGGCCTGCCGCCGAGGGCGCCGTCTATCTCGGCCACCAGGCTTGCCATGGCGTTGGGGTGCTGGGTGAGCAGGATCAGCGTCCAGGCCAGCGCGTTCTGGCATGTGTCGTAGGCGGCGCCGAAGACGAAGCTGACTATGCCGCCGATCAGCGCGACGGAAGGCGGGTGGCCCGCCTCGTCGGTGTTGTTGACCAGGATCGACAGGATGTCCTGCGCGTCCTTGTCGCCGCGCTTTTCCTCAGCCCAGGCCAGGATGGCGCGTTCCTGCGCCTCTGCTTCCCTGATCCAGCTGAAGAAGGCCGGACCCGGAACGATCCAGCTCGCCCGAATCTGGCGTGCGATCATCTCGGCGATAGGCATGGCGCGTTCGTGGTCGTCGCCGAACAGCAGGCCGATCGCCAGATGCTTGGCCATCGTCTTGGCGGCTTCGGTGAGCGCGAAGGGCGTGCCGACCGGCCAGGTTGCGACCTGGTTGGCGGCGATGCGCGCCATTTCCGGGCTCATTGGCATGATTGCCGGACGCTTGAGCGGTGGCGCGAACAGCTTGCGATAGTGCTCGTGACGTTCACCGCGCAGCCGCGTCATGCCATAGGAGAGCCGGTTCGAAGCGTGTCCGCGTTTGCCGCGCCCGTTGATCTGGATGTTGCGCCAGGTCACGGTGTCGGACAGCACGGTGCGGTAGAGGCCGGCGTCGGCGATCATGAAGATGCGGCGCGGCTTTGCCGCGGTCGAATGCGGGTAGTCGATCCGGATGAAAGGGCCGAAGGCGCTATGTGCGCTATGTGCAGCCGTCAGCGGTTCGGCCGCGAAATGGGCCATCAGCCCAAGCGTGCGCCATTTCCCCACCCTGTTTGCCAGCATATCCCACCCAAGCTCGGCATAGCCGCAAGACTACGGCTGTTCCCCCACCTGCACCCTACAGCATCGTCTGCGAAAGTCGGAACCGATTTTCGTAAACGCAACGGGAGAATTGCGGGCCTTGATTCAGGGCAGCCCAACTGACGTTGCGGTTTACTGCGATAGCCGCCTCAATGATCCGGGACTGGACCATGCCAGCCTCGACCCTATCTTGCGCCGCAAGGTCATCCCGACGAGGAACGTGCCATGACAAAGTCCGCCACCAGGCCCGAAGCCGCCAGGCCTGCCATCACCCAGGCGATGATCGACGCCTATGACGAATACACGCACCTGACGCTCGACCGCCGCCGCTTCATGGAACAGTTGACCAGGCTTGCCGGATCGGGTGCCGCGGCCGCTGCGATCGTGCCGTTGCTGGCGGCAAATTCCGCCAAGGCGGCGATCGTGGCCGAGGACGATCCACGGGTGAAGGGGCAGGACATCACCTATCCCGGCAGCGGCGGCGAGATGAAAGGTTATCTGGTCAAGCCGGCGGACCAGACCGGCAAGCTCGGCACGGTCATCGTTGTGCATGAGAACAGGGGACTCAATCCGCATATCAGGGACGTGGCGCGGCGCGTGGCGCTGGAAGGGTTCGTGGCACTGGCGCCGGACTTTTTGTCGCCGCTCGGCGGCACGCCAGGCGACGAGGACAAGGCGCGCGACTTGTTCACGAAGCTCGATCCGGCGCAGACAGGAGCCAATGCCGTGGCAACGGTCGCGTTCCTCAAGGGCGACAAGGACGGCAATGGCAAGGTTGGCGCCGTCGGCTTCTGCTGGGGCGGTGGTACGGTGAACACGCTGGCTGTCAATTCGCCGGACCTCGGTGCCGGGGTCGCCTATTACGGCATGCAGCCGAAAGCCGAGGATGTGCCTAAGATCAAGGCGGCGCTGCTGCTGCATTATGCGGGGCTGGACGAGCGCATCAATGCCGGGATTGATGCCTACAAGAAGGCGCTCGATGCGGCCCATGTCGAATACACGGTCTACGTTTATGACGGCGTCAATCATGCCTTCAACAACGACACTTCGGCGGCGCGCTACGACAAGAAGGCGGCGGATCTGGCCTGGGGACGAACGGTAGCTTTCCTGAAGGAGAAACTGGCGTAGCCTCGCGGCGGATCACTTTGGCGCCGGTCTGTGCACGGCGACGCCGGCGACCACCAGCGCGATGCCGAGGCAGTCGGTGAGGCTGGGGATCTGGCGAAGCACGACGACGCCGATCAGCGTCGCCGTGACCGGCAGCAGCGACAGCATCAGCGCGAAGCTCGCGCGCGGCAGCCGCGACATGGCGAGCTGGTCGCAGATATAGGGGATGACCGACGAGCAGATGCCGACGCCGATGGCCGCGAGCAGTAGTGGCGGCGACGAAAAGGCGGGCAGCGCATCGGTGAAGCCGATGGGCAGCACCATAAAGAAAGCGATCGCCATGGCCGCGCCAAGCGCGGCGATGCCGCCGCCGGCGCCTGAAGCGGCGATGCGGTGGCCGAGCACGATGTAGCAGACAAACAGCGCACCGTTGAGGAAGGCCCAGAATAGGCCGACCGGATCATCCGACCATTTGACGTCGATCAAAAGCAAAGTGCCCGTGACGGCCACGGCAAGCGCGGCGAGATTGCGCGGGCTGCGCAGGCCGACAAGCGCAACGCCGATGGTGCCGACGAATTCGATCGCCGCCACCAGCGAAATCGGCAAGCGGTCCAGTGCCAGGTAGAACGAACAGTTCATCACCGCCAGGCAGGCGCCGAAAGCCAGAAGCAGCAGCCGTGCCGACCGGTCGGCGTGGGCGAAGACCGACCACGGCCGGGTCAATGGCGCAAAGACGAGGGCGGCGGTGGCGATGCGCAGCCACGCCATGCCGAGTACGCCGACATGCGGGAAAAGCAGCACGGCAAAGGCCGGCCCCAGATAATGGAACACCGCGCTGACGCCGAACCAGACATGTGGCGGCAGGGAGGCCGCCATCGTGCCGAAGGCAGGGCCGGCGAGGGCAGGGTGCGTGGCCGGGGCTTGCGTTTGATCTTCCATGCGATCAGTATCGCAGGCAGATTTCTCGATTTATATGGATGAAGATCGACTTTCTCGATAATTGTCTTTCTGGATGAAAGGAGTTTTCCTTGAAACGCCTTCGAAACGAAAATCCCGAACTCGACGCTGCGGACCTGAAGATCCTTCGCCTGCTGGAAAAGGATGCGCGCACCAGCACGGCTGAACTGGCGCGTGCCGTCGGTCTGTCGGCGCCGAGCGTGGCCGAGCGAATCAAGCGGCTGCAGGAGAACGGCGTCATCGAGATCTATACGGTCCGGATCAATCCGGCCGCCCTGGCATGAAGCTGTCCGCCTGGCTGCGCATCAGGCCGGTGCCGGGACAATTGGCTGTTGTTGCCGACATCATCCGCGACCTGCCCGAGATCGCGCAATGCGACCGGGTGACCGGCGAGGACTGCTTCATTGCGCTGGCCCATGTCGGCTCGGTGGCCGAGCTCGAACGCGTGATCGACCGCATCATCCCCTACGCGATGACCAACACCGCGATCATCCAGTCGTCACCGGTGGTGACGCGTTCGCCTTTGGGGGCGCTCAAGCGCCAGCCTTGATGTTCAGAGAATGAAGTGCGCGCCGGCGTTAGAGCGGTTCGGCTTCCGATAGGTGACCCGCTCTAAGTATTTGTTTTTACGCAATTCCGGACGGAAAACCGCTGCGCACTTTTCCTGGAACTGCTCTAGATATGACCGCGTTTCATGCGCGCCTGCTTCAGGATGGCGCGCCAGCGGATCATGTCGAAGGGGATCGGCTCGTTGTTGTTGGCGATATGAAAGATCTCGTTGTTGACGTTCTTGAGCGAGCGCCAGAAATCATAGTCGGTGATGCGTGGATCGGCCGCCAGCCTGTCCACTTCGACCTTGATGTCGGTTTTCATGCACGTTCCTCGAACCGCCTTGCCCGCCGCCGGTACCGCAACCCGATGCGTACGTTTTCAAACGCCTCACTGAGTCGTTCAACGACTCAATTGGCTTGTTCACGTTAAAACCTCGGTAAGGTTAACGTGGGCGCCAGGCAGCTTCAAGCAGTCTTGCGGCGAATCCCGATCGAGCGGCCGGCGCGTTCCGGCATCGGCAGCTCGGCATGGGCTGATCGCATCGCTTCCACCTTTGCAAGGACGTCGGCCGGGAAGGGCGCCACCTTCGGCCCGGACATGTCGACATGCAGCGACAGCGATTCGGAGGTGGCGGCGAGCCAGCCGTCGACATGGCGGATCTCCTGGTAGACGCGGAGCCGCTTGTCGTCATGGTCGATGAGTTGGAAGGAGACCACGACCTTGTGCTCCAGGTGCAGTTCCTGGACGTAGCAGACGTGGACTTCGGCCGTGTAGATGGTCAGCCGCCGCTCCTTGGCGTAGTTCGGCCCCATCCCCATCATCTCGAAGGCGTCGTCCGAGCAGCGGTCGAACAGCACGTTGTAATAGGCCATGTTGAGATGGCCGTTGTAGTCGATCCAGTCCTTCTCGATATCCATGGCCCGAGATACGAACGGGGCGGGGTTTGGCATCTTGTTTTCCTTCTGGATAGCTGGACAGGGCGTGGCAGGTGAGACTACGCATCCATAGCTACACAACAAGGGTGGCCGCTGGTCCATTCGCGGAGGAATTCATGGCTCTGAGCGACCTCAATCCGGTCGAGCGCAACGAGGAGGGCATCGCCGCCGTGCTCGGCATCCTCAAGCAGACGCTCGGCGAGCGCTTCCAGACCGGCGAGGCGATCCGTGCCCAGCATGCCCACACCACCACCTATATCCCGACGCAGGCACCCGATGGCGTCGCCTTTGTCGAGACAACGGCGGAAGTGCAGGAGATCGTGCGCGCCTGTGCCACGCACCGCGTGCCGGTGATCGCCTTCGGCGTCGGCTCGTCGCTCGAGGGACACACCAACGCGCCGGGCGGCGGCATTTCCATCGACACGTCGCGGATGAACCGCATCCTTTCGGTCAATCCGCAGGATCTCGATTGCACCGTCGAGCCCGGCGTGACGCGCGAGGACCTTAACCGGCATCTGCGCGACACCGGCCTATTCTTCCCGATCGACCCCGGCGCCAATGCCTCGCTCGGCGGCATGGCGGCGACACGCGCGTCCGGAACCAACGCCGTGCGCTACGGCACGATGCGCGAGAACGTGCTGTCGCTGACAGCGGTCATGGCCGATGGCGAAGCGGTGACGACCGGCAAGCGGGCGAAGAAGAGCTCGGCCGGCTACGACCTGACGCGGCTCTTGGTCGGCTCGGAGGGCACGCTTGGCATCATCACGGCGCTGACGCTGAAGCTGCAGGGCATCCCGCAGGCGATCTCCGGCGGCGTCTGCCCGTTTCCCAGCCTGGAGGCTGCCTGCAATGCGGTGATCGCCACCATCCAAATGGGCATTCCGGTGGCGCGCATCGAGCTGGTCAACGCGCTGCAGATGCGGGCGATGAAAAATTACTCCAAGCTCGACTATCCGGAGAGCCCGTGCCTGTTCGTCGAATTCCACGGCAGCGACGCGGGCGTCGCCGAGCAGGCGGAGACCTTTGGCATGATCGCCGAGGAGAATGGCGGCGGGCCGTTCCTCTGGACCAGCGTCGCCGAGGAGCGGACGAAACTTTGGAAGGCCAGGCACGATGCCTATTGGTCGTCGCTGACGCTGCGGCCCGGCGCCAAGGGGCTGTCGACCGATGTCTGCGTGCCGATCTCGCGCTTTGCCGAATGCGTCACGGAGACCGAGGCCGATATCGCCGAGATGGGGCTGGTCGCGCCAATCGTCGGCCATGCCGGCGACGGCAACTTCCATGTGCTGGTGCTGATGGATGTCGACAACCCGCAAGAGATCGCGCTGGCGGAAAAATTTGTCGCCAGGCTCAACATGCGGGCGATCGCCATGGAAGGCACCTGCACCGGCGAGCACGGCATCGGGCAAGGCAAGATCGGCTTCCTGCGCCACGAACTTGGCCACGGCGTCGACATCATGCGCACGATCAAGCAGGCGCTCGATCCGCTTAACATCATGAACCCGGGCAAGATATTGCCTGGCAAATAGACAGCAGCGGTAATCGAATTGCCTCTTTATAGACACGCGGATGCGGGTAGAGTGCGGCTGATTTTCAATCAACCCAATCGGAGCAGATGCTCGCACGCCTGTTAGTGATCTTCGGTGGCCTTTTCGTGCTGGTGCTGTGCGCGGCGCTGGTGGTGCCGCATTTCGTCGACTGGACAGGCTACCGTGCCGATTTCGAGCGCGAGGCGAGCGCCATTCTCGGCCGCAAGGTCACCGTGCAAGGTGACGCCACGGCGAGGCTGCTGCCGTTTCCTTCTGTGACTTTTTCCAATGTCGCGGTTGCCGGCGGCCCCGGCGGCCAACCGGCGATGACCGTCGAGACATTTTCGATGGATGCGGAGTTGGCGCCGTTCCTGAGCGGTGAGGTGCTGATCTTCGACATGCGGCTGGTGCGGCCGAAGGCGACGATCGATATCGCCGCCGACGGCACGGTCGACTGGGCGATGCGGCCGACCTCGCCCTTCGACATCAACCAGATTTCGATCGAGAAGCTGACGGTGACCGAGGGAGAGGTCGCGTTGCGCCATGCCGCCGGCGGGCGCGATCATCTGATTTCCGAGATCAACTCGACCATCTCGGCCAAGTCGCTCGCCGGGCCTTGGCGGATGGACGGCTCGCTGCGCTTCGACGGCCTGCGCACGGAGGTCATCGCGTCGACCGGCAAGGCGGAGGGCAATGGGCAGATGCGGCTTCGGCTCAAGGCCGATCCGGACGCCTATCCGCTGGTCATCGAGGCCGATGGCAATGCCGGCATCGTCAAGGGCGCCGCGGTGTATTCGGGTCAGTTCAAGATCTCGGCTGCCGACAAAAATGGCTCCGACAAGAATGGCTCCGACAAGAATGGCTCCGGCAAGAATGACGCCGACAAGAATTCGGCCGAGCTGCGCGGCACCGATGGCGAGCCGGTGAAGGTCTCGACCGGTAAGCCGGATCCCGGCTTCCGGCTCAACGGCAAGTTCTCGCTCGATCACCACAAACTTTCCTTCGATGAGTTCCGCTTCGAGACCGGGCCGCTCGACAATCCCTATACGGCCGACGGCAAGGCTTCGGTCGATCTCGGGATCGATCCGCGCTTCGCGATCGAAGCCAATGGCGCGCAGGTGCAGTTCGACGAGGCCGTGGGTGCCGCCGGCGCCGGGCTGACGCTGTCGCAGCGGGTCGACGCGCTGGAGCGGGCGCTGCTGCAAATGCCCAAGCCGACCATACCGGGCACCGTCGAGGTCAAGTTGCCAGCGGTGGTGGCTGGCGACACGACGGTGCGCGACGTGCACCTGTCGGCCGAGCCGACCGATGGCGGCTGGTCGGTCAAGTCGCTGGCCGCGACGCTGCCCGGCCGCGCCACGCTGGAAGCCAACGGCATGCTCAGCGTCCAGGATCACTTTGGCTTCACCGGCTCGCTGCTCCTCGCCGTGGCGCAGCCGTCCGGTTTCGCCGCCTGGCTGTCGAAGGATGTCGACGAGGCGATCCGCCGGCTGCCCGCCGCCGGCTTCAAGGCCAAGGTCGATCTCAGCGAGAAGCGCCAGGCGTTCAGCGATCTCGAACTGATCCTCGGCAAGGCGAAGTTTTCCGGCCGCATCGATTCCAGCCAGGCCGACGACGCCAGACCGTCGGTGCTGATGCGGCTGGAGGGCGGCGAGCTCGACGTCGACGGGCTGACGGCCTTCGCCTCGATCTTCGTCAGCGACAAGGGCGCCAACCGCTTTTCGGACCGCGATCTCGATTTTCAGATCAAGGCCGGGCCGGTCAGCGCTGGCGGCCTGACCGCCGACACGGTCGATACGGCGCTGAGGCTGCGCCAAGGCCTGCTCGAAATCGATAGACTGTCGGTAGGCGGACTGGCCGGCGCCTCGATCAGTGCCACCGGCCGGATTAAGGATTTCCCGGCAAGCCCGACCGGCAAGCTCGACGCCTCGGTGGTCGCCGTCGATCTGAAGCCGCTGGTCGATGTCGCCACGCAGCACTATCCTGGCAACGAGGTGCTGAAGGGCCTGGCGGCCCGCGCAGCCGCCTATCCCGAGCTGTTCCAGGACGCCCGCATCGATCTGGTGACGAGTGCGGCCGACAATGGCGACGGCACGACGGGGCTGGCAGTGAGCGCACAGGGCAAGGCCGGCGGCTCGGCCTTTTCGGCATCGCTTTCCGGCAAGGGGGCGGCCGACAGGCTTCTCGAGGCGCCGGTGATGCTGACCTTCAATGCCAGGAATGCCGACGCCACGGCGCTGCTCGCGCTTTATGGTTTGCCGGCGCTGCCGCTTGGCATGCTTGGCCAGGCAACCACCGAAATCTCGGCGAAAGGTACGTTTGGCGGTGGCCTTGCGACGAGCTTCACCCTTACGGGCGACGATTTCCGGGCGGCGTTCGAGGGAACGGTTGCCGAGACGCCGCAAGGGGCGACCGCAAAGGGCAAGATCAGCCTCTACGCCGCCGACATCGAGCCGTGGCTGATGACGACCGGCGTCGGATTGCCCGGCATGGGCACCGGCATGTCGGCATCGCTCACGTCACAGGCCGACTATGGCAATGGTCTGCTGGTGCTGGACGAATTCAGCGGCGCCCTCAACGAAGCGGCGGTTTCCGGCGACGTCAATGTCGACGTGAAGGACGGGGTGCCGCATCTGGCCGGGGCGCTGGCGCTCGACGAACTCGACCTCGACCCGATGGCGGTGGCGCTGTTCGGCGACCAGTCCCTCCTCGCCGGCAAAGGTCCCTGGCCGACGGCGCCGTTCAGCCAGAAGCCCAACCTGCCGTTCACCGCCGATCTCGACCTTACCACCGCGGCACTTGCCGCCGGCCCGTTCGCCACCGCCTATGACGCGGCGCTGTCGCTGAAGCTCGACCAGGAGGGCATGCGCGTTTCCGACCTCAAGGCCAAGCTCTTCGGCGGCGAGCTGACCGGCCTGTTCGAACTGAAGAACAATGACGGCACCGGGCTTTTCTCCGGCCAGATGAAACTTGCCGGCGGGGATCTCTCGGCCGTGCTGCCGGGGGCCGGCTTGAGCGGCAGCGGCGATGTCTCGACGACGCTGTCGACCAGCGGCAAATCGGTCGATGCCATGGTGGCGGCGCTGTCCGGCTCGGGCACGGCGGCGCTGAAGGGCCTCGCCATCGCCGGCGTCAATCCCGATGCCTTCGGCGCCTTCATCGCCAAGGCCGATACGATCGGGCGCGATATCGATGCGGCCAAGACCGCCGGCTTTGCGCCTGAGATCGCCGCCGACGGCAGTTTCGCCGCGGGTGACACCGACATTGCCTTCACGCTTGCCGGCGGCATTCTGCGGGCGCCGCCGATCAGTCTCGAAAACCCGGCGGCAACGCTGTCTGCCGACATCTCTGCGGACCTGAACGCGAGCACCGTCGACGCAAGAGGGTCGATCACCTATCGGCCCGGCGACGAGGCGCTGGTCGGCTCCGACCCGGCGGTGAACTTCAGCGTCGTGGGCCCGCTCGGCGCTGCCAAGCGCCAGTTCGACAGCGAACCGCTGGCGCAATTCCTGACTCAGCGCGCGCTGGAGAAGGAGCAGCAGCGGGT
This sequence comes from Mesorhizobium sp. CNPSo 4689, assembly GCF_057784325.1. NCBI lineage: Bacteria > Pseudomonadati > Pseudomonadota > Alphaproteobacteria > Hyphomicrobiales > Phyllobacteriaceae > Mesorhizobium > Mesorhizobium sp. CNPSo 4689. Next base: position 255,625 of record NZ_JBWLUZ010000002.1, read on the forward strand.
CGAAGCGATGCAGGCGGCGCTGCTGGAGAAGCAGCGGCTGCGGCGCGAGGTGCGCTACTACGCCGCCCTGCAGACCGAACGCGACAGGGCGGCCGAGGAATTGCGGCGGCAAGAGGAAGAGGCGCGGCTGCAGGCCGAGGCCAAGGCAAAGGCTGAAGCCGAGGCAAAAGCCCAGGCCGAAGCCGAGGCAAAAGCCAAGGCGGAGGCTGACGCCAAGGCGCAAGCCGAAGCGGATGCCAAAGCCAAGGCCGATGCCGAAGCCCAAGCCCAAGCCCAAGCCCAAGCCCAAGCCGAGGCGGACGCGAAAGCCAAGGCCGATGCTGAAGCGAAGGCCAAGGCAGAGCAACAGGCGGCCGACGATGCGGCCAAGGCGCAGGCCGCGGAGCAGGAACGCCGGAAGGCGGAGGAGGCGACGCGGATCGCGTCGGAAGAAAAGGCCAGGCTCGAGGCCAAACGCAAGGCCGCCGAGCAGGCGTCAAAGGTCGACCGCTCACTTCCCGGCGTCAATGACAGTTCGGCTCCAGCGCCGCTGAAGCCCAAGGCCAATCCGTTCACGATCGACAATCTGCTGAAGTCGCTGGACGGCGGCTAGCAATTCCAGGAAGAGTGCATAGCGGTTTTCCGTCCGGAATGTGTAAAAACAAAGGATTAGTGCGGTTTAATCATTCGTTGAACCGCTCTAAGGAGAACCGCTCATCCCATGCTTCGCCCAGTCCAGCACATGCAGCCTGAGCGCGGAGGAGAGGTTGGCGTCGCGGGGGCGGGTCTCATCGATTTCGGCGACCAAAGCGGCAAGCGTCAGTTTGCGCGCCGCGGCGATGGCGACGAGATCGTCATAAAAGGGCTTTTCGAGCGAATAGCTGGTGCGGTGGCCGCGGATCGTCACCGAGCGTTTTTCGACCGGGTTCACTTGACAGCACTCACTGGTCGTCGCGACTGCCGGGCTTCTCGCGGCGATGGCCGGCGATGAATTTCCCGGCCTTGTCGGACGTCAGCCGGTCACGGTCCCGATCGGACCTGGACCGGCCGTGCAGCACCCGGTTCTGTTCGGCCAGCCGTTCTTTCTCGCTCCGCGCCTTCTGCTTGCGGGCCTGGCGGAGATTGACGACGTCGCCCATGTCGCGCCGCCTTTCGGATCACTTCTTGCGGAAGGCGTCGAGGGATACGACGTCGGCGCCCTTACCGGCTGCATCGGCCGCGGCAGGCTTCTTCTCGGCCTCGGCTGCAGCCTTCTTCTTCGACTCGGGCTTCTTCTCGACAACGGCGAGCGGTTCGGGAGCCGGTGCCGCCGGCTCGTCCTCTGCCGCGCCATCCGTTTTGACGTCGAATTCAAGTTCGAAATTGACGGACGGATCGTAGAAACCGCGCACGGCGGAGAAGGGGATCTCGAGTTTTTCCGGCACGTCGGAGAAGGACAGACCGACCTCGAAGCCGGTGTCGGTCACTTTCAGGTCCCAGTACTGGAACTGGATGACGATGGTCATCTGCTCGGGATAGCGCTCGCGCAGCCGCGAAGACACGCGCACGCCTGGTGCGCCGGTGAGGAAGGTGATGAAGAAATGATGGTTGCCGGGAAGGCCGGTGCGTGCGACTTCGGCCAGGACCTTGCGCATGACGCCGCGCAACGCCTCCTGGGCCAGAATGTCGTAGCGGATGTGGTCGTCGGCCATGTGGCGGTCGGGTTCCGTTGAATCGTGCGCCTAGCTGTAATCAAGCTTGAGCGCGGCGTAAACCGGATATAGATCGCAGGCGCCTCGAAGCGAAGGCCATTGGTGACGATTTGACGGCTCAGGCGCTGACCAGGGCGCTTTTTCTGGCCGCGTGACTCGCGCTCTTTTGTCTGCCGAAGGCGCTGAGGAAGGTGCGTACGCCATTGGTGGCGGACTGAAGCACCTCTTCGTCCTCAGGCATGGCGCCGAGCATGAAGGTTATCTGCAACTCGGCGTTGATCAGCGCAAGAAACTGGCGTGCTGCCACATCGGGATCCTCGATCGACAGGTGACCGGCATAGGCAAGACGGGCGAAGCGGGCGGCAAGCGCCGACCAGGTCCGGCCCGGCCCCTGTTCGCGCCATTCGGCAAAGAGTTCGGGATAGCGCTCGCCCTCGGTCTGGATCAGCTTGCGCAGGAACCTACCGTCGCGGTTGCAGATGCAGTTGCGGTTCATGCGCATGGCGAAGCCGATTAGATCGGCTTCGAGGTCGCTGGGCTGGTCGGGAAAGGTGGCGATGGTGGCAAAGATGCCGGCGTTGCAACGCTCGGTGAGGTCGCGCACGACAGCGACGAAGAGTTTCTCCTTGTCGCCATGGTGATTGTAGACCGTCTGGCGCGACACGCCGGCCTCGGCCGCGATCAGGTCGATATTGGCGCCGGCAAAGCCCTCGCGGCAAAAGACCGAGGCAGCAGCCTCGACAACTGAAATGCGTTTTGCCTCGTGGCTGCGTGGCGGGAAAATGTCAGGAGAAACGCCGAGCTTCATAAAAATCTATATAGCGGTGATTGACGAATTAGACAAGACTGTCTAATTTTGTGGACATAACATAAGGACATTTCGCGTCAGTGAGACGAATGAATTCGCTCTAGAGACGAACAAGTTCGCTCTGAGGTGTCGGAATGTCACGGGATGGAACGTCCTGGGGTTAGACGCCGGTTCACTGGCGGCAACCAGATTCGAAAGAAGCCCTTATCATGAGTCCCAAATTCCTCCGCATCGCGGTCGTGCTCGGCCTGTTGTCCGCCATCGGCCCGTTCGCCATCGACATGTACCTTCCGGCGCTGCCTTCGATCGGCGAGGATTTGCACGCCGGTACCTCGGCCGTGCAGATGAGCCTGCTGATCTTCTTCCTGTCGATGGGTTTTGGTCAGATACTGGTCGGACCGATCTCCGACATGGTCGGGCGCAAGTTGCCGCTCTACGGAGGTCTTGCGCTGTTCATGGTTGGCGGCGTCGGCTCGGCACTGGCACCTTCGATCGAGTGGCTGATCGCCTTCCGCTTCCTGCAAGGGCTCGGCGCCAGCGCCGGCATGGCTGTGCCGCGCGCCATCGTGCGTGACCTGCACACCGGCAACGAAGCCGCCAAGCTGATGTCCCTGCTGATGCTGGTGTTTTCGGTGTCGCCGATCCTGGCGCCACTGACCGGCAGCCAGATCATCGAGACGTTCGGCTGGCGCGCCGTGTTCTGGACGGTGACCGGTGCGGCAGCGCTCGCCACCATCCTGCTCGCGACTTCGCTCAAGGAGACACGCCCGGTCGAGGAACGCGCCGGCTCCTCCTTCGGCACGGCGCTGTCCGGTTACCGCTTCCTGATGAGCGACCGCAATTTCCTTGGCCTGGTGGCGATCGCCGGCTTCGGCATTGCGAGCTTCTTCGTCTATCTGTCGAGCTCGTCCTTCATCCTGATCGACCATTACGGGCTGTCGCCTTCGGTCTACAGCGTGTTCTTCTCGATCAATGCGGTCGCCTTCATCGGCATGTCGCAGCTGACTGGAATGCTGGCCGAGCGGTTTGGTCTTAGGCGCGTCGTACGTGTCGCGGTGACCGGCTATGCAACGACCATGGTCTTGCTGTTCGCCATCATGGCGACGGGTGTCGACCGGCTCGACGTGATGGCGGCGCTGCTGTTCGTCGGCTACGGCTTCCTCGGCCTGGTCATCCCGACGACTTCGGTGCTGGCCATGGAAGAGCATGGCGATATCGCCGGCACGGCCTCGGCGCTGATGGGCACGCTGCACTTCGCCATCGGCGCGCTGGCCATGGGTGTCGCCGGCCTGTTCTTCGACGGCACGCCGCTGCCGATGGTTGCCGGCATCACGCTGTGCGCGGTGATTTCGTTCAGCCTGGCCAAGGTGACGCTCGGCCGTTCGCGCGAAGCAGTCGAAGCGCCGGCGGAATAACTGACATCCATAGAAGCAAAGAGGCCGGGTCATTGCCGGCCTTTTTTGCGCCTGCCGCGGCCGTGTCTCACCCCAGCGGCAAGCGACGAGCAACGCCGAACGGTGTCAGGCCTTGGCTAACGCATGCATTGAAGGGAGAAGTGGAGGTTTCTGTTGCCAGGTACCTCCGAACCCCGCCTAGAAGTGCGAACCTCTAGGGCTTGATTTGAAGCGTTCGCACTGCATTAAGCAGCGAGACGAGCTTCCGCATAGTTGTCGTTGGCAACTATAAGTTTAGCCCGATAACGGTGGTACAATGCCGGGCAAAAGTACGATCTTTACACCTTCGTCGATCCTATTTCGCCCCCAGCAAAAGCCGCTCTTTTGAAAGAGCGGTTTTTGGTGGAGGCGCCGGGTACCGCCCCCGGGTCCGAACGGCTTATTTCATCGCCCATTTATCGCCATAGTCGGTCAAGCCGACAAAACGAATATAGGGGCCGATCGTGGAAAATGAAAGGCCGCAATGTCCTTTCGTGCGTGTGTCAAATTGGATCGTTGAGGGTTGACTTGCTCGCGTGCTCAACCGAAGCTTCCGAGCGGTGAGGAGTTTCAGCCTAGCGCACAAGTTGCGTCAGCGCGCCACAACCCTCATCGACCGGATCCGTGGCGCCGACGAGGGGAATTTTTCATGGCCGACTATCTTGCAGACGTGAAGAAGTACGACGCCGGCGCCAGCGCCGATGCGGTCGACAAGATCGTGAAGCATCTCGGCATTGCGCTGCGCAACCGGGATTCTTCCCTGGTGTCCTGCACCGATCCCAAGGAACTGGAGCGCGTCAGGGAGAACTGGGCCGCGAAGAAGCTCGGCGTCGCCGACGCCGGCAAGGCCGACGCGTCGATCGAAAAGACCTGCAAGGCGATGGCCGCCGACAACACCAAGAGCCGGGTGACCTTCTACTATCTGGTTGCGAAGGATCTGGGCAAGCTCGGCGCCCTCTGAGACCTTTTTGATAATTCTACTCTGGCGGCCGACTGACACGGTCTTCTGCGCTTCCGGTGCTCACGTACTTTAAGTACGCTCCGCTCCGGTTCTCGAAAACCACGCCATTCGACTGGCCAGGGCGAATTCTGAAAAAGGTCTGCACCGCATCGGCCCGAAACAGGGGCCAGGATGGTGAAGACTTCAGACAAGCGTGGCGTCAGCGCGTACTTGCGCTATGATTGGCGAAACCTCGAATCGAGCCGGAACCGATGCGCCAGTATCTCGACCTGTTGAAGCATGTGCTGGAAAACGGCGTCGATCGCGGCGACCGCACCGGCACGGGTACGCGCGGGGTGTTCGGTTACCAGATACGCTTCGACCTGTCGCGCGGCTTTCCGGTCACCACCACCAAGAAGCTGCATCTGAAGTCGATCATCCATGAGCTTCTGTGGTTCCTGGCCGGCGACACCAACATCAAATACCTCAAAGACAACGGCGTCTCCATCTGGGACGAATGGGCGGACGAGAATGGCGATCTCGGCCCGGTCTATGGCAAGCAATGGCGCTCCTGGCCGGACGGCCATGGCGGCGGGATCGACCAGATTGCTGGCCTTCTGAAGGAGATACGCAAGAATCCTAATTCACGTCGGCTGATCGTTTCGGCGTGGAACCCGGCCGAGGTGGAGGCGATGGCGCTGCCGCCCTGCCACTGCCTGTTCCAGTTCTACGTTTCTGAGAGCAGGCTCTCCTGCCAGCTCTACCAGCGCTCGGCCGATATCTTCCTCGGCGTTCCCTTCAACATCGCCTCCTATGCGCTGCTCACTATGATGGTGGCGCAGGTGACGGGGCTAAAGCCCGGTGATTTCGTCCACACGCTCGGCGACGCGCATCTCTATTCGAATCATTTCGAGCAGGCGCGCGAACAGTTGCAGCGCACGCCCAAGGCGCTGCCGACTATGTGGATCAATCCGGAGGTCAAGGACCTCTTCGCCTTCCGCTTCGAGGACTTCCGGCTGGAGAACTACTTCGCCGATGCGTCGATCAAGGCGCCGATCGCGGTCTGATCGGAAGCGCCAGGCCTTGCCTGGTGCTTTTCAATCCATCAGTCGATGCCGACCATGACGTCCGAGGCCTTGATCACGGCATAGGCTTGCTTGCCCCTTTCGAGCTTGAGGTCGTCCACCGCCTCATTGGTGATCGAAGCGGTGACGACGGCGCCTCCGATGTCGATGCGGACATGCGAAGTGGTGGCTCCCTTGACGATCTCGATGATCGTTCCCTTGAGAGTGTTGCGGGCGCTGATCTTCATGGGAGGCTCCATCGCTCTATCCGGTTAAGGTCATCGTAGGCCGAGAAAACCCCGGCATACAATGCCATAGCCCGCGAAAGCTCTTTCTTTGTTATATTCATACGGATATATCGATTGCAGGCTTTCAGCCGAACGGATTTTCAAACCCTGGGAGAGTTTTCATGCTTGATTTCGGGTTGAGGGCAATCGCCATCGGCGGGCTGACGGCAATTTTGATGGCAGCAGTGTCGGCCGCCCATGCCGAAGACAAGGTGGTCGTGTTTGCCGCCGCCAGCCTCAAGGACGCGCTCGATGCCGTCAACAAGGCCTGCGAGGCCGATGTCGGCGAAGCGGCGACCATCTCCTATGCGGCGAGCTCGGCGCTGGCCAAGCAGATCGAGGGGGGCGCGCCGGCCGATGTGTTCATCTCGGCCGACCTCGACTGGATGAAATACCTCTCCGAAAAGAAGCTGACCAAACCGGACACCGAAGTGAAGCTGCTCGGCAACCAGATCGTGCTGGTGGCGCCGAAGGATTCCAAGGCCGAGACCAAGATCGAAAAAGGTTTCGACCTCGCCAAGCTGATCGGCGACGGCAGGCTCGCCATGGGCGATTTCAAGGCGGTGCCGGCCGGCAAATACGGCAAGGCCGCACTCGAATCGCTCGGCGTCTGGTCCTCGGTCGAAGGTAAGGTGGCGCAGGCCGAGAATGTGCGCGCGGCACTGAAGCTGGTCTCGACCGGCGAAGCCCCGCTCGGCATCGTCTATGCCACCGACGCGCATGCCGAAAAGGGCGTGAAAGTGGTCGGCACCTTCCCCGTGGATTCGCATCCGTCGATCGTCTATCCGGTTGCCCAGACTGCGGATTCGAAGGACAAGGACACACCGGCCTTCCTGAAATGCCTTGAGTCCGCCAAGGCGGCCGAGCTTTTCAAGGCGCAGGGTTTCACCATCCTGGCGCCGAGCAACTGAGGCACGACACCAAGGCATGAACTGGCTGCTGGACCTCACTCCCGACGAATGGAATGCGGTCCGGCTGTCGATCAAGGTGGCGACGGTGGCGATGATCGCCAGCCTGCCGCCCGGCATATTGATCGCGCTGGTGCTGGCGCGCGGCCAGTTCTGGGGCAAGACCCTGCTCAACGGATTGGTGCACCTGCCACTGATCCTGCCGCCGGTGGTGACCGGCTATCTGCTGCTGCTGACCTTCGGCAGGCGCGGTCCGGCTGGCGCGTTCCTGGCCGAACATTTCGGCATTGTCTTTTCCTTTCGCTGGACGGGCGCAGCACTGGCCTGCGGCATCATGGGATTTCCCTTGATGGTGCGGGCGATCCGGCTGTCCGTCGAGGCGGTCGATCGCAAGATGGAAGCGGCGGCCGGAACGCTCGGCGCCAATCCGCTCTGGGTGTTTGCCACCATCACGTTGCCGCTGATCCTGCCCGGGCTGATCGCAGGCGCGATCCTGTCCTTCGCCAAGGCGATGGGCGAATTCGGCGCTACGATCACCTTCGTCTCCAACATCCCGAACGAGACTCAGACGCTGCCCTCAGCGATCTACACCTTCACGCAAGTGCCGGGCGGCGATGAAGGCGCGCTCCGGCTGACGCTGATTTCGATCGTCATCTCGATGGCCGCCCTTGTCGCCTCGGAGGTGCTGGCGCGGCGTATCGGCCGGCGGATGGACATCGAATGACGGTCCTGGTCGACATCAGCCACCGGCTTGGCGATTTCGCGGTCGACGCCAGCTTTGAGAGCGCCGGGCGGCTGACGGCACTGTTCGGGCCTTCGGGCTCGGGCAAGACGACGCTGATCAACCTGATCGCCGGGCTGATCCGCCCCGACAGGGGCCGGATCGCGATCGACGGGCGCAGGCTGGTCGATACCGATGCCGGTCTCTTCGTGCCCAAGCACAGACGCCGCATCGGCATGGTGTTCCAGGATGCGCGGCTCTTCCCGCATATGAGCGTCGCCGGCAATCTGCGCTATGGCCGCTGGTTCACGCCGGCAGCAGAACGCTATGCGGATTTCGATGCGGTCGTCGAGCTGCTCGGCATCGGCCATCTGCTCGACCGGCGGCCGGCAAAACTTTCCGGCGGCGAGAAGCAGCGCGTGGCGATCGGCCGGGCTTTGCTTGCCAGCCCGAAACTGCTGTTGATGGACGAGCCGCTGGCTTCACTGGATGAAGCCCGCAAGGCCGAGATCCTGCCCTATATCGAGCGGCTGCGCGACGAGACCAAAATCCCGATCGTCTATGTCAGCCATTCCGTCGCCGAGGTGGCGCGGCTGGCCAGCGACGTCGTGGTGCTGGCGCAAGGCCATGTCGTTGCCTCAGGAGCGACCGGAGCAATCATGCAGCGGCTCGACCTTTTGCCCGCCGAAGAGCGCGGCGAGGGCGGCGCGGTATTGGACACCAAGGTGCTGCGCCACGATGAGGCCTTCGGCATGAGCGTGCTTGGCTCGGCGGCGGGCGATATCCGCGTGCCGCGTCTGGCGGCACCGGTCGGGGCGCCGGTCCGCATCCGCATTCGTGCCCGCGACGTGATGATTGCCACCGAACCGCCGGTTGGCCTCAGTGCGCTCAACATACTGCCGGGAACGATTGTGGCCGTCAGGCCGGGGATGGGGCCCACGGTGGAAATCGCCATCGACTGCACTGGCGCAATCGTGCTGGCGCGCATCACCGAGCAGTCGAAACACACGCTGCGGCTCAGGCTTGGCGGCAAGGTCTTTGCCGTGATCAAGACGGTGAGCTTCGACAGCGCGACCACCGGTGCCGGGCTGCCGGTCGAGGCCGATGGATGACCAAAGGACAATACCGCTATGTTGCTTTGGAATAGCGATATGGCCACGGAAGGACTAGTCTGGACGTGACCGCGGAGAACAGGACATGCCGTCGCTGAGTTTGCGCATAAACCTCGATCCCGACGGGCGCGTCGGGCCTGGCAAGATCGAACTTCTGGAGCAGATCGCCGCCTTCGGCTCGATCTCGGCCGCGGCGCGCCGCATGGAGATGTCCTACAAGCATGCCTGGGACCTGGTCGAGGATATGAACCGGGTGTTCGGCAAGCCGCTGGTTGCGGCGCAGACCGGCGGCAGGAAGGGTGGCGGCGCCCAGCTGACCGCGGTCGGCCTGGCGGTCGTCAGCCGCTTCCGGGCGATAGAGCGGGCGGCGGCATCCGCGGCGGCTGCGCATATGGAGGCCCTGCAGGCCGAAATCGACGCGGGCTGAATGGCCTGCAGGGGCAGGTGAGGGGTGACCCGAAGGGCACCCCTCGTCCGACATCACTCCGAGAGCGTGAACGGAGCGGTGTATTTGTCGACATTGTCCTTGGTGATGAGAAGGCAGTCGAAAAGCTGCTTTTCGGTGGCGGCTCCGGTCTTGCCGGTCTTGATGAAGGAGTCTGCCTGCTGCACGGCCTTGGCCGAGTAGACGGCCACCGGCTGCAGCACCGTGTATTGCAGTTCGCCCGCCTTGATGGCGGCGACGGCGTCCGGCGAGCCGTCGAAGCCGCCGACCTTGATGCTCGACAGCTTTCCGGCTTCCTTCAGCGCGGCGATCGCGCCGAGCGCCATCTCGTCATTGCCGCTGGTCACGCCGATGATGTCGGGGTGGGCCTGCAGCAGGCTCTGCATCTTGTCATGGCCCTGGGTGCGGTCCCAGTTAGCGACTTCCGAGCCGACCTTCTTGAGATCTGGATACTGGCTGATCACCGTCTCGTAGCCGTTCGAGCGCGTGGCGGCGTTGTTGTCGGAAGGGGCGCCGAGCAGTTCGACATAGTTGCCCTTCTCGCCGATGTCCGTCACCCATTGCTGCCCGCCGAGTGCAGCACCCTGTGCATTGTTCGAGACGAGCTGTGCCTTGGCCAGACCCTCCTGGTTAATCTCGGCATTGACGAGGAAGACCGGGATGTTGGCGGCGATCGCCTTCTTCACCGCGCCGATCGAGCCGCTGGCGTCTGCGGGGTCGAGGATGATCGCCACTGATTTGTTGGTGATCGCGGTGTCGATCAGCTTGCTCTCGGTGTTGGTGTCCGCCTTCGAGGCGCCGACGGTCGCGGTGTAGCCAAGCTTCTCGGCTTCGGCCTTGGCGACGTTGCCTTCGGTGAGCCAGTAGGGGTTGGCGGGATCGATGACGATGATCGAGATGAGGCCTTCGGCCGAAGCTGCGGTTGTCGCGACGAGTGGAGCGGCCAGGGCGAAGGCCGAGAGCATCAGAATTCTTGCACTGCGATACATGGAGTTCCTCCTTTGGTTGGCAATCGTGCCGGTCAACCGGCAGTCTTCTCGAGAGCGGGATCGGCCGTTTGGGCCTTGTCCTTTTGTGGAGAAGTCGGGGGGCTGCCGGCCGAGCTCGGGAGCTTGACGCGGCGGCGATACTGGATGGCGTTGAGCAGCACCGCCAACACGATGACCGCGCCGGTGAACACTGTCTGCCAGTAGGCGGAGACGCCGATGATGACGAGGCCGTCGGACAGGAAGCCGATGACGAAGGCGCCGACCAGCGTGCCGCGGATATTGCCGCGGCCGCCGGTGAGCGCGGCGCCGCCGATGACGACGGCGGCAATGGCGGTGAGCTCGTATGAGGTGCCCGCGGTCGGTCCGGCCGAGGTCAGTTCGGAAGACAGGATGAGGCCCGCCACCGAGGCGCAGATGCCGGAGAGCATGTAGACCGAGACCTGCACTCGCTTGACCGGCACGCCGGAGAGTTCGGCGGCGCGCTCATTGCCGCCGGAGGCATAGAGCCAGCGGCCGAAAGCGGTGCGGTTGAGGATGATGCTGCCGATGAGGGCGATGACCGCCATGACAAGCACGCCGACGGGGATGTCGAGCAGGCGGTTGAAGCCCAGCCACTCGAAGCCCGTGTTGCCGAGTTCCGGCTTGCCGCCGAGATCGTTGTAGGTCAGGCCGTTGGTCATCAGCAGTGCCGCGCCGCGCACCACATAAAGCATGCCGAGCGTGGCGACGAAGGCCGGAACCTTCAGCCAGGCGATGAGCACGCCGTTGACCAGGCCGACCAGCGCGCCGAGCACGCAGACCAGCACCGCGACGACCCAGACCGGCGGGTAGAGGATGACACCGAGCGCGGTCAGCTGCACGCCCTGCATGAGGAAGCCGGCGATCACGCCGGAGAAGCCGAGCGTCGAGCCGACCGACAGGTCGATGCCGCCATTGAGGATGACCAGCAGCATGCCGACCGCCAGGATGCCGAAGATGGCGACATGCGAGGCCATGGTCAGGAAATTGGCGACCGAGAAGTAGTAGGGAGACAGCAGCGAGAAGACGATGATGATGGCGATCAGCGCGAAGAAGGCGCGGCCCTCCAGCAGCAGCTTGGCCAGGCTGAAACCGCCGCCCGATGCCGTCGGACGGGAGCGGCTGCGATCGGGGCTAGCGTCGGTCACGGTGATGGCTCCTGTGTTCTTCATGGTCGGAGACAACGGCCTCGCCGGAAGCGGCCATGATCTCCTCCTTCGTGGCATCAGCGCCGAATTCGGCCGAGATCCTGCCGCGACGCATGACGATGATGCGGTGCGCGATGCTCAGGCACTCGGTGACTTCCGAGGTCGAGAACACGACGGCGAGACCACGTGCCGCGCGCTCGCTGAGCAGCCGGAACACTTCCGCCTTGGCACCGATGTCGATGCCGCGGCTGGGTTCGTCCAGCAGCATGACCTTTGGGCTGGTGGTCAGCATCTTGCCGATGACGACCTTCTGCTGGTTGCCGCCGGACAGCGATCCGATCGGCGCACCGCCGCCCGCGGTCTTGACGCGGACGTCGCGGATGGACCCATCGACCAGCGAGCGCTCCTGCGACCGGGACAACAAGAACATCCCCTTGACGAAGGCGCCGATGCTGGCGAGCGACAGGTTCGCACCGACCGACATCGTCTGGACAAGCCCGTCGCGCTGGCGGTCCTCGGGCACCAGCACAAGGCCCCTTGCGATGCGCTCGGCAATGCTGAGGCGGGAAATGTCATTACCTTCAAGCAGGATGCGTCCGCCGGCGGCAGACAGGCGCCCGGCAATGCATTCGAGCAATTCCGTGCGTCCGGCGCCCATCAACCCGTAGATGCAGACGATCTCGCCGCTACGGACATCGAGCGACAGCCTGTCGACGACCAGGCGTTCCGAACTCGAAACATCGGCGACGCTGACTTCGTCGACCGAAAGGGCAATTTCGCCGAAGGCATGGTCGGTGGGTGGCGTGCCGAGATCGAAATTCTCGCCCACCATGTTGCGGACGATCCATTCGAGATTGATGTGCCTGGCATTGGCGGTCGCGGTGATCGCGCCGTCCCTCAGCACCACGGCGTAGTCGGTGATTTGCAGCGCCTCCTCGAGATGGTGCGAGATGTAGACGATCGAGACGCCACGGGCCGTCAGGTCGCGGATCACCTTGAACAGCACCTCCACCTCGGTCGCGCTCAGCGCCGAGGTCGGCTCGTCCATGATCAGGATGCGGGAGTCGACCGAGAGCGCGCGGGCGATCTCGACGATCTGTTGCTGCCCCAGGCGCAGGTCCTGCACCAGCGTCAGCGGATCGATGTCTTCCTCGAGGTCTGCCATCAGCAGTCGTGTCTGACGGGCCTCCTCGGCGAAATCGACGCCGGTCGCGCCGGGTATTTCCCGGCCCATGAAGATGTTGTCGCGCACGCTCAGATTGGGGGCGAGGCTGAGCTCCTGATGGATGATCGAGATGCCGCGGTCGCGGGCATCGGAAGACGAGGAGAAGGTGACGGACTGGCCGTCGAGTTCGATGCTTCCCGATGTCGGCGTGGTCACACCGGACAGGATCTTCATCAATGTCGATTTGCCGGCGCCGTTTTCGCCGAACAGCGTCGTCACCTTGCCGCGGTGGATGTCGAAATTGACCCCTTTCAGCGCATGCGTGCCGCCATAGGTCTTGACGATGTTGCGGGCCGCAAGCACGGTGTCGCCGGTCGCTGGCTCGAATTCGGGCGCCGCATTCATTGGACGCTCAGCTTCACGGGCGTGACCAGCCAGCCCTTGGGATTGATCAGCTTGAAGACGCCGACGACCGAGATGGTCTTGCCGGTGAGCTTGGTGTTGTCGATGACCGACAGCACCTGCTTCTTCATCTCGTTGTTCAGGGCCGAGCCCGCGTTTTGATACTCGATCTGGTTGATGAACTGGCCGAATGTGATGGCGCCGGTGGCGTCGCGCAGGTCGGTGCCGTTGATCGCCGGGCCGGTCTGGACGCGAACGACCAGGGTGTCGGGCACGTCGGCGACCTTGACGGTGTAGATGCCGGATTTTCCCTCGCCGACAACGCCTGAGAATTTGACCGAGAATTCAGTGCCGACATTGGCAGGCACGCCATACTGATTCTCCGCCGCCGCCTTGTCCTTCGCGATGGCCGAAGCAAGAGTGGGGGCATCGACGGCGCGCTGCTCGACGGCGGCTTGGACGTTCGGGAATTCAGCCTTGCCGAACGCCTCCGGCGAAAAGGCGGCCTTACGCGTGTCTTCGTCCGAGCCGATCGTCACCACCATGGTGTCGAGGATCATCGCGGCGAGCACGACCGCTACGCCGGCCGCAAGGACAATCCAGCGTACAGCCGGGGCCGGTCGGCGGTTCGTCGTTGGGGTGGCAGGCTGCAAACTCATGATGTGACGACCCGTGTTGTCGCGGCGATCAGGGATGGCATTTCGTTACGATGGCGCGAGGCGCCGCTGTGCGGGCAGCCCGCTTGCACATCGAAAACCTCCCACGCTGCGCTCCCAAGACGCAATCGACCATACCGTGATGTTAAATTACCGTCAATGACTGTGATACTTTCCCCATATTGTAACATGTACGTGAGCAATCTTTGATTGCGATCTAGATCAACATATTGTTTTTGTTTGCTTTTCATAGACAGACGCAATATCTCAACAATGCTGTGATGCTGCGCGCTTTGTGGTCGTGAAGAGGCCATATCGTCCTCAGGCCTGTTTGGCGCGGTCGCCCACGCCTCGCGGGTGGCGGTCGGGTTGCAGTCGCATCAAATTGCTGCCGCTGAGCTGAGCGACGACGGCGTCAATCTCCTCATCCATGCGCTGCGGACTCCAGCCGAGCGCCTGGCCTGCAACCGAGGCGATCTGCTGCAGGTCGCTCGTCGTCAGGGAACCGCTGATTGCCAGGGTCGTGCGCCGCATGACGATGTCGGCGAGATGTTCGACGAATTCGTTGCGGACGATGTAGTCGATCTCGAACAGGCTGTAGTCGTTCGAATCCGGCAAGCGGTCTTCATTGCCGGATGCGCTCCGGTGGCGCGCAATCAGCGATGCGCTGGCTCCGTAGCGCGACAGCAACTGGTCGAGGCGAGCCACGTCGATGCCGCTGGCCGATGCGGCATCGGCCAGCCAGGTTGCGCGCGCGGCTGCGTCCATCGGAAAACCCTTGCCGCCACCGATCGGCATCGATTGCATGCTCGCCTTGCGCTTGCTGCCCAGGCGGTTGAGCACGGTGTCGGCGACTTCCTCGGCGAAGCCGCGAAACGTCGTCCATTTGCCGCCGATCAGTGAGATGATCGGGAAGGGCCTCGAAAGATCCGGCTCGGCGACGGGGGCGGAATGATCCCGGCTGATCAGGCCGGGGACCGAGGCGTCGGATGACGGCAGGGGCCTGATGCCGCTATAGGCATAGACGATCTGGTCGCGTTCGAAGTTCATGCCCGGCAAAAGCGTGCGCACGCTTTCGAGCAGATAGTCGATTTCCTCGGGCTCGCAGCGGACGGTGTCGGGGTTGTCGGCCGGAAGGTCCGTCGAACCGACAAGCGCCTTGCCGAGATAGTCGTAGACGAGACAGATACGGCCGTCGTCGGCCTCGAAATAGAGCATGCGCCCGGCCAGGCTTTGCACCAGCGCATCGTGCTTCAGGAGGATGTGCGAGCCCTTGGTTCCACCGATCATTTTCGACGGTGCGCCAAGTGAATCGTTGACGTGATCGATCCATGGCCCGGCGGCGTTGACGACCAGCTTCGGCCGCAGCGAGAAGGCGCCGCCATTTTCCCGTTTGAACGTCAGCACCCCGTTCGACGCCGAGATCAGCGACGTGTAGTTGGCTGCGCTGGAGCCGGCATTGGCCTCAAGCCCGTCGGCGATCAGTTCGACCACCAGCCGTTCGGGATGGCTGATCTTGGCGTCGTAATAGGTGCCGGTGGCGACGATCGATCCGGTCAGCGCCGGCATATCGCGCAGCGCCTTGCTTCGCCCGACCAGCCGGTGGCGCGGCATCACCCGGTGCCGCGAGCCGTAGAAATCGTAGATCATCAGGCCGATCTTGATGAGGATGGCGCCACGGCTGCGCGGCGCGCTGGTCGAGCCGAGCAGCGTGCGCAGCGCCGCCCACATGCCCTTGCCCCAGGAAAAGATCGGGATGACCGTCGGCAGCGGGCTGACATAGTGCGGCGCGTTCTTCAAGAGCAGATTGCGCTCCAGCGTCGACTGCGCCACCAACCCGAACTCGCCGGTCTCCAGATATTTCAGCCCGCCATGGATCAGGCGCGAGGGCGCGGCGCTGGTGCCCGAGCCAAAATCCGCCTTGTCGATGATAAAGCAGTTTATCCCTTGCGCGCAGAGGTCGCGAAACAGGCCGGCCCCGTTGATGCCGGCACCGAGAATGACGACCTCGACATCGCCGGCTTTGCCGGCCAGAGCGTCCTCCCGGGTTTCGTCGGGCTTCATGGCGTCTTTGTCTTGACGATGCGCAGCCTGACGCCCGCCTGCTCAAGCTGTTGCGCATGCTTGTCGCTGATACCGTCGGTCACCAGGACCGCCTCGAAGCTGGTCAGCTCGTCCAGCACATGCAGGGCGACCTTGTCGAACTTGGAATGGTCGACAAGCAGCACGCGCTTGATCGCCGCGGCCATCATCGCCTGCTTGACCCGCACCACATGCTGATCTTGGATGAAGGCCGTGGTGCCGCTGATCGCCGACGCCGAGCAGATCAAAAGGTTGGCGCGCAGCCGCGAGATCGCATTCTCGCAAACGATGCCGATATAGGCGTTGTAGGTGCGATGGTACTGGCCGCCGAGGCAGATGAAGTCGATGTCGTCGACATTGGTCAGGAGGGCCGCGGTCGAGACGCTGTTGGTGATGACGGTCAGCGGCTTGACCTCGAGCAGCAGCGGCGCGACGGCATTGGCCGTGGTGGAATCGTCCAGGATCACCGCTTGCCCGGGCTCGACATAGTCCATCGCGGCGCGGGCCAGCGCGTCCTTTTCGGCCCTGCCCACCGTCACGCGGTAACGGAAGGCGCTTTCATAGAGACCCGACGGTTGCACGGTGACGGCGCCATGTAGCTTTCTGAGCACGCCCTGATGCGCCAGCTGGTCGATGTGGCGGTGGATCGTCATGCGCGACACGCCGAAATGCTCGACCAGATCGTCGATGCGCACTTGGCCGAGCTTGATAACGTATTCGGCGATCTCTTCGCGCCGTTCATCGGCCTTGATCATTCCGTGCCCCCATGCTTTGCCCCGCAAGGCTTTCAATCTCCGCCCATTTCGGCCTGAGCTGCTCAGCGATGCGGCCATAAAGAGAATACCGCTCGTCGAAAACGGCGCTGCGCCCCGGGTCCGGCAGATACTGCCGGCTCACCGTGCAGGTCGCGTGCGCGCCCTCCTGCGGCGAGGCGAACAGGCCGACCGCCGCACCGGCGCAAAGTGCGGCGCCGAAGGCCGCCGCCTCATCGGTCGAGGTCACGCTGACCGGAACCTTGAGCACATCGGCGAACATCTGCGCGAGGGCCGGATTGCGCGAGCCGCCGCCGGTCAGCCGTACCTCGCGAACGGCAAAGCCGTCGCGCAAGGCTTCGACATGGGTGCGGTGGTTGAAGACGATGCCTTCCAGCACCGCCTTCAGCATGTCGCCGCGGTCGTGCCAGCCGCGCAGGCCAACGAAGCTGGCGCTGGCGGAATTGCCGTAGGGCGAGCCGAACAGATAGGGGTGGAAGAGCAGGGTCGACGGCTTGTTCAGCGCAGCATCGATTTCCGCCGCCAGCCTTTCGTGGATCGAGCCGCCGGTCCGTTTGGCTTCCTCCTGCTCGGCGCTGCAGAGCGTGTCGAGGAACCAGTCGTAGTTGGCCGTCGAGGCCGGCGAGATCGACATGTTGTTCCAGCGCCCGGGATCGATGGCGTTGCGGCAGAACCAGCGGGCGTCGACGCGCGGTTCGCTGGAAACCACCTCGTTGATCGAATAGGTGCCGGCGACGATGCTGACCACGCCGTCCTCATGGCCGCCAATGCCGAGCGCCGAGGCCGTGACGTCATGCAGGCCGCAGGCGACCGGCGTGCCTTCGGCTAGCCCGGTCAGTGCTGACGCCTCGGCGGTGACGTAGCCGGCGATGTCGGCCGGATGCAGGGCCGGCGGCAAGGCCGCGAACAGCTCGTCCAGGCCGAAGACGCGCATCGCCTCGGGCGCGTAGCCTTGCGTGCGCACATCAGTGAAGGAGGTGCTCGCCTCGGTGAGGTCGGTGGCAATAGTGCCGGTCAGGCAGAAGCGCAGCCAGTCCTTGCAGCCGACGATATGGCCGATGCGGTCGAAACGCTCCGGCGCGTGCTTTTTCAGCCAGGCGAGCAGCGCCGAGGGGGCGGAGGCATGCGGGACCTGGCCCGTGAGGGTAAGCGCCTCGGAGAAAACCGGGCCTTTTGCCCAGTCATCGACGATTTCGCCGGCGCGGCTGTCGAGCGACAATATGCCGGGGCCGAGCGGTCGGCGCTCCTTGTCGAGCAGATAGAGGCCGTCGCCATGCGCAGTTGCCGCCACCGCCTTGATGTCGCGCGCCGGCCTGCCGCTGAGTGCGATCGCTTCGCCGACCGCTTCAGCGGTCGCTTGCCAGAGGCCCGCCATGTCGCGCTCGACCCAGCGCGGCTGCGGCATCGACTGCGGCACCCGGCGCCGCGCCACCGACAGTTGCGAACCGTCGGTGTCGAAGACCACCGCCTTGGTCACCGTCAGGCCGTTGTCGATCCCAAGCAGGCTGGCCATGATTTTCTCGGTCAGCGCCTGCCGGCACGCATTGCGAATTGGTGCCGAACGATGGTGGCGCTGAACATCATGGCAATTATCCTCGCCTGGATTCGCGGCTGCGATCGCGACCGCCGGATAGACAGCGGCGGGATTCGAAGCAGCACAACTGACCATACAATTCTGTGAATTTAACGTCAATATGTGTGATATCTGCCGGAAGGCTGCACTCCGCGAGGCAAGGATATGATTATCAAACTGGTATAAAACGCTGTTTTTTCTAGCTCTTGCGCGTTGCCGGCCCATCTCGCCGATCATGTTACCCCGCGCGAGACCACGAACTGTGCAAGGGAGGCTCCTCGCTAGTTGTCCTCCGGCTCGCCGGGTTTGCGCAGCAAATAGGTGTCCATGATCCAGCCCTTTTCCATTCGGGCCTTTTCCCGGACTTCGGCGATTTCCTTGCCGACATCGCCGAGGCGGCCGGACATGACGATCTCGTCGGGCGTGCCGAGATAGGCACCCCAATGGATGAGCAGGTCCTCGTCATCAAGCGTGTTGAAGGCGCATTTGCCGTCGAGCATGACCACGGTGCTGCCGGCGTTCTCCGGCATGCCTTCCTGCGTCAGGCGGCGGCCGGTGGTGATCAGGACGGGGTCGCCAATGCGGTTCAGCGCCATTTTGTGGCTGGCGGCCAGCGCCTGCACGGCGGTGATGCCGGGAATGACCTCGAGTGCGAATTCGACATTGCCCCGCAAACGCACACGTTCGAGGATGCGCAGCGCGCTGTCATAGAGCGAAGGGTCGCCCCAGATCAGGAAGGCGCCGCAGCCGTCTTCGGCAAGCTCGTCGCGAATCAGGCCCTCGTAGATCGCGGCGATGGCTTCGTGCCAGTCGTCGACGGTGGCCCGGTAGGAGGGCGACGGCTCGGCCCGCACCGGCACCTCGAACTCGACCCGGCGCGAGTTGGGGTTGGTGACGAAGCGGTCGCATATCTGGCGGCGCAGTTCGGCGAGATCGTTTTTCTTTGCGCCCTTGTCGGGAATGAACAGTACGTCGGCGCGGTTCAGGCCGTTGATGGCCTGGACCGTCATATGCTCCGGATTGCCGGCGCCGATGCCGATGACGAGAAGCTTGCGCATGGCGAAGTCCTGCCCGATCGGGACGCCGGTGTCCAGACTGCGTGGGACAAGCGTCCGCGGCTGCGCGAATGGCTTTGAAACGCCACATTGAAACGGCTAGATGTGATGCGCATCCGGGGTCATGCCTTGGATGGTTGCCGAAGGGGGGTCCATGTTTCGCTATGTCCTGACCGCAGCGCTGGCGCTTTCGGCTGCGCCGGCCTTCACCAATGATTCGATCGCCGAACTGGGCACCGGCGGGCTGATCCTGTCGCGCAGCGACGCGGTCGCCATGGAGAGCGAGGATCTCTTCATCTCGCCGGAAAAGGTGACGGTCGGCTATATCTTCCGCAACAACACCGACAAGGATGTCGGCGCGGTAGTCGCCTTCCCGATGCCCGAGCACGACATCGACATATTGCTGCTCGAGCCGTCGGACGACAGTGGCGCCGGAGAAGTCGGGAACGGCGGCTGATGGACATCGTGATCTACGTTGCCATCGCCGAAAACGGCGTGATCGGCCGAGACGGCGGGCTGCCATGGCGGCTTTCCACCGATCTCAAGCGCTTCAAGGCCGACACGATGGGCAAGCCCATCATCATGGGCCGCAAGACCTATGAAGGCATCGGCCGGCCGCTGCCGGGCCGGCTCAACATCGTGGTGACACGCGACAAGGCCTGGCGGGCCGAGGGTGTCGAAACCGCCAACTCACTGGACGAGGCGATCAAGCTGGCGACCGTGCGCGGGCGCTGCATGGCCGGCGCCGACGAGATCTGCGTGGTCGGCGGCGGCGAGATCTACGCCCAGGCGTTGCCGCTGGCCGACCGCCTGCATGTCACCCATGTGCTGGCTTCGGTCGAAGGTGACGCGCATTTCCCGCTGATCGACCCCGAGGCATGGGCAGTTGTCAGCGCCGAGGACGTTCCGGCCGGCGAGAAAGACAGCCACGCGACACGCTATACGGTCTATGAACGGCGCCGCGACTAGGCATTGAAGACGATAAAGGGTCGCGAACCGCCCAAAACGGATGGCCGGGCAGCAGATCGCGTTGAAAGCGAGGCTTGGCGTCCCTATAGAAGAACAAACATTGGATTTTGCGCCATCAGGCTGGCGCCGAGGGAATTCCAAGCGAAAGGACATTCATGCCCTGGAACGACAAAAGCGGCGGCGGCGGCCCATGGGGTGGCGGCGGCAATCAGGGACCCTGGGGGCAGGGACCCAAGGGACCGAGCGGCCCGCAGGGGTCACCTCCCGATCTGGAAGACATCATCCGGCGCGGCCAGGACAGATTGCGGCGGGCCCTGCCGGGCGGCGGCGGCGCCAGTCCGGCCGTATTCGCGCTGATCGCAGCGGCACTTGTGGTGCTGTGGGCGTTCAAGGCGGTCTATACCGTGCAGCCGGATGAGGTCGCGGTCGAACTGCGCTTCGGCAAGCCGAAGGCTGAGCTTTCCCAGCCCGGCCTGCATTTCCATTGGTGGCCTGTCGAAACAGTCGAGACCGCCAACATCGCCGAACAGCTCGTCGATATCGGCGGCGGCGGCGCGACGAGTGGCAACACGTCCGGGCTGATGCTTACCGGTGACCAGAACATCGTCAACGTCCAGTTTTCGGTGGCCTATCAGGTCTCCGACCCGAGGGCGTATCTGTTCGACGTCTCCGATCCGGACGGCATGCTGCGCCAGGTGGCCGAAAGCGCCATGCGCGAGGCCGTCGGCCGCCGGCCGGCCCAGGACATTTTCCGCGACGACCGCCAGGGCATTGCCGCGTCGGTGCGCGAGATCATCCAGACGACGCTGGACGGCTACAAGGCCGGCCTCAACGTCAACGCCATTTCGATCGAGGATGCCGCGCCGCCGCGCGAGGTGGCCGATGCCTTCGACGAGGTGCAGCGCGCCGAGCAGGACGAGGACAAGTTCGTCGAGCAGGCCAACCAGTATTCCAACCAGAAGCTCGGCCAGGCGCGCGGCGAGGCGGCCCAGATCCGCGAAGACGCGGCCGCCTACAAGAACCGAGTCGTGCAGGAGGCCGAAGGCGAGGCGCAGCGTTTCATCTCGGTCTATGACGAATATGCCAAGGCGCCAGAGGTGACGCGCAAGCGGCTCTATCTGGAAACGATGGAGAGGGTGCTGAAGGATTCGAACAAGGTCATCGTCGAGCAGGGCAACGGGCAGGGGGTCGTTCCCTATCTGCCGCTGCCGGCACTGCAGCAGAAGGCGGCGCCGCCGGCGCCCCTGGGCGCCACGACGGGAGGAACCCAGTGATGGCCAACCGTCTCCCCATCATCGCCGTCGTCGCGGCGGTCATCCTGTTCCTGATCTATTCGTCGGTCTTCGTGGTCAATGCACGCCAGCAGGCGCTCGTGCTCAGGTTCGGCGAGATCGTCGACGTCAAGAATGAACCCGGCATCTATTTCAAGGCGCCGTTCGCCTTCTTCGATGCCGACAGCGTGCAACTGATCGAGAACCGCGTGCTGCGTTTCGACCTCGACAACATCCGCGTCCAGGTGTCGGGCGGCAAGTTTTACGAGGTCGACGCCTTCATCGCCTATCGCATCTCGGACCCGCGCGTATTCCGTGCGGCGGTTTCCGGTCAGATCGAACTGGCCGAGGCACGGCTGCGGACGCGCCTCGACGCGGCACTGCGCCGTGTCTACGGTCTGCGCGATTTCGAAGCGGCGCTCTCGGAAGAGCGTGCCGTGATGATGCGCGAAGTGCGCGATCAGCTGCGGCCCGACGCCACGTCGCTCGGCCTGCAGATCGAGGATGTGCGCATTCGCCGGACCGATCTGACCGCCGAGGTTTCGCAGCAGACCTTCGACCGCATGAAGGCCGAACGCCTGGCCGAAGCCGAGCGGCTGAGGGCGCGAGGCAATGAGGCGGCGCAGCGCATCAAGGCCCGCGCCGACCGCGAAGTGGTGGAGATTGTCGCCGAGGCGCAGAAGGAATCGGAAATCCTGCGCGGCGAGGGCGAAGCCCAGCGCAGCGCGACTTTCGCGGCAGCCTACCAGCGTGATCCGGCCTTCTTCGATTTCTACCGCTCGATGAATGCCTACGGCACAGCGCTGGACAACACCGGCACGACGATGGTGCTGTCGCCGGAATCCGAGTTCTTCCGCTACTTCCGCGATCCAAGCAGCAAGGAAGCACCGGTGACGCCAACAGCGCCGGCGGCGCAGCCGGGCACCGGCCAGTAACGGCCGGTGCAGGATTTTCTGGCAGCCATAGGTCTGGTCCTCGTTGTCGAGGGCCTGATCTATGGCGGCTTTCCGAACCTCGCCAAGAGACTGGCAGGTGAGGTGCTGTCGATGCCGGAGAATGCACTGCGCATAGCCGGGCTGGTGGCGATCGCCATCGGCGTCGGCATCGTTTGGCTGGTGCGCGGCTGACGATGGCGACGATGGTCATGGGTGTCGGGGAAATGAGTCCCGGCGTAACGGAGGATTTATCCTCAGCCGATGGTCATAGCCGCAAACGTGCCGTATTTTTTGCCAACATGACGCAACGCGGCGTTTTTGCGAAAGCGCTCTTCTTTTCAGAAACATCCGGAGGCCCTCGATGACAACCAAGACCGTTCTGCGCGCTGCGAGGCGGACATTTGTCGCCGGCGCCGCCGCGCTTCTCGTCGGCTCGCTTGCGGTCCCGTCTTTCGTCACGCCGACGATCGCCGCCGACGGACCGGCTTCGGTCGCCGACCTTGCCCAGGGGCTGCTTGGCGCCGTGGTCAACATCTCGACGTCGCAGACGGTGAAAGGCTCGGAGGGACCGGGCGCGGTGCCGATGCCGCAACTGCCCGAAGGCTCGCCCTTCCAGGATTTCTTCGACGATTTCTTCAAGAACCGTGGCGGCGACAAGGATGGTGGCGCCCAGAAGGTCCAGTCGCTGGGCTCAGGCTTCGTCATCGACGCCGAGCAGGGCATCGTCGTGACCAACAACCACGTCATCGCCGATGCCGACGATATCGAGGTGAATTTCTCAGATGGCGTGACGCTGAAGGCGACGCTGGTCGGCACCGACACCAAGACCGACGTCGCGGTGCTGAAGGTCGATCCGAAGGGCCACAAGCTGACGGCGGTGAAATTCGGCGATTCCACCAAGATGCGGGTCGGCGACTGGGTGATGGCGATCGGCAATCCGTTCGGCCTCGGCGGCACGGTGACGGTCGGCATCGTCTCGGCGCGCAACCGCGACATCAATTCCGGCCCCTATGACGACTTCATCCAGACCGACGCGGCCATCAATCGCGGCAATTCCGGCGGACCGCTGTTCAACAGCGTCGGCGAGGTCATCGGCATCAACACGGCGATCATCTCGCCGTCGGGCGGCTCGATCGGCATCGGCTTCTCCATTCCCGCGCAGCTCGCCTCGGGCGTCGTCGATCAGCTTCGCCAGTTCGGCGAGACGCGGCGCGGCTGGCTCGGCGTGCGCATCCAGCCGGTGACGGACGACATTGCCGAGAGCCTCGGCATGGCGACCGCCAAGGGCGCGCTGGTGGCAGGCGTGATCAAGGGCGGACCGGTCGACAACGGCACCATCCTGGCCGGTGACGTCATCATCAAATTCGACGGCAAGGACATCAACGAGATGCGCGACCTGCCGCGCGTCGTCGCCGAAAGCCCGGTCGGCAAGGCGGTGGACGTTATCATCGTGCGCAAGGGCGTCGAGCAGACCGTGAAGGTCACGCTCGGCCGGCTCGAGGACGGCGAGAAGCTGGCCAGCGGCGAGGACGGCAGCAATACGGACCAGGACAATGGCGACAAGGCGCCTGCGGTTTCGACGGCATCCGTGCTTGGCATGACGATCGGTGAGCTCAACGACGAGACGCGGACCAAATTCGGCATTGCCGCCGACGTGTCGGGTGTCGTCATAACCGACGTCACCAAGGATTCGGCCGCGGCCGAGCGCGGCATTCAGCCCGGCGAGGTGATCACGGAGATCGCGCAGGAATCGGTTGCCACACCGAAGGACGTCATGGACCGGATCGGCGCGCTGAAGGAGCAGGGCCGCAAGAACGCGCTCTTGATGCTGGCGTCGAAGACCGGTGAGTTGCGGTTCGTGACGATCCGGATGAATTGAGTCCGGAAAAGCCAGCAATAGTCTGATTGAAAAAGAAAAAGGGCGGCTAACGGGCCGCCCTTTTCCTTGCCTGCCAGTCCTGGCGCGACAGCCGGTAAAGGACATGCCGCTTGAGCGAAGGGTGGCTGTCGGGAATACTGGGATGGTCGAAGTCGCTTGATGGGTCGGCGCTCATGCCGAGGCGTTTCATGACGGCGGTAGAGCGATGGTTATCGGCCACGGCGAAGGAGACGATCTCCTCGAGATCAAGCGTTTCGAAACCAAAGGCCAGCCAGGCCTCCGCCGCCTCGGTCACATAGCCCTTGCCCCAGAATTCGGGCGCCAGCCGCCAGCCGATCTCGATCGTGCCGGCCGGCAGGGAGGGCACATGATCGGTGTCGAGGAGGCCGACAAAGCCGATGCACTCGCCGGTGGCCGCGATCTCGACTGCGGCGAAACCGTAACCATCCTCCGCGATCCAGTCCCTGAATTCGTCCATTTTGGCGTCGGCTGCGGTACGGTCGCGGCGAAACGGAAAGAACTCCATGACGCGTTCGTCGGAGTTGATGCGGTGGAAAAGCGCGCGATCGCGATCCTCCCAATTGCGCAGGATCAGGCGCTCGGTGCGCATCGGCTTCATTCGGCAAACTCCTCCCGACGGTAGCCCTGCAGATAGAGCAGCGCGGTGAGGTCGGCATGATCGATGCGGACCTTTGCCTCGGCTGCTACGGTGGGCTTGGCGTGCAGGGCGACGCCGGTGCCGGCGAGGCGGATCATGTCGAGGTCGTTGGCGCCGTCACCGACGGCAATGGCATCGGCCGGCGTCAGGTCGAGACGGGCAGCAATTTCGAGCAGCGCTTCAGCCTTGGCGGCGCGGCCAAGGATCGGCTCGGCGACGAGCCCGGTGAAGAGGTCGTTCTCCTCGATCAGCCGGTTGGCGCGGCTTTCCTGGAAGCCGAGCTTGGTGGCGATGCGACTGGTGAAGACATCGAAGCCGCCGGAGACGAGTGCCGTCCAGGCACCGTTGGCCCTCATGGTCTGGACAAGCGCGCGCCCGCCGGAAGCCAGCGTCAGCCGGTTGGCGATGATGCGGTCGACGACAGCCGTGTCGAGACCCTTCAGCAGACTGACACGCTCGCGCAAGGCCGGCTCGAAGGCGATCTCGCCGTTCATCGACCGCGCTGTGATCGCCGCGACGCGATCCTTGACGCCGATCTCGTCGGCCAGCTCGTCGATACATTCCTGGTCGATCATCGTCGAATCCATGTCGGCCAGCAGGATCTTCTTTCTCCTGCCGTCGGCCGGTTGCACGATGATGTCGACCGGTTCGGAGGCCAGTGCCGTGCGTAGCCTGGCGGTCATTTCGCCGGCTTCGGCTTGCTCGGGCAAAACGAGATCGCAGGCGATGTCTTCGGCCAGCCAATGAACAGCGCTTGCACCGACCGACCGTGAGGCCATATTCGCAAGCGCGGCCGACACTGCGCGGCCTTCGGGATGGGACACAAGCGTGGCGATCAGGGGCATCGAAAATTCCGGTGGGCAGGCGGGCGAGGGCCGCGTGAAGAACGCGATCCTGATAGCCGGGCCAACCGCCAGCGGCAAGTCGGCGCTTGCGCTCGATCTCGCCGAACGCAGCGGCGGCGTCATCGTCAACACGGATTCCATGCAGGGCTATTCGGTGCTCGACGTGCTGACGGCGCGCCCGAGTGCCGCCGAACTCGCCCGCGTGCCGCATTTTCTCTACGGCCATGTCCATCCGTCCGTCGCCTATTCCACCGGCGCCTGGCTGCGCGACGTGACGAAGCTGATCGACGACGGCACGTTCTCCGAACGACCGGACGGCACGTTTTCTGAGCGGCCCGTGATTTTCGTCGGTGGCACCGGGCTTTACTTCAGGGCGCTTGCGGAAGGGATTTCGGACATGCCCGAGATTCCACAGTCGATCCGCGACCGCTGGCGCCATGAACTTAAGGAGCAAGGTGCTGCCAGGCTGCACGGCATCCTGCTGCGCGAGGATTCGGCGGTCGCAATGCAGCTGAAACCGACCGACAGCCAGCGCATCGTGCGGGCGCTGGAGGTGCTCGACGCCTCGGGCCGCTCCATTGCGGAATGGCAGGCGGCGCGCGGCCGGCCGCTGATCGACCGCGACAGCGCACGCTTCCTGGTGATCGAGCCGGACCGGGCGGAACTGGTCGAACGGATCGAGGCGCGGTTCGACCGGATGCTGGACAAGGGTGCGCTGGACGAGGTCAAGCGGCTGATGGCTCTCGGCCTCGATCCGGATCTCCCGGCGATGAAGGCGATCGGCGTTCGCGAGTTGCAGGCGGCAATGGCCGGGCAAATGGGTTTTCCCGAGGCGATCGAGCGCGCCAAGATCGCCACGCGGCAATATGCCAAGCGCCAGGCGACGTGGTTTCGGCATCAGCTGGGGCCAGAATGGCAACGATTGCATCCGTCTGCCGGCGCGGCGCTCCCGGTTTGATGCCCGTTTCCAATGCAATTAGAAAACTGGAAACAAACCGAGCTTCCCGCTCAGGTTGTCCCGATTAACCCTCCGTAAGGCGGCGGCATGTCATAACGCCGATGGGCTGTTTTGCTACGGGGAGCAAATGCGTTTCCATAAGGCGGAATCCGCATTTTTCGTGTTTATTTTCGTGATCCTGGCCGCCGGCCTGGTGACGCTGCACGCCTATGGTCTTCTGCAAGGCATCGCGACCGACCTGGATACAGCCTCGCGCCTTGAAAAGATCGTCTATCTCAACAAATTGCTGTTCGCGACCGGCGTGCTTCTGGCAACGGCGCTGTTCTTCGGCGTCTTCTTCATTTACCCGATGATCCGCGGTCAGGCGACGGAAGAGGGCAAGCTGCGCGCCATGACCGTCTCGCTCAGCGCGCGCTCGGAGACGCTGGAGCACGCAGCGCTGACCGACGGCCTGACCGGCATGCAGAACCGCCGCTATTTCGACGATGCGCTGAAGGAATATCTCGAGGAATTCCGCCGCATCGAAAAGCCGGTTGGGCTGATGATCCTCGACCTCGACCATTTCAAGCAGGTCAACGACACGCATGGCCACGATGTCGGCGACGAGGTGCTGAGGGCGGTCGCCGGCTGCCTGAAGGGCATGACCCGCTATCACGACGTGGTGGCGAGGCTCGGCGGCGAGGAGTTCGCCGTGGTGACGCCGAACATGGACGCCGAACTGCTCTCCAAATTCGCCGAACGCATCCGCAAGGCGATCGCCAACATGTCGGTTCTGTCGGGCAATGTCCGGCTGAAGATCACCACCAGCGTCGGCCTCGCCGTCTGGGACCGCAAGGAAACGGCCGAGGATTTCTACCGCCGCGCCGACCGCCAGCTTTATGAAGCCAAGAGGCAGGGACGCAATCGCGTCTGCGCCTAAAATCCCATCATTGAATTCGTGATGCTGGCCGTATGCTGCCGTTTTCTGTGCTTCCGGTGCTCACGGACTAAAATGTCCGCTCCGCTCCGGGTTCTCGAAAGCCACGTCATTCGATCCGGCCTGATGAATTCCCTTTCGGGATTTACCCACGCTGGCCAACGGAGCCTTGAGTTCAAATCTGTTGGTAAAAGGACGTAGGACCGTTGGCTCAGTCGTTCTGCGGGCGCAACCCGAAGGTCGACGGCTTGAGGCCGTAGCGCAGGTCGAAATCGTCGTCCGGCTGCATGCGCGGGGTTGTGGTGGCTGGCTTGCGATAGTCGGGGTCGCCGGCCTGCCGGCCGCTATCGACGACCTCGGCGAACGCCATCTGCTGCTGCGGTTTCGGCACATTGCGCAGCCGTTCGACGATCGCCGCGAGATCGACGTCGTCGCCGGTCTCGGACGACGAGGCCTGCTCGCGCTTGCCCGTGCCGGGGATCAGATCCTGCGGCAGTTTTTCGAATTTCAGCCGCATGGTCGTCGCCACGCCCTCGCCGAAGGCGATAGCCTCGCGCTGGCCCATGGATGACAGGAAGGCGAGCGTCGAGGCCGAGGAATCGGCGATCGCCGAACGGATGATCGCCTGGTCCTGCTCATTGGCGAGCCGCATGGCGAAGAAGGTCGAGCATTGCGACAGGATGGTGGGATCGAGTTCCCCCGGGCGCTGGGTGACGACGCCGAGATAGCAGCCATATTTGCGGCCTTCCTTGGCGATGCGCGACAGCGCGTGCCTGGTCGGCGCAAAGCCGAGGCGCGGATCGGCCGGCATGTAGCGGTGCGCTTCCTCGCACAGCAGCAGCAGTTGCAGCTTCCCTTCGCTCCACAAAGCAAGGTCGAAAGCCAAGCGCGCCAGTACCGAGCAGACGGAGTTGACGACTTCGGACGGCATGCCGGCCATCTCGAAGCAGGTGACCGGACGACCGTGGTGCGGCACGCGGAAGATGTTGCCGATCGTCTCGTGGATCGTGTCCTCGATCAGGCGCGAGTTGAACATGAAGCGGTAGCGCGGATCGGACGCCGCCGATTCGATGCGGGTCTTCAGCGATTTGAGGATGGGGCGGTCGTTCTTGCTTTCCAACATACCAATGCGCTCGTCGATCTGCTTGATGAGATCGGCGATACGGTAGGGCACCGGCGTATCGGCCGTCAGCGCGTCGCTGCCGCGCCTCAGGTAGGTACCGGAACCAGGGTTGCGATAGAGGTTCTTGGCGGCGGGGATGAGATCGCGCAAGGCATCGACTTCTTCCGCCACCGTCTCGCGGCCGCGAAACAGTACCTCGGCGAATTCCTCGAGCCTGAACATCCAGAAGGGCAGGTCCAGCGTCTTCGAATCGACCCTGACGCAATGTTCGGGCAGCGAGGCGGCAAACTCGTTGTGCGGGTCGAGGATGAGAATGCGCAAATCGGGCCGCGCGGCAATCGACTTGCGCAGGAGTAGCGAGACGGCAGTCGACTTGCCGACGCCGGTGGTGCCGACAATGGCGAAGTGACGCGCCAGCGTGTCGTCGATGGCGATGTTGGCGTCGATTGCCTCGTCCTGCGACAGCGTACCGATGGTGATCGAATGACGCCCGGCGAGATCGTAGACCGCCTGCAGGTCGCGGCTGCGGATGCGGTGGGCGATGGCGCCGATATGAGGATAGGTGGTGATGCCGCGATCGAAGACCGGCTTGGCGCCGGGCTCGGTGGCATCGCGCACTTCACCGATGAGCTCGATGCTGACCTCGATCGGGTTCTGGCCTTCATTGCTCCAGGCGCGGTCCGACTTGCCGATTTCATAGACAAGGCCGACGGTTCGCGTGGAGCCGAGATTGATCGAGATCATCTTGCCGACCGTCCACAGGCCGGTGATCGCACCTTCAATGTCGTCGGCATAGGCGCTGATGGTGGCGCGCGCGCCGTCGCATTGCACGACATTGCCCAGGATGCGCTTGTCGTTCTGTTCCGCGTGGCGGCGCTCCTGCGAGGTCGGTTCTCCGACGGAGGCTTCGCGTTCGACAAACATAATCGGTCTGATCCCCATTCCCAGCAACGTCCACCCTACACAAATGGGGTTAAAGCCGGGTGAGGTCGGATGGTGTAGGCGGCGTTAAGGCCGGCACGAAAATTCAATCTATCGGCCTCTTCTCCTCGCCGTTGATTTCGGTATATTGAACGAATGAACGACATAACGAACGATATTTCTTCCAGCATCGGCAAAAGGATACGCTCCGAAAGGGCGCTGCGGGACTGGTCCCTGGCGGAACTCGCGGAACGATCGGACGTGTCCAAAGCCATGCTCAGCACGATAGAGCGCGGCAAGACCAGCCCGACGGCGGCACTGCTGGTGCGCATCGCCGCCGCCTTCGGCATGACGCTTTCCACACTCATTGCGCGCGCGGAACTGCAAGGCGGCGGCCTGTTGCGCGAAAGCGAGCAGCCGGTGTGGCGCGACCCCGCTACGGGTTATGTCCGGCGCCACCTATCGCCGGTCTCGGACATGCCGCTCGAACTGATCAAGGTGCGGCTGCCGGCGGGCGCCAGGGTCAGCTTCCCGGCGGCGTCCTACGCCTTCATCAAGCAGCAGATCTGGCTGATCGGCGGGCGGCTCGATTTCACCGAAGGCGACGTCGTGCACGATCTGCGGCCCGGCGACTGCCTGGCGCTCGGCGCGCCGTCCGACTGCACCTTCCACGCCCCGGGACCGGAGGCAGCCGACTATGTGGTTGCGCTGGTCAGAGGGTGATCGCGTGGCGAGACGTCCCAAGCGCTCCGACAATGGCGGGCCGCCGCTCGACGACTATGACGGCCCGCCCTGGGGCAAGGGCGACGCCTATGTCTTCCTCGCCTAGCAGGCGGCCCATGCGAAAGCCTGGAAAGCACCCAGCCGCGAAATCATGCTGATGCGGCTCGACAGGGCCGAGCGGCTTGGCCTGACCTATGAGGAATACACGCTCGAAATCCTCGAGCGCGGCCGGCACCTGCAGGAGGAAGACACCGAGCGCATCGCCGAAATCCGCCGGGCGCGGAAGCGAAGGCGCTTCAACCACTTCGAATGACGCCGACCTCTAACTGCTCCCGCCGCACCACCGATAATCACTGCTTCAAAGGACACACGGCAAAGCATGAGTTCCATCGAAATCAAGGTTTTGAGCCACGATGCGGAAACCGAGAAAATGCTGGCCGACCTGCTGGTCGAAACAGTTGCTGCCGGCGGATCGGTCAGCTTCATGCATCCGCTGGCGCGAGAAGCGGCGGAGGCATTCTGGGGCCAGTCGTTGGATGCAGCAGCGCGCGGTGAAAGGGTTGTGCTGGGCGCGTGGGATGGCGAGGCTCTGGTCGGCACCGTCACCTTGCTGCTCGACTATCCTCCCAACCAGCCGCACCGGGCCGAGATCGCCAAGCTGATGACCCGGCTCGCCCATCGCGGCAAGGGCGTGGCGACCCGGCTGATGCGGGCCGCGGAGGATCTTGCCGTCGAGATGGGTCGCACGCTGCTGGTGTTGGACACGGCGACAGAGGAGGGCGCTTCCGGCCTTTACGAAGAACTCGGGTTCACGCTCGCCGGCGAAATCCCGGACTTTGCGTTGAAGCCGCATGGTGGACTGACCGGCACGCTCATCTACTGGAAGCGCATCGGCGGGCGTCGCTGACCTTAGGTCGGCGCCGCGCCGGCGAGGCGCGACAAAAGCCACTGCCGGAAGTCTTGTTCGGCGCGTGTCAACGGTGCGGCCGACGCCCGTGTCAGGAAATGCCCGGAACTGCTCGAGAGCTCGAAATCGGAAAGCCTCATCAGATGTTTGCTGGCGAGCGCGGCGTCGATCAGCGGCCGCGAACCCAGCAGCACGCCGGCGCCGGTCTTGGCCGCTTCCATTGCGGCGACGAAACTGTCGAAGCGGTGTGAGCGCCTCGGGTGTCCCGGGACGCCGGCGGCGGCGAACCATTCCGCCCACATTTCACGCGCTCCGGCGACCAGAAGCAAAGGCAGCGAGGTCCAGTCGGGATTGCCGGCGAGGGTCGGGGAGGCCACCGGCACCAGCCGCTCGACGGTCAGCCTGTCGGCTTCGCGGCCGGGAAAGGCTCCGTTGCCGTAGCGAATGTCGAGCGCCAGGCCCGGCTGATCGTAATCCGTCGGCCGATGGATCGTCACCATGTCGAGCTGGATCTGTGGAAGAGCCTTCGCGAGATCGGGTAGCGAAGGCACCAACACCAGTAACGCAAAGGAGATCGGCACCCGGACGGTGACGGTCTGTATGGCGCGCGGCTCGAACAATTCCGTGGTGCTGTTTCGAATAGTGGCGAATGCCGACTGGATGTGAGGCAGGTAAGCAGCGCCCTCCGGCGAAAGCGCGACGCCGCGGGCGAGCCTCGAAAACAGCCGGACCTTCAACCGTTCCTCGAGAGACCGGATGTGCTGGCTGACGGCCGCCTGTGTCAGGCCAAGCTCGGTCGCCGCAGCCGTGAAATTCGACAGCCGCGCCGCCGCCTCGAAACTGCGCAGCCAATCGAGAGGGGGTAAAGCCGGAATTCGAGGCATTAGCTCTCTTTGGTCATTGGCCGAAAAATCATAATTTGAATTATGCCTGTCGGACGGCCAGCATGCAATCGAACCCTGCGGACCAAGGCAACAGGAACGGATCTCCATGCTGACCCACGCGCTTATCGGCGACGAAGGAAGAACGATCGAACTTGGCTGGGAGAATGGGACGCGCGCCCGCTTTCACGCAATGTGGCTGCGCGACAATGCGCTCGACGACAAGACGCGCAGCGCCGGCAACGGCCAACGGCTGATCACTATTCTCGACGTTCCCGCCGATACGCGCATCGGCGCGGCCCTGATCAAGCCCGGTGCCCTGGAGCTTACCTTTATGCCGGAAGGAAAGACGGTCAGCTTTCCAGCGGAATGGCTTAGCGCGCACGCCTACGACCGTGTCGAGTTGCGCAAAGGGGGCTGGACGAGCGATGCGGTCGAGCGCTGGACCAGGGCGACGATGCAGAAATCGGTGCCGCGCGCCGGCTACGCCGCCGCCAGTCATGATCGCCAAACGCTGCGCGAATGGCTCTCGGCTGTGAGGCGCTTCGGTTTTGCGGTGATGGATGGCCTGCCGGCCGAATCCGGCGCGCTTTGCAAGGTGTCCGACCTGTTCGGCTATATCAGGGAAACCAATTACGGGCGCTGGTTCGAGGTGCGCGCCGAGGTCAATCCGAGCAACCTCGCTTACACCAATCTCGGCCTGCAGGCGCACACCGACAATCCCTATCGCGATCCGGTGCCGACGCTGCAGATCCTGTCCTGCATCGAGAATACGGTGGATGGCGGCGAGTCCAGCGTCGTCGACGGCTTCGCGGTCGCCGAGGCACTGCAGACCGAGAACCCGGAAGGGTTCCGTCTGCTGAGCTCCTATCCGGCGCGCTTCGAATATGCCGGCTCGTCGGGCGTGCGGCTGCAGGCCAAGCGGCCGATGATCGAGCTTGGGCCGGATGGCGAACTCATCTGCATTCGTTTCAACAACCGCTCGCTGGCGCCTACGATCGACGTGCCCTTCGCCGAGATGGGCAAATACTATGCGGCCTATCGCCGGTTCGCCGAACTGATCGAGGATCCCCGTTTCGAAGTGACGTTCAAACTCGAAGCCGGGCAGGCCTTCATCGTCGACAACACCCGGGTCATGCATGCGCGCAAGGCGTTTTCCGGAACCGGCAAGCGCTGGCTGCAAGGCTGCTACGCCGACAAGGACGGCCTGCTGTCGACGCTCGCGGCGATCGAGCACGGTTTCAGGGAGGCGGCGGAATGAGCGGCCAGGACCTGAACGCGGACAACATCGTCGAGTTCATCGCTGACATTTTTAAACGCCGGGGCGCCGAATCCTATCTCGGCGAGCCGGTGACGATGTCCGAGCATATGCTGCAGGGGGCCTGGCTCGCCGAGCAGGACGGCGCGCCCGACGTCCTGGTGGCGGCCGCGCTGCTGCACGATATCGGCCACTATACGAGCGAATTCGGCACCTACTCACCCGACGATGTCGAGGACAAGCACCATGACGAGGCCGGCGGCGAAGTGCTTGCGCCGTTCTTCCCGCCGGTGATCGTCGAATGCGTCAGGCTGCACGTCTCGGCCAAGCGCTATCTGTGTGCCACCGACCCGACCTATTTCGGCAGACTCTCGCAGGCCTCGGTTCATACGCTGTCGTTGCAGGGCGGCCCCATGAGCACCGAAGAGGTGGCGGAGTTTCGCAAGAACCCGTTCCACGAAGAAGCGGTACGCGTCCGCATCTGGGACGAGGGCGGCAAGGTCGCCAACATGAAGACGCGGACTTTTCGCGACTACGTGCCGCTGCTGCAGCGCGTCGTTCGCGAGTTTCGTGATCGCGCCTGACGCAACCCTCACAGGAGGAGACGGCCCATGTGTTTTTGCTTCGACGGCGAAAGCGTGGTGACTGCATCCCGGCCGGATGACTGTCGCGAGCACCTGCCTGCCGCAAGCGCTCTTGCCTCGCTGCCTTCCCGCCGCGAGCCCGGCCGGCTCGCCGCTGCGTTCGAACCCATCGATACCAGGCACGTTCGCCATCTTGCTGCCGCGCTCATTCCGTTATACTAGCCGCCTCCGACATGCGGCTCTCCTTTCATTGCCGCACCGTGTCAACCACGCTTTTGATGGAGGCGACGATGAGATCTTGTTCACGCGTTTTGCGCCTCCGCGGCGGACGTTCGGCTGACTCGCGCAACAGCGGGTTCCCCACTTCCTGACAATCTGAGGACCGCCGCGCTGCGACGCGTGGCTGTCGTCTGGTTCGCGATGCAGCGACGTTCAAAACGGTGGGAGCAGAGAGCTCCCTGCCGACAATAGCGGCTGCCCGAAGGGCTGAGATGCGGCTTTGCAACACCTCGCCAGACCATTGTAATCATTGAAGAATAGGTCTTGCGCCGAGCTCGTCGTGGGCGTAGAGACGCCGCCCATTCCTAACCCCGTCTTCCTGAAAGGAGACCTGTCAATGTCCCGGCAATCCAGATCGACACAGTCCGTGCCGACGCTGGAATTGCGTGCGGCTGACAGGGTTCCAATCAGGAAGAACGGCCATGGCAAAGTCCATGATCCAGCGCAGGCAGGACGCCGAGCGCGAACGCATTGAAGCATATGCCGCAACGCTGCGGCGGGTTTCCCACGTCCCGCGTCCCGCTCCGGATTTCGAGCGGGCGCTTGATGAGGCACGCCGGGGCTTTGCCGGCGTCGCGATCCGCGACGGCGCGCTGTGGCGTCCGAAGCTGAAGACGCGCGACCGCGCGCGTTTGAGGGCTGGCCGCGGCGCGTCATCTCTATGCGCGCTACCCGGTCTCAGTCGCGCTCGAGGCCATCTGGCTCGACGCTTCGGGGCTGGATGCCAATGAGGTGGCGCTCCGCAAGGCCTGGTATATCGCGGTCGGGCGTGGCGACTCGCTGTACAAGGCGGGCGCCAATGCGTGGCTGTCGCGCAAGGAGGTGCATTGCTTCCTGAACGTGGCCGGCGATTTCACGTTCGACGAGGCGTTCTGGTTGGCGATCGCGCGGTCCTACACGGATGATCCCGGACTGGCCGCTCGTCTTGCGCGCACGAAGATCGCCCGCACGCCGCGCGGCGAGCTGGCCTTCTCGCGTGAGGTGACGCGGTTCTTCTGCGGGCATCCTGCCTCGAAGGAGGAGATCGACGATCTCTGCGATTACATCGGCGCCATGCACCAGCGCGACGCGGCGTACAGCCTGAAGGGCCGCACGCTCGCCTCGCTGCGCCGGCAGATGCTGGAATGGCATCGCGACATTGCCGCCATCGAACGCATCGAGGCAATGCGACGCCGCGCCGCTGGGCGGGGTCCACCTACTGCCGGACCGCAGTCGAAGAGCCGTGCCTGGGACGGCTCGCGTCTCGAGGACTGGGAGTGGCGGCCGTCGGCCAAGGAGGCGAAGGCGCATGGCGAGCGCTTCTTCGTTCGCCAGCTGAAGACGGCCGAGGACCTGGTTGCCGAGAGCCGGGCGATGCATCACTGCGTCTCGATGTACGCGGCCAAATGCATCGCCGGCTACGCGTCGATCTGGGTGCTGCGGCGCACGGCGCTCGGCAAGATCGAGCGGCTGCTGACGATCGAGCTCGACCCGCAAAACCGTGCGGTGCAGGTGCGCGGTTTCGGCAATCGCGTCGCTTCGCCGGAGGAGCGTAAGATCGTCGAGCGCTGGGCCAAGGCCAGGGGCGTGGTGCTCAAGGCCTGAAACGGAAGATCCGCGCGGCGGAGAACGCCGCGCGGGTCATGTCTTCTTTGTGGATGGCGGATTATCCCTTGTGGTGCGCCTGCTGCAACCCGTAGACCGGCGTCGGGATGCCTTCATGCCGCGCCTTCAGCTGCAGCGACAGGAACTGCGAATAGTGGCGCGACTGATGCAGGTTGCCGCCGTGGAACCAGAGCGCTTCCTGCTGTGTCGGCTTCCACATGTTGCGCAATTCGCCTTCCCAGGGGCCCGGGTCCTTGGTGGTGCTGGAGCCGAGACCCCAGCATTTGCCGACCTTGTCGGCGACCTCTCGGGAAATGAGGTCGGCCGCCCAGCCGTTCATCGAGCCGTAGCCGGTGGCGTAGACGATGAGGTCAGCCGGCAGTTCCGATCCGTCGCTGAGCAGGACCGAATGTTCCTTGATCTCCTTCACCTCGGCGCCGCTTTTCAGCTTGATCGAACCGTCGATGATCAGGTCGGACGCGCCGACGTCGATATAGTAGCCGGAGCCGCGCCTGAGGTACTTCATGAACAGGCCGGACTCGTCATCGCCCCAGTCGAGCATGAAGCCGGCCTTTTCCAGGCCCTTGTAGAATTCGGCATCGCGCTTCTTCATCTCGGCGTAGGCCGGGATCTGGAATTCATGCAGGATCTTGTAGGGCAGCGAGGCAAAGATGAGGTCTGCCTTGGCCGTGGTCATGCCTCCTTGCACGGCCTTTTCCGAGTAAAGCGCCCCCAGCCCGATTTCCATCAGCGTGTCGGATCTGGAGATATGGGTGGTCGAGCGCTGCACCATGGTAACATCGGCGCCGGCCTCCCAAAGGGCCGCGGCGATGTCGTGGGCTGAATTGTTCGAGCCGATGACGACGGCGCGCTTGCCGGCATAGGCATCGGGGCCGGGGTGCTGCGAGGAATGGTGCTGATCGCCCTTGAAGCTGTCCATGCCGTTGAATTTCGGCATATTGGCCTTGCCGGATTGTCCCGTGGCCAGCACCAGCTGCTTCGGCTTCAGCGTGATGTCCTTGCCGTCGCGGTGGACGATGACGGTCCATTCCTTCTTCTTGTCGTCATAGGTAGCGCTCTTGGCCTCGGTCGAGGACCAGTAGTTCAGCTCCATGACCTTGGTGTACATTTCCAGCCAATCGCCAATCTTGTCCTTGGGTGAGAAGACCGGCCAGTTCTTCGGAAAATCCATGTAGGGCAGATGGTCGTACCAGACCGGGTCGTGCAGGCAGAGCGACTTGTAGCGCTTGCGCCAGCTGTCGCCGGCGCGCTCGTTCTTCTCGACGATGATGGTCGGCACGCCGAGCTGTCGCAGCCGCGCGCCGAGCGCGATGCCGCCCTGGCCGCCGCCGATGATCAGCGTGTGCGGCTGCGTCTTGAAGCCGAGTTCGGCGGCTTCCTTCTCGCGCTCTTCCTTCCAGGTCGGGCGGTTCTTGCCATGGCCATGCTTGGCGCCCATCGGCCGGGCGAAGCCCGCCGGCTCCTCGTGGCCCTTCAACTCGACCATGGTGGTGAGCAGCGTCCAGATCTTGCCGTCCTTCAGTCTGATATGGCCGAAGCCGCGCGCCACTTCCGTTTCGAAGCTGATCCAGCCTTCGAGCAACCCGTCGCTTTCGGTGGCGTCCTCGCCTTCGGCGATCGCCCAGTTCGAAGGTTTCGTTTTCGCCAGCTGGCTGACCAGCATGTCGCGCACCTGGTCGCGGCCTTCCATGGTTTTGATGTTCCAAGTGAAGGTGACGAGATCGCGCCAGTAGCAGTCGTCCTGAAAACAGGTGACTGCCTTGTCGATATCGCCGGCGGCGAGAGCCTTGCCGAATTTGTCGAGCAGGTCGGCAAGTTTCTTGTTCGGGGCCTTTTCCAGCATCAGTTTCCTCCGGGTCTTGGGATCGCTTCTTGGGTGAGCGCGTGGCGGGGGCATTGTCCGGCGCGGCGAAAGTATTTCGCCAAAACCGCCATCGCGTCACGCCCTCCAATAGTTTGGCGCGTTTTCAGCGGTTTAGCGGGTATTCGCCCGTCATAGCCTCTGCCGGTTCTCAAACAGGACGGCCAACCCGTTTCATCAGGTTGATGCATTCACATTCGCCGTTGACAGCGGCGCAAAACCAATTCTATTGTCCGCGACCATGAAAACGGCACTCATTCTCGTAGGAAAGCGCGTGGGCAAGGCGGTGTAACCGCCGGGCGAAAACCTCCCATGCGCAACACACAGGCTCCCTCGGGGGCCTTTTTTATTGCCCGAAACACGACTAAACGACCAGCAATCGCCAGATGGCGGACAGTACGGGACCAGACCGATGAGCAATGGACAGAGTGAGCGGCGCGAAATGACGGGCGCCGAAATGGTAGTGCAGGCGCTGAAGGACAATGGCGTCAAGCATGTCTTTGGCTATCCGGGCGGCGCCGTTCTCCCGATCTACGATGAAATCTTCCAGCAGGACGAGGTCGAGCACATCCTGGTGCGCCATGAGCAGGGCGCGGGCCATGCGGCGGAAGGCTATGCGCGCTCGACAGGCAAGGCAGGCGTCATGCTGGTGACCTCGGGACCTGGCGCCACCAATGCGGTGACGCCGCTGCAGGATGCGCTGATGGATTCGATCCCGCTGGTCTGCCTGACCGGGCAGGTGCCGACCTCGCTGATCGGCTCCGACGCCTTTCAGGAGTGCGACACGGTCGGCATCACGCGCCCCTGCACCAAGCACAACTGGCTGGTGAAGGACGTCAACGAACTGGCCGCGACCATCCACGAGGCCTTCCATGTCGCGACCACCGGGCGTCCCGGCCCGGTCGTGGTCGACATCCCCAAGGACGTGCAGTTCGCCAAGGGCATGTATGTGCCGCCGCAGACGGCGCCGCGCACCAGCTACCAGCCGAAGGTCCAGGGCGACCTCGACAAGGTCAAGGCAGCGGTCGACCTGATGGCCGGTGCCAAGAGGCCGATCATCTATTCGGGCGGCGGCGTCATCAACTCCGGCTCCGAGGCCAGCCATCTGCTGCGCGAACTGGTCGACCTGACCGGTTTTCCCATCACCTCGACGCTGATGGGCCTCGGCGCCTATCCGGCTTCCGGCAAGAACTGGGTCGGCATGCTCGGCATGCACGGCACCTACGAAGCCAACATGGCCATGCATGATTGCGACGTGATGATCTGCATCGGCGCGCGCTTCGACGACCGCATCACCGGGCGGCTCAACGCGTTTTCGCCGAATTCTAAGAAGATCCACATCGACATCGATCCATCGTCGATCAACAAGAACGTCCACACCGACGTGCCGATCATCGGCGATGTCGGCCGGGTGCTGGAGGATCTGGTGCGGCTGTGGCGAGCCAGCGCCAAGGCCGACAAGAAGGCGCTGCACCCCTGGTGGGAGCAGATCGCCAAATGGCGCGCACGGGACTCACTCGCCTACAAGATGAACCACGACGTGATCATGCCGCAATATGCAATCCAGCGGCTCTATGCGCTGACCAAGGACATGGACACCTACATCACCACCGAGGTCGGCCAGCACCAGATGTGGGCCGCGCAGCACTATCATTTCGAGAAGCCGAACCGCTGGATGACCTCCGGTGGGCTGGGCACGATGGGCTACGGCCTGCCGGCCGCGCTCGGCGTGCAGATCGCGCATCCCAATGCGCTGGTCATCGACATCGCCGGAGACGCCTCGGTGCAGATGACGATGCAGGAGATGAGCACGGCGGTGCAGTACAATGCGCCGATCAAGATCTTCATCCTCAACAACCAGTATATGGGCATGGTGCGGCAGTGGCAGCAGCTGCTGCACGGCAACCGGCTGTCGCATTCCTACACCGAGGCGATGCCCGACTTCGTCAAGCTGGCCGAGGCCTATGGCGGCCACGGCATTCGCTGCGACAAGCCGGACGAGCTGGACGACGCGATCAAGGAGATGATCTCGGTGAAGAAGCCGGTGCTGTTCGACTGCCGCGTCGCGACTTTAGCCAACTGCTTCCCGATGATCCCGTCGGGCAAGGCGCATAACGAGATGCTCCTGCCGGACGAGGCGACCGACGAGGCGGTGGCCAACGCCATCGACGCCAAGGGTAGGGAACTGGTGTGACATCAGCCGAGGCAGGGCTGTCGGAAGAAGCCGTGCGGAAACAGAGAATTAGCTCAAAAGTCTGAAATCGAGATTCATGTCATGAACGCACAGCTACAGCCGACCGGCTCCGCCTATTTCATCGCCAAGGAAACGGAAAAGCCTGAGAACCACACGCTTTCCGTGCTGGTCGACAACGAGCCGGGCGTGCTTGCCCGGGTCATTGGTCTTTTTTCCGGGCGTGGCTACAACATCGAGAGCCTCACCGTTTCCGAGACCGAGCACGAAAAGCATCTGTCGCGCATCACCATCGTGACGCGCGGCACGCCGCATGTGCTGGAGCAGATCAAGCACCAGCTCGAGCGCATCGTGCCGGTGCACCGCGTCGTCGATCTCACCGTGCGCTCGCATGAGCTTGGCCAGGAGCGGCCGCTGGAGCGAGAGCTGGCGCTGGTCAAGGTTGCCGGCACCGGCGTTTCCCGGGTCGAGGCGCTCCGGCTCGCCGACGCCTTCCGCGCCAGCGTCATCGACGCCAACACCGAGCATTTCATTTTCGAGATCACCGGCAAGGGCTCCAAGCTCGACCAGTTCATCGCCATCATGAAGCCGCTCGGCCTGGTCGAAATCTGTCGCACCGGCGTGGCGGCAATGAACCGCGGCCCGCAAGGGATGTAGTTCCCAGCCGTCTTCGTTCAGCTTGCAATCCTGAGCATCTGGCCCGGCCAAAGGCTGTCGGTGGCCTTTGTGTACTCGATGTAAAGGGACAATAATACTGACTTATCTGGGAGGGTATCATGTCGCTCGACGCGTTTCTTGCCCTGCTGGTCTATGCCCTCGTGACCTCGATCACGCCGGGGCCGAACAACCTCATGCTGCTGGCGTCGGGCGTGAATTTCGGCATCGTCAGAACGGTTCCGCACATGCTGGGCATCAGCATCGGCTTCCTGGTGCTGCTGATAGCCGTCGGCCTTGGCCTGGGTGCCGTGCTGACGGCATTTCCGGCGTTGCATACGGGATTGAAGATCGCCGGGGGTGCCTATCTGCTCTATCTGGCCTGGAAAATCGCGATGTCACGTTCGCTGACCGGCAAGGGTGAGGCAGAGGCGCGGCCGATGCGT
Source organism: Mesorhizobium sp. CNPSo 4689 (assembly GCF_057784325.1). Taxonomy (NCBI): domain Bacteria; kingdom Pseudomonadati; phylum Pseudomonadota; class Alphaproteobacteria; order Hyphomicrobiales; family Phyllobacteriaceae; genus Mesorhizobium; species Mesorhizobium sp. CNPSo 4689. Next base: position 296,738 of record NZ_JBWLUZ010000002.1, read on the forward strand.
TTCATCGATGCTGCGGCGTTCCAGTGGGTCAATCCCAAGGCCTGGGTGATGGCGATCACCGCCATGGCCGTCTACACCAATCCCGACCATCCGTTCCTTTCGGTGGTGCTGATCTCAATCGCCTTCACTGTCGTCAACCTGCCGAGCGTCTCGGTATGGGCGGGGTTCGGCACCGCGCTGCGCGGTTTCCTGTCGGACCCGATGCGGCTGAAATGGTTCAACATCGCCATGGGCGTGCTGCTGGCGGCAACGCTGTGGCCGATGCTGAGCCAAGGTGTGCCGATATTCAGGTGATGCCGGCCTGCAAACGGCGGTTTTCTGCGCTTCCGATGCTCACGGACCCGAATGTCCGCTCCGCTTCGGTTCTCGAAAACCACCATTTTCGGCTCGGCCTGACCTGAATCTCAGCACACCTTGGCTCAGTTGCTTCGTTATTGTGCAGTGCACATTAAATCTTCGTAATGCCGCGTTTTGGCCCTTTTCCGACAAAGGCGTGTCCTATCTATTCGGCGAATTCGCGGCGCGGAGCTGTGATTTGAGCTGGAACAAGACCACCGGTATCGGCGTGTCGGATGAGAGGACTTGTTGTCGATGCGCGGAAAAATCCTCTTTGCGGTGATTGCGGTGGCCTGCCTGGCGGGGGCTGGTCTCTATCTTTCGCCCACGGCCATGGGCAAGGTCCAGCAGCTGATTTCGGGCAAGCAGCCGGCGGCGGCGGACAAGACCGCCAAGGCATCGGACAAGCCCGCAGCCGGCGCCAATGGCGCTCGTTCGGCTTCGATCGTTTCAGCAACCGCATCAACCGCGGATTTCCCGATCCGCCGCTATGCCATCGGCTTCGTGTCTTCGCCGGCGGTGGTCAGCATCAACGCCCGGGTATCCAGCCAGATCGTAGCGATCGCGGTCAAGGACGGCCAGATGGTGAAGGCCGGCGACCTTTTGCTGTCGCTCGACGACCGTGCCTTGAAGGCACAACTGGCCAAGGACCAGGCGACGCTCGTCAAGGACCAGGCGATGCTCGTCAGCGCCACTGCGGATCTCCAGCGCGCCAAGGACCTCGTTGCCAAGCAGGCCGGCACGCAGCAGACCTACGATCAGGCGATCGCTGCGCAGAAAGCCGCGGTCGCAACCATCGATGCCGACAAGGCGACGATCGACGCCGATAACGTTCAGCTCAGCTATGCAACCATTTCGGCGCCGATCGCCGGCAGGCTCGGCGCCGTCAATGTCTCGGTCGGCGATCTCGTCAACACCAGCAATGGCAGCAGCACCACAACGCCGCTCGTCACCATCACCCAGATGGACCCGCTGCAGGTGAATTTCACCCTGCCGGAAAGCAACCTCGCTCTGCTGCACAAGGCGCTTGCAAACCCGCAGCAAGGGGCGGTGACGCTGACCAAGGACGGCGATCCGACGCCGATCGGCAAGGGTACGCTCGATTTCGTCGATTCCAGTGTCGACACCGCGTCGGGCACAATTGCCACGCGGGCAAGCATACCAAATGCCGATCTTTCGCTATGGCCGGGCCAGTATGTGAATGTCATCCTGGACGCCGGCATCATGCCGCAGATGACCTCCGTTCCCACCGTCGCGGTGCAGCCCAGTCAGAAGGGGCCATTCGTCTATGTGGTCAAGCCGGACAACACTGTCGAGATGCGGCCGGTCCAGGTGGCGCTGACCGAGGGCGACAACAGCGCCATCAGCCAGGGGCTGAAAAGCGGTGAGAAGGTTGTCACCGAAGGCCAGACAAGGCTGAAGGACGGCGCCGCCGTGCACGAAGGCAAGGCCGCGACCAACGGCGATCAGGCAGCTCCCAAGGTGGCGCAAGCAGACAAGGCGAGTGGTGCCGACAAGGCCGGCGAGGCGCGTCCATGATTTCCGAATTCTGCATTCGCAGGCCCGTCGCCACCCTTCTGATGTCGTTCGCCCTCGTGCTGGGCGGGTTGTTTGCCTACAAATTCCTGCCGGTGGCAGCGCTCCCAAGCGCCGAATTTCCAGTGGTCAACGTGTCGGCCCAACTCGCCGGCGCCTCGCCGGAAACCATGGCGACTTCGTTGGCGACGCCGCTGATCAAGCAGTTCGCCACCATTGCCGGCATTGATTCGATCTCGACCACAAATTCGCTCGGCCAGACCTCGATCGCCATCCAGTTCGTGCTCAATCGCGATATCGACGCGGCAGCCGCGGACGTGCAGGCGGCGATCGCGCGCACGCAGAAATCATTGCCGCCGCAGATGACGGCGCCGCCGAGCTACCGCAAGGTCAATCCGGCCGATGCGCCGATCCTTTTGATGTCGCTGGTCAGCGACACGGTTCCAATGACCGACCTTGATGCCTTCGCGGAAAACGTCATTTCGCCGTCGCTGTCGACGATCGACGGCGTGGCGCAGGTCTCGATCTACGGCCAGCAGAAGTACGCGGTGCGCATCCAGATCGATCCGACCGCGCTTGCCGCACGCGGCATTTCGATCGATCAGCTGCAGACGGCGGTAGCCTCGGCCAACAGCAACACGCCGCTTGGCGTGCTGCAGAACAACAAGCAGCAGCTCACCATCACCGCCAACACGCAGCTCAGCGACGCCGCCGGGTTTTCCAACATCATCATCGCCACCAAGAACGGTCACCCGGTACGGCTGGGCGAGGTGACCCGGGTCGTCGATTCGGTCGAGACGACGACGACGGCGAGCTGGTATGACGGCACCCGCGCCATCATCATGGCGGTGCAGCGCCAGCCCGACGCCAACACCGTCGACGTCGTCGACAAGGTCAAGGCGATGCTGCCGTCCTTCCAGGACCAGATGCCGGCCGCTGCCTCGATCAAGCTGCTCAACGACCGTTCGACCTCGATCCGTCAGGCCGTCGACGACGTCCAGTTCACGCTGCTGCTGACCATCGCGCTGGTGGTGATGGTGATCTTCGTGTTCCTGCGCCGGGTGACGGCGACAATCATCCCGGCCGTGGCGGTGCCGATCTCGCTGATCGCGACGCTTGGCGCGATGTTCCTGTTCGGCTTTTCCATTGACAACATATCGCTGATGGGCCTGACGCTTGCGGTGGGCCTCGTCGTCGACGATGCCATCGTCATGCTCGAAAATATCTTCCGCCATATGGAGGAGGATGGGTTGTCGGCCTTCGACGCGTCGCTGAAGGGCGCGCGCGAAATCGGCTTCACCATCATCTCGATCTCGATTTCGCTGGTGGCGGTGTTCATCCCCGTGCTTCTGATGGGCGGCGTGATCGGCCGCATCTTCAACGAGTTCGCTGTGGTAGTGACGGTCGCCATCCTGGCGTCGATGTTCGTGTCGCTGACGCTGACGCCGATGCTTTGTTCGCGGCTGCTTTCGGTGACCAAGGCCGACCGCAAGGCGCACGGTGATGGCCACAGGCACGACCTCTTCACGCGCGGCTATGACGTGGTTTTGAGCTTCTGCCTGCGGCACACATTCCTGGTGTTCCTCGTCTTCGTCGGAACCGCGGCAGCGTCGGTGTGGCTGATCCAGGTCTCGCCGAAAGGTTTCTTCCCGCAGGAGGATATCGGCCAGATATCGGTGACGACCATTGCCCGCCAGGACATCTCTTTCGATGCCATGGCGAAGCTGCAAGGGCAGGTGGCCAGCGTGTTCTCGCATTCGCCCTATGTCGACCATGTGGCGTGGTCAGCGGGCAGCGGCAACAATGCGCTCAACCAGGGGCAGCTCTTCGTCCAGCTCAAGGGCAAGGACCAGCGTCCCGATATCGAGAAGGTGCTTTCGGATCTGCGCAAGCAACTGGCCGGCGTGGCGGGCATCGAGACTTACATGCAGCCGGTGCAGAACCTGAGGCTGGGTTCGCGCTCGTCGGCCAGCGCCTACCAGCTCGTGGTTCAGGGCCTCGACACCGGCCTGACCGATATCTGGGCGCAGAAACTGAATGACGCGATGGCGGCCGACCATGCGACCTTCACCGACGTCACCAGCGACCTGCAGAACAACGCACTGCAGGCATCGCTGGTGGTGGATCGCGACAAAGCCGCCGAGCTCGGCATCGACACAGACACGCTGCGTTCAGCCCTCTATGGCGGGTTCGGCACCGACCAGGTTTCGACAATCTTCGGTTCGGCCGACAGCTATGAAGTCATCACCGAGCTCGATCCCAAGATCGAATGGTCGCCCGAGCGGATGCTGGCCATCCAGATGAGGACGGCGAGCGGCAGTCTGGTTCCGCTTGGCGCCTTCGCCCGGGTCGACCGCACGGCCGGCGCGCTGACGGTCAACCAGCTCGGCCAGCTTCCGGCCGTGACCATCTCCTACAATCTGCCGCAAGGCGTGGCGCTCGGCGACAGCGTGACCCGCATCAACGCGCTCAAAGAGCAGATCGGCATGCCGAAGGCGATCTCGACCACCTTCGCCGGCACGGCCAAGACCTTCCAGGATTCGCTGGCCAACCAGGGCCTGCTGGTCGGCGGCGCGATCCTGACCATCTACATCGTGCTCGGCATTCTGTACGAGAGCTTCATCCACCCGCTCACCATCCTCACCGGCCTGCCATCGGCGGTGCTGGGCGCCGTTGTTGCCTTGCGCTTTGCCGGCATGGATCTGTCTGTCATCGCGGTGATCGGCATCCTGATGCTGATCGGCATCGTCAAGAAGAACGGCATCATGATGGTCGACGTCGCGCTCGAACTGCGACGAGAAGGCATGTCGGCGACCGAGTCTATCCACAAGGCCTGCCTGATGCGTTTCCGCCCGATCATGATGACGACGCTGGCGGCGCTGATGGGCACGTTCCCGATCGCGCTCGGTACTGGCGCCAGCGCCGAGCTGCGGCAGCCGCTGGGCGTCGCTGTGGTCGGCGGCCTGCTCGCTTCGCAGGCGCTGACCCTGTTCGTCACACCGGTGATCTATGTCTACATGGAGAATTTCTCGGGCTGGCTGATCGGGCTCATGCCGAAGCGCAAGGCCGAGTTGCACCTGGTCGAAACCGGGGATCAGCCCTCGCTGTTCGATCGCGACGAAGAACAGGACATCGAACCCCAGAAGGCAGCCGCCGAATAGGCGGTCGGTGGCCCAAGGCGTCATGCTTGCCGAGGCAGGCGGGCGGTCGTAACCTTGCGCCATGTCCCACGATCATGACCACGACAACGAACTCGACCCGTTTGCCGCGCGGGTGCGCGCGCTGGAGACGATCCTCACCGAGAAGGGCCTGATCGATCCGGCCGCCATCGACATCATCGTCGACACCTACGAGACAAAAGTCGGCCCGCGCAACGGCGCCAGGGTGGTGGCGAAGGCCTGGATCGACCCGGAGTTCGCCGCCTGGCTGAAGCGCGATGCGACGGCGGCGATCGCCTCGCTCAGCTATACCGGCCGGCAGGGCGAGCACATGCAGGCGGTGTTCAACAGCGAGGCGACGCACAATCTCGTCGTCTGCACGCTCTGCTCCTGCTATCCGTGGTCGGTGCTCGGCCTGCCGCCGGTCTGGTACAAGGCGCCGCCCTATCGCTCGCGCGCGGTGATCGATCCGCGCGGCGTGCTGGAGGAATTCGGCCTGACCTTGCCGGCCGGGACAAAAATCCGCGTCTGGGATTCGACCGCCGAGTTGCGCTACCTGGTGGTGCCGATGCGGCCGGAAGGGACACAAGGCTGGAGCGAGGAGCGGCTGGCCGAACTGGTGAGCCGCGATGCGATGATCGGCACCGGCCTGGCGAAGGAGCCGGCATGAACGGGCCGCAGGATCTCGGCGGACAGATGGGTTTCGGGCCGGTCGCACCCGAAAGGGACGAGCCCTGTTTCCATGCGGATTGGGAGAAGCGAGCGCTTGGCGTGACGCTCACCGCCGGCGCTATGGGCGCCTGGAATATCGACGAAAGCCGGCATGCGCGCGAATCGCTGCACCCAGCCGACTATTATGCCTCGAGCTACTACCAGATCTGGATCAAGGCGCTGGAGGTGCTGCTCAAGCGCCATGGTTTTGTCAGCGAGCGCGATCTTGAGGCCGGCAAGGCTATTGATCCAGCCGCAACCCCCAAAAGGATGCTGAAGGCCGAAAACGTGCGGGCCGCGCTGGCCAGGGGCGGTCCGTGCGACCGGCCGGTTGCGACGCCGGCGCGATTCAAGGCCGGCGACCTCGTGCGGACCAAGAATTTCCATCCGGCCGGCCATACGCGGCTGCCACGCTATGCGCGCGGCAAGCAAGGCACCGTCGAGGCGGTGCGCGATGGTTTCGTCTTTCCCGACAGCAACGCGCATGGCCAGGGCGAGAACCCGCAATGGGTCTACACGGTGGTTTTCGCCGGCGCCGAGATCTGGGGCGAGAGGGCCGACCCGACGCTGACCGTCTCCATCGACGCCTGGGAGAGCTATCTTGAGCCGGCATGAAGCAGCCGCCGACCTGCCGGCGGGTTTCGACGAGCCTGTGTTTGCCGAACCGTGGCAGGCCGAAGCCTTCGCCTTGACGGTGGCGCTGCACGAAAAAGGCCTGTTTTCGTGGAGCGAATGGGCGGACGCGCTGTCCGCCGAAGTGAAGAAGCCGGACGCTGCAAGCGACGGCCACGATTATTACGAGCATTGGCTGGCGGCACTGGAAAAGCTGCTAGCGGCCAAGGGCGTCGCCGGTAAGAGCGATGTCGACACACTCGCCGCCGCCTGGGAACGCGCCGCGCATGCGACACCGCACGGCAAGCCGATCCTGCTGGAGAACGATCCGGCCCCTGACAGTAGGCTGCGGGCAGCCAGGCCAAAAAGATCAATTTAGCCTTCTGTTATCCAAGTCCTGATTCCGCCCTTGGCAAGTAGTTGTAAATATTGTGGCTACCAGCAACCATATCGCCATGATGGAAAAGCCTGCCGCGCCCTGGCCTTTGCTGCAAATGGCGATCGAGCCGAAATCGAAGGCCGATCAGGAGCGGCTGCGTATCGCGTTGACGAAGCTGGCGGACGAGGATGCTTTCTTCCGCGTCAAGCAGGACGAGGAATCGGGCCAGACGATTATCGCCTTCATGGACGAACTCGATCTCGACATCATCATAGACCGCCTGCGCCACGAGTTTGAGGTCGGCGTGAATGTCGGTTCTCCACAAGTGGCCTATCGCGAGACGATCACTCGTACGCACGAGCAGGACTTCACGCATAAGAGACAGTCCGGCGGCACCGGCCAGTTCGCCCGCGTCAAGATCATGTTCGAGCCGAACCCGGACAGCGCGGACTTCATGTTCGAGTCCAAAATTGTCGGTGATGCGCTTCCCAGCGAATACGCTGCGGGCGTCGAAAAGGGGCTGCTCACCGTCCTGTCGGCGGGTCCGTTCGCGGGCTTCCCGATGATCGGCATCAAGGCGACGCTGGTCGACGGCGCCCATCACGATACCGATTCCTCGGCTCTGGCTTTCGAGATCGCCGGTCGCGCCTGTCTTCGCGAAGCTGCGCCACGCCTCGGCGTGCAACTGCTCGAGCCGATCATGAAGGTCGAGGTGGCGACACCGCAAGATTACGTCGGCAGCATCATCGCCGAACTGCACAGCCGCCGCGGCCAGATCCGAGGTCAGGAAACCCGCGGCGTGGTGGTCGTCGTCAACGCAATAGTGCCGCTCGCAAACATGTTCAAATTGGAAGATGCACTCCGGTCGCATTCGAAGGGGCAGGCACGCTTGAGCGCCAGCTATACCGCATACGCTCCCGTTCCTCTGCCGCCCGACGACCGCGACCCGCCGGCCGCCATGGCCATTGCCTGACTTCCGCTTTCCACCCGAAGCCGAAATTTCAAGCTAAGAAGCAGTCGCCATGTTCTCTTTACGTTCTTGTTTGCGCCTGATAACCTGAGCCCTCGGAGGTGCTGAGTTCGCCGCCGGCGGCGGTCGATATGATGGCGGCTGTCTTGTCTTTCCCATGCGAATCCGGTCTTTCGCGCTGATGGAATTCTCTCCCCAACAGGATGATGCCCTGAAGGCGGTCGCGCGCTGGCTCAAGGAAGGCCGGCCGCAGCTGTTCCGGCTGTTCGGCTATGCCGGTACCGGCAAGACGACGCTGGCGCGCTATTTCGCCGAGCATGTCGACGGCCAGGTGCAGTTCGCCGCCTTCACCGGCAAGGCGGCGCAGGTGCTGCGCTCCAAGGGGGCGACCAACGCCCGCACCATCCATTCGCTAATCTACAGACCGAAGGGCGAGGAATCGGTCTCCGACGAGGTGACCGGCAAGACCTCGATCTCGCCGACCTTCTCGCTCAACCGGCAAAGCCCGATCTCGCGGGCAAAGCTGGTCATCATCGACGAATGCTCGATGGTCGACGAGCAACTCGGCCGTGACCTGATGAGCTTCGGCACGCCGATCCTGGTGCTCGGCGATCCCGGCCAGCTGCCGCCGATCTCGGGCGGCGGTTTCTTCACCGACCACGAGCCGGATGCGCTGCTCACCGAAATCCACCGCCAGGCGCGCGACAACCCGATCATCCGGCTGGCGCTCGACGTGCGCGAGGGCCGCGAATTCATGCGCGGCGACTACGGCACGGCGCAGGTCATCGGCAAGGAAGACGTCAACCAGGAACTGGTGCTGAAGGCGGACCAGGTGCTGGTCGGCACCAACCGCACGCGGCGGCGCTATAACCTGCGGCTGCGCGAATTGAAGGGGTTCAATGCCGATTATCCGCAGGCCGGCGACAAGCTGGTCTGCCTGCGCAACGATCCGGCCAAGGGCCTGCTCAACGGTTCGCTGTGGAAGGTGATGACCTCGTCGCGCGAGACGGTGAAGCCGGGCATCAACCTGCTGGTCTCGCCGGAAGAGGACGATCCGGACCGCGGCGTTGCCAAGATCAAGCTGCTCAAGGCAGCATTCGAGGATCCGGATGCGGAGATTCCGTGGCAGCAGAAGAAGCGCTTCGACGATTTCGACTATGGCTATGCGCTGACCGTGCACAAGGCGCAGGGCTCGCAATGGAACGAGATCGTGCTGTTCGACGAAAGCTGGGCGTTCAAGGAAACCCGCCAGCGCTGGCTTTACACCGCGATCACCCGCGCGGCCGAACGGCTGACGATCGTCAGATGATCATGGGGGCTTGGCCGGTCTGGCACCGAGCCAGCGCCATGCCGCCGCTTCGTCCTCCCTGTCGAAATGCCGGAGCTCGAAAGGCGGCGGCGTGGCGAAAAAGCCCTGGGCGTAGGGGATCCAGTCCGGTTCGCCGACCGCGGCACAGCGGCGGATATGCTCCAGGGCATGGGCCGTGCCCTGTCTGGCGGTTTCGTCGGACACGTGGGGCCAGTCGACACCATCGTGGTCGATCAGGCGCACCAGCACGTCCAGTTTCGGATGGAGCGCATAGGCCGCCTCCAGCAGTCCGAACAGGTTTTCCGCGTCGGCGGCCGCGACATGGCCGACGATATCGACAGCGAAAAGGTCTTCACGGTCGGTGTCGATGCGGCGCACCGCCGGCACGGCGTCGAGAAAATTCAAGGGCTGTTCCTTTCGCGGTTCATCCCCTTGGAACACCCAAAACCCTCTGTCTGTTCCCGACAAAGGCGCTATAGATGCGCCCCGTCTCGTGAAACTGGACCCGATGCCATGCCCGCAAAGCTCTCCGTCAACCTCAATGCCATCGCCATGCTGCGCAACCGGCGCGACCTGCCGTGGCCGAGCGTCATCGGGCTCGGGCGCCTCGCTCTTTCCGCCGGCGCGCATGGGCTGACGGTGCATCCGCGACCCGATGAGCGGCATACGCGGCACTCCGATTTGCCGGAGATCAGGGCCTTGATCGATGACGAATTTCCCAAGGCCGAGTTCAACATAGAGGGCTATCCGTCGGAGGATTTCCTGACGCTTGTGGAAAAGCACCAGCCAGAACAGGTGACGCTGGTGCCCGACGACCCGGCCCAGGCCACGTCGGACCATGGCTGGAACTTCGCAGTGGACGCCGCATTCCTCACTCCGATCGTCAAACGCCTGAAAAAGGCAGGTGTGCGCGTGTCGTTGTTTTCCGATTCGGATCCGGACGGCGCCAGGATCGCGCGCGATATCGGCGCCGACCGGATCGAGCTTTACACGGGGCCGTATGGCAGCTGCCATTCCGATTCCGCCAAGGCGGCCAAGGAATTGGAAAGATTGGGAAAAACCGCGGATGCAGCGCTTGCGGCGGGTCTGCAGGTCAATGCCGGGCACGATCTCACGGTGAACAACCTGCCGGCGCTGGCCAAGCGCATTCCGGCACTGGCCGAAGTGTCGATCGGCCATGGGTTGACAGCCGATGCGTTGGAGTATGGCATGGCCGGCACGGTGGGGCGGTTTCTCAGGGCTTGCGGATGGTAAAAAGGCAAGCCCCGCGTTGCCGGCATGGAAGCCATAACGTCGGGGCACTTGATATTGCATCGCAGCAAGCGTAGAGCACCGCGCGTTTATCGGAGTGTCGTTTATGGCCCTTGCCAACACTGGTAGTGAGGCAGAACCCGTCGACCAATCGAGCCATCCTGAAATCGAGCAGCATAGCACCAAGGTGCTGATGCTGGGGGCGCTCGGCGTGGTCTATGGCGACATCGGTACCAGTCCGATTTATGCGTTTCGTGAGGCATTGCATGCTTCGTCCGGCGGCAATGTCGCCGAGCGCGGCGATATTCTCGGCGTGCTTTCGCTGATCATCTGGTCGCTGGCGATCATCGTCACCATCAAATATATCATGTTCGTGCTGCGCGCGGACAACCGCGGCGAGGGCGGCGTGCTGTCGCTGATGGCGCTGGCGCGCGGCAGTTTCCCGACGCGCTCGGCGGTCATCCTCGGCGTCGGTATTGTCGGCGCCTCGCTGTTCTTTGGCGACGCCGTCATCACGCCGGCAATCTCGGTGCTTTCCGCGGTCGAGGGCATGAATGTCGTCACGCCAGCGTTCCAGCCCTATGTGGTGCCGCTGACATTGCTCATTCTCGCCATGGTGTTCGCGGTGCAACGGTTCGGCACGGGCGGCGTGGGCCTGGTGTTCGGCCCGGTGACGGCCGTATGGTTCCTGGCCATCGGGCTTTCCGGCCTGAACCACATCGTCGACGACCCGGAAATCCTGCTGGCGGTCAGCCCTCACTACATCGTCGCTTTCCTGATCAATTCGCCTGACGTCGCCTTCGTCACGATCGGCGCTATTTTCCTGGCCGTCACCGGCGCCGAGGCGCTCTATGCTGATCTTGGCCATTTCGGGCGCAAGCCGATCGTGCTCGCCTGGCTGGCGATCGTGTTCCCTTGCCTGCTGCTCAACTATGCCGGGCAGGGCGCGTTCGTGCTGGCGCATGGTGGCGTCGTCGGCCATCCCTTCTTCGAGATGAACCAGGGATGGACGCTTATCCCGATGGTGGTGCTGGCGACGGCGGCAACCGTGATCGCCAGCCAGGCGGTGATTTCCGGCGCCTTTTCGCTGACCAGGCAGGCGGTGCAGCTCAACATGCTGCCGCGGCTCGAAATCCTGCACACGTCGGAAAAGCAATCCGGCCAGATTTACATGCCGCGCGTCAATCTGCTGCTGGCACTGACGGTGATGCTGCTGGTCGTCGGTTTCGGCGAATCGAGCCGGCTTGCCTCGGCCTACGGCATTTCGGTCACCGGCAACATGCTGGTGACGACGGTGCTGCTCTTTGTCGTCATGACCCGTATCTGGAAATGGCGGCTCTGGGTGGCAATTGCGATGACGGCATTGTTCGCCTTCATCGACATAGGCTTCTTTGCCTCCAACATCGTCAAGGTCTTCGAAGGCGGCTGGGCGTCGCTGGCGGTGGCCTTCACCGTCGTGCTCGCCATGTGGACCTGGGTGCGCGGCAGCCGCTATCTGTTCGACAAGACCCGCCGCAACGAGATCCCGCTCGATTTCCTCGCCGGCAATCTGCTGAAGAAGAAGCCGCAGCTGGTGTCGGGCACGGCCGTATTCCTGACCAGCGATCCGCTGAGCGCGCCGACCGCGCTGATGCACAGCCTGAAGCATTACAAGGTGCTGCACGAACAGAACGTCATCCTGTCTGTGGTGACGGCGCCGCAGCCGGTTGTGCCCGACAGCGACCGCGTCAAGATGGAGACGGTCAACGAGCTGTTCATGCGGGTGACGCTGAACTTCGGCTATATGGAACAGCCGAACATTCCGCGCGCGCTGGCGATCTGCCGCAAGCAGGGTTGGAAGTTCGACATCATGACGACGTCCTTCTTCCTGTCACGGCGTTCGCTCAAGGCCTCGCCCAATTCAGGCATGCCGGTGTGGCAGGACAAGCTGTTCATCGGCCTGGCGCGCACGGCGGCGGATGCGACCGAGTATTTCCAGATTCCGACCGGGCGCGTTGTCGAGATCGGCACGCAGGTGGCCATCTGATGGGCTCGAACTAGACCATCGAGGAGGCGGGCATGAGCGGCGAATTGGTGCTTGTGTCCGGCGGGTCGGGCTTCCTCGGCGCTCACTGCATCCTGGCTCTGCTGGATGCAGGCTACCGCGTTCGCACGACCGTGCGGTCTAGCAAGCGTGAAGCCGATGTTCTGGCGATGCTGAGGGCCGGCGGCGCCGAACCCGGCGATGCGCTCTCCTTTGCCCATGCCGATCTCATGGCCGACGCAGGCTGGCCGCAGGCCGTTGCCGGTTGCGACTATGTCCTCCATGTCGCCTCGCCGTTTCCGCCCGGCGTGCCGAAACATGAGGACGATCTGATCGTTCCTGCCCGCGAAGGCGCATTGCGCGTGCTCAGGGCCGCACGGGACGCCGGTGTCAGACGGGTGGTGATCACCTCCTCCTTTGCTGCCGTCGGCTACGGCCAGACGCCAATTGCCGGACGCCCGTTCACGGAGGAGAACTGGACCAATCTGGCGAGCAGTGTGAGCGCCTATGTGAAATCGAAGACGCTGGCGGAGCGGGCCGCGTGGGATTTCATTGCCAATCAAGGCAGCGCATTGGAGCTGGCAGTCGTCAATCCGGTCGGGATTTTCGGACCGGTTCTGGGTCCCGACCATTCGACCTCGACAGATTTCATAGGACGCCTGCTGGACGGTGCGATGCCCGGTCTGCCACGCATGCTGTTCGGCGTGGTCGACGTGCGGGACGTGGCGGACCTGCATCTGCGCGCCATGGCCAACCCCGCCGCCAGGGGCGAACGGTTCCTGGCCATCAGCGGCGATTTCATGACGATGCTGGAGATCGCACAAACGCTGAAGGCGCGGCTGGGCGATGCAGCGTCGCGCGTTCCGACAAGAGTGCTGCCGGATTGGCTGGTGAGGCTCGTCGGCCTGTTCGACGGGCAAGCGGCCCAGATCGTGACGGAGTTGGGCAAGGCCAGGAACGCAACGAGTGCGAAGGCCATGCGCCTGCTCGGCTGGGCACCGCGTTCGCGCGAAGATGCGCTGGTTGCGACCGGGGAAAGCCTGATCCGGCTGGGGCTGACCAAGACATCGAAATAGCGGTGCGGGAAGCCGACCTACCTGGCTTCCCGCACCGCAGACCTCAACCGGCCAAGGCGGACTTGTTCGCCTCGAGGAACTCTCTCAGCGTTTGCGGCTTCCTGCCCGAAAGCGTCTCGATCGCATCGGTCACCATGGCGATGCGGCCCGAGCGCGTGTTGGCGTCGAAGGAGACGATGACGCGCGCGAATTCCTCGGGGACGCCGGCCGCTTTCACGCCCTCGGTCAAGGCCTCGTCGGGCAGCTGGATGACATCCAGCGGCTTGCCGGTGACTTCGCTGACCAAAGCGGCGATCTCGGCCGTCGTATGCGCCTGCGGGCCGGTCAGCGTGTAGGTCTTGCTTTCGCTCGAGCCGGAAGCGAGGCCGGCGGCTATTGCCGCCGCCATGTCGTCGCGCGCAGCGTGGGCAATGCGGCCGTCGCCCGCGGACGTGTACCACTGTCCCGAGGCGATGGCGTGCGGCAGCGCCATGAACAGGTTCTCCTGGTACCAGCCGTTGCGGAAAATCGTATAGGGGATGCCGCTGGCCTTGATCGCCTGCTCGGTGCCGTAGTGGTCCCCGGCAAACAACACCGGCGATACCGGTTCAGGGTTGGGCATCGAGGTGTAGAGCAGGTGCGAAACGCCGGCCTTCTTGGCCGCGGCGACGGCAGTCTCGTGCTGCTTCAGGCGTTTGCCGGTTTTGAGATCGAGATCGCCGGTCGAAATGATCAGGACCCTGTCGGCGCCCTTGAATGCGCTTTCCAGCGAGGCTGCGTCGCTGAAGTCGGCGGCTCTGACAACGACGCCACGCGCCGCCAAATCGGCCAGGCCCTCCGGATTGCGCGTCGTGGCGATGATCTGCCCAGGGGCAACTTTGTGCGTGTCCAGAAGATAGTGGATGACGCCGCGGCCAAGCTGGCCGGAAGCGCCGGTGACGAGAAGGGTTTCGGTCATCGGGAGATCCTGATTTTGCGCCGAAGCGACGGGTGCTGCGACAGTCTCAAAAAGAGACCAGCACTAAAATAGGAATTGACCTGTTGCCGTAAAGAAGGCAGTTTTTCGGGAGGTAGGCACACGCAGGGAACCAGCGATGGACGGCAAGATCGTCAATCTGAAATCGAAGCTCGAGATCTACAAAGCCATGACGGCGGGCGCCAATTTCGCCGATTGCCCGGTTCGCGACGTCATGCGGGGCATCAACGGCAAATGGAGCCCATTGCTGGTCATGGCGCTGGCGGAAAAGCCCTATCGCTTCGGTGAGCTGCGCCGGCTGGTTCCTGACATCTCGCAGCGCATGCTCACGCAGACGCTGCTTGAACTGCAGCGCGATGGCTATGTGCATCGCGAGGTATTCCCGACCAAGCCGCCGAGCGTCGAATACAGCCTGACCGACCTCGGACGGTCGATGTTCCATCCCTTGTATCAACTGGTCCAATGGGCCGAGCTCAATCATGAGGCCGTGCGCGACGCGCGCGCTACCTTCGACGCTGCTTAGCCCAGAACTCGGCTCTCGAAGCGTCAAAGCGCCGAGTTGATTTGGCGATGCCCCTGAGGGATTGTGCCCGCCGGTGGGGCTTGGGCGGGCAATGCAAAAATCTCTCGACATCGCGATTGCCGGCGCCGGGCCTGCGGGGCTGGCCACGGCGCTCTATTTGAAACGCGCCGGGCACCGCGTCACCATCTTCGAGCGCTTCGACGAGCCGAAGCCCGTCGGATCGGGGCTGATCCTGCAGCCGACCGGGCTGACCGTGCTTGCCGACCTTGGTCTGCTAGACGACATCCTGGCGCTGGGCAGCCGCATCGATCGCCTGCACGGGGCGGATGCCAGGAGCGGACGCACGGTGCTCGCCGTTCGCTACGATGCGCAGCGCGGCCGCCGGTTCGGGCTGGCGGTGCATCGTGCGGCGCTGTTCGGCGTGCTGTTCCGCGCCGCCCTGCGCGAGGCGATCGCCATCGAAACCAGTGTCGAGATCGAGGCGCTGGAGAGCGGCGAACGTGTGATGCTCGCCAGCGCCAACGGAAGAAGGATCGGACCCTTCGATCTGGTCGTCGACGCCAGCGGTTCGCGCTCGAAGCTGCGCCAGTGCCTGAGCGACCCAGGCGAGGTGCGCTCGCTGGCCTATGGCGCGTTCTGGGCCTCGCTCGGCTGGCGTGGCGAGGGCTTTGACGAAAACGCGCTGCTGCAGCGCTACGACAGGGCCAGCATCATGGTCGGCGTGCTACCGATCGGCCGGCCGGAGCCCGGCGCGGAAGGGATGGCGGCATTTTTCTGGAGCCTGAGGTCGGCGGACGCAGAAAGCGTACGGTCCGCGGGGCTCGAGGCCTGGAAGGCGAGGGTGGTCTCGCTGTGGCCGCAATGCGAGGCCTTCACCAGCCAGATCGACAGTTTCGACCAGCTTTCGCTGGCGCGCTATGGCCATCATACGATGAGGCTGCCGGCCGGCCGCCGGCTGGCGATCATCGGCGACGCCGCGCATTCGACCAGCCCACAGCTTGGGCAAGGGGCGAACATGGCGCTGCTCGACGCGGCTGCGCTCTGCCACGCGCTGGCAAGGACGAACGGTGTCGACGAGGCACTGAAAGCCTATGTGAGGGCGCGGCGCTGGCACGTGCGGATATTTCAGGCGCTGTCGCTGGCGTTCACGCCGTTCTACCAGTCAGATTCCGCGGCGCTGCCATTCATCCGCGACAGGCTGGTGGCGACGATCGCAAAGATCCCGCCGGCGCCGCAATTGCTCGCTTCGATGGTGGCAGGAACGGTGATCGATCCGTTCAGGCCGATCGGGCTACAGGAAGCGAAGTGGCCTGATCGCTCCTCAGGATGAGTTCCGAAAGATGCGAGCCCTTCGCCTGCAGGAAGGCATGCAGCCGCTGCGGATAGTCTGAGGCAACCGCGTCCCGTACCGAATGGCGTTCGCTCAATGCCTTGCGCCACACCCGGACAAGCGGCTTTCCGCTGAGAATGTCGAAATCGCCGATCCGGTCGAAGACATCGAAGTAGCGGAAGATCGGCCCGTAGACGGTATCGACGAGGGAAAGGCGCTCGCCGGCGAACCACGGTCCCAGGGAGGTGCGATCGGCCAGTTCTGTCTCGATCCGATCGAACATCGCCGCTAGGCCTTCGCTCTCGGCCCGGAAGGCGGCCTCGCTGGCAGCGGAATAGAACCGGCCGATGGCGTTGAGGATGGCCGAGCCGAACTCGATCCAGGCGCGGTGTCGGGCGCGGGCATAGGGGTCGGCAGGGTGGAGCGGATTGGCCTCGGTCTCTTCCAGGAATTCGAGGATGACGGCCGATTCGAAAATCACCGTCTCCTGGCCGTTCTGCCGGACGCGCAGCAGCGGCACCTTGCCGAGCGGCGATATCGCCTCGAACCAGGCAGGTTTGTTGGCGAGGTCGATGGTGATGCGTTCGAACGGCACGCCCTTTTCGGCAAGGGAAATCGCCGCGCGCTGCACATAGGGGCAGAGATGATGGCTGACCAGGATGAGCTTGTCGGTCGTCCTATCGATCAGGCCGCCCGTATCCGGGATGTCGGTGATTTTGCAGATTTCGCGTTTCATTGGCTGCTTCCCAAGTTAATGCAGATGCATCTATATAGATGCGGAAGCATCTATCGTCAAGCTTGATGCAATTGCATCTATCGCCTATGCTGCTCGGATGAACAAGAAAGCCGCCCCTTCGCCCGAGGCCATCAAGGCTTGGGCGCGCCTGATGCGTGTTTCGCGCCAGCTCGTCGAGAAGGCTGAGGATGCGCTGAAGGAGGGCGGCCTGCCACCGCTGGCCTGGTACGACGTGCTGCACGAGCTTGCCGAAGCGGGCGAGGGCGGGTTGCGGCCGTTCCAGCTGATCGAGCGGACCCTGTTTGCGCAATACAACATCTCGCGGCTGCTGGCGCGGCTCGAAACCGACGGGCTGGTCGAGAAACTGCCGGTCTCAGATGACGGCCGCGGCCAGACCATCCGCATCACCGGCAAGGGACGCGAAACGCGTCGCCTTATATGGGCCGTCTATGGCAGGTCTATCGCGGATCTGGTTGGCGCCAGGCTTTCCGCTGATGAACTCGAAACATTGGCGGGACTGCTTGGGCGGCTGCGTCAACCGCCGGAGTGACTTGTCGCCGGAAAACTGGCCTGCGAGATCCTGCGATTTCAGACCGGGTGGCTGCCCCAGAAAAAGGCCAGCGTCGCCAGCGCGCCAAGTGCCGCGCGAACCAGATGCAGATTGCCCCATTTGAGGATCAATGCCCTGGCTTGCGGATTGACGCCGGCCGCATCCATCGCTTCCAGCGCTCTGTTTGTCGGCATCATCACGATCAACGTCCATGGCCACGGCAAGATGATCAGCACCGCCCCGACCAGATAGGCGAGACTGCTGGTCTGCCACCAGGCAAGGACACCGAGAACAAAGGCGACAACCGCGATCGAGGCCTGCATGGCGGCGCCGCGCTTGTAGGAGGGCTGCCATTCCTGCAACAGCGGCCGATCTTCCAGTCGAAGTCGGGCCGGCTGCTCGGCGACGCTTACATAGATGGCGGCACCCGTGAAAGCGGCGGCAACGACCAGTGCAAGCAATCCGATGAACATCGTGCATTCCGGGATTTGGACCTTTTGGGACAAATAGCGCTTGCACCGGGCCGGGCAATGCGCCATAGAAGTGCCGAACCGTAACGTACGGTACGCTGCTTGGGCGGCTGGCGATTGTTGGGCAGGAAGACGTGTTGCAGGCAAGCGCCGATATCGACACCAGTGAAGCGCTGACGGAGCGGCAGAAGGCCGTGCTGGATGCAGCACTTCGCCTGCTGGTCGAGGAGGGCGATAATCTGACCATGACGGCGGTGGCGCGCCGCGCAAGCTGCTCCAAGGAAACGCTCTACAAATGGTTCGGCGACCGCGACGGGCTGCTGACGGCAACGGTGCAATGGCAAGCCTCGAAGGTGCGCGTGGCGGCGGTCGACGGCAAGGGGCTCGGCCTCGCCTCGCTGACCGCGAGCCTGGAGCGCTTCGCTTCCGACTGGCTCAACGTGATCTCAAGCGACACCTCGATCGCGCTCAACCGGGTGGCGGTCAGCCATGCCGGATCGGGCAAGGACAATCTTGGCGCCGTCGTGCTGGAAAATGGCCGCTTCGCTTTGGCCCGGCGCCTGAAGCCGGTGCTGGAAGCAGGTCGTCAGGCCGGGCTTCTCGACTTTTCGGATGCCGAAACGGCGTTCCGGAGCTTTTTCGGGCTGGTCGCCCGCGACGTGCAGATCCGTCTGCTGCTCGGCGACCGGCTGGAATTGACTGAGGCGACAATCGGCGGCGATGCCGCCCGGGCGACGCAACAGTTTCTCGCTCTTTTCGGAGCAAAAACCGGGCCACAAGGCCTCTGATACCAAACGGGAAGGAAGACGAAAATGCGTGTCTATTACGATCGCGATGCCGATCTCAACCTGATCAAAGGCAAGAAGGTCGCCATCATCGGCTATGGCAGCCAGGGCAGGGCACATGCGCTCAATCTCAAGGATTCCGGTGCCAAGGACATCGCCATCGGCCTCAAGGCTGGCTCGGCGACCGCCAAGAAGGTCGAGGCCGACGGTCTCAAGGTGATGAGCGTGGCGGAAGCCGCCAAATGGGCCGACCTGATGATGATGGCGACGCCCGACGAATTGCAGGCCGACATCTACAGATCAGAGATCGCGCCGAACATCCGCGACGGCGCCGCAATCGCCTTCGCGCACGGCCTCAACGTGCATTTCGGCCTGATCGAGCCGAAGGCGTCGGTCGACGTCGTCATGATCGCGCCGAAGGGCCCGGGCCACACGGTGCGCGGCGAATACCAGAAGGGCGGCGGCGTGCCGTGCCTGGTCGCCGTCAACCAGGACGCTTCGGGCAACGCGCTCGATCTGGCGCTGTCCTACGCCTGTGGCGTTGGTGGCGGCCGTTCGGGCATCATCGAGACCAACTTCCGCGAGGAATGCGAGACCGATCTGTTCGGCGAGCAGGTGGTGCTGTGCGGCGGCCTGGTCGAACTGATCCGCGCCGGCTTCGAGACGCTGGTGGAAGCCGGCTACGCGCCGGAAATGGCCTATTTCGAGTGCCTGCACGAGGTCAAGCTGATCGTCGACCTGATCTATGAGGGCGGCATCGCCAACATGAACTACTCGATCTCGAACACCGCCGAATGGGGCGAATATGTTTCGGGTCCGCGCATCATCACCGCCGACACCAAGGCCGAGATGAAGCGCGTGCTGAAGGACATCCAGACCGGAAAATTCACCTCGGAATGGATGCAGGAATACCGAGCCGGCCTGTCGCGCTTCAAAGGCATCCGCCGCAACAACGACAACCACCAGATCGAGGAAGTCGGTGCCAAGCTGCGTGCGATGATGCCGTGGATTTCCAAGAACAAGCTGGTCGACAAGGCCAAGAACTAATTCGCTACTTATGGTTGCTGCGAAAGCCGGCGGAGCAATCCGCCGGCTTTTTCTTTCCGCTCAAGCGGTGGAGAGCTGGTTCGCCGAAGGCCGACGTTCAGCCGTAGTGCCAATGCGGCTTCGGCTCGGTGCCGGTGAACTCGACGCCGATGCGGTCCTCGCGGCGCCAGCGGACCACGGCCTTGTAGCCGATTCCGTCGGTCGGCACATAAAGCAGGAACTCGTCCGGCGCGCGCGCCGACCGGGACTTTGAGTTCGGCGCCGCCCGCATGCATGTTGCGCAGCGTGCATTTGACTTCGGAGTTGGTGAGCCCGGTCAGGATCGACGCGCCCTTGAGCACGCGCTGCCGGTGCCTGTCTCTGTTTTCGTCCTCGGCCATCGTGCGGGATTCCAGGGGTGCGATCGTCGCTCGGGAAGCGCTCGATCAGACCAGTCGATAAACCGGCCTGATAAACAGAGCGTTAGCGTCGATCGGCTTTGTCGGAACCGGTCGCCGAACGCAAAGCGGCGCCGCATCGTGCGACGCCGCCTGGCATTCCTGTATCTGCCGCTCAGCTATAGGGCGACCAGCACTGCTGGCGGGGACCATGGTAAGGCTGGAACGTATTGTCCCACGCCCGGTAAGAGCGGTAGCGATCGTAGCACCACTGGACATGGGCACTGGACGACCGGTATATGCGGCGGGGGTAAACGTAGCGCGGATAGGGATCGTAGTAATTGCCGTAGGCTAGGCTGCCCAGACCCAGGCCGAGGCCCAGTCCCAGAAGCGCGTCACCGCCATGGTAATGACGGCGGTGATGGTAACGTCTCCAGCGCCAGTTGTCGCCATTGTCCCAGTTGCGGGAAAAACGACGCTCGCGGAAATTGCCGCCACGGTTGCGCCAACGCCAATCCTGATAGACCTGCCGGTCGTTGCCGCCAGCCCATTCGTCGCGCACGGGTGTGATTCCGGACGCTGCGGAACTGGCCGGGGTCGAAAGATCGGGTTGCAGGATCGGGCCGGCGAGAGACGGAGCCGTCAGGCCCGCCACAAGACCCAAGGTCATCAGACCGGATCTGACAGAAGACAAAAAGAGCGGTTTCATGGCACTCTCCGAAGAACAAGGCCCCACGCCCAGATTACCCGGCAAGAAGCCTATTGATGGAACTTTCCGTCTGAACGGAGGATGAACGGAAAGGTTCCGTCAACCATGGCGATCAACCATGGCGGGCAGAGATCCGGCTCTTGTCTTCGTGCCCGCTTGCGGGCAAAGGTCACGGCCATGTCGCTGCGCCTCGCTACCTTCAATGTCGAGAACCTGATGAACAGGTTCGATTTCTCCGGCTATCGCAACCAGCTCAACGAGGATCGCACGCTGGCGCTCTTCGATATCAAGAGCGAGGCCGAATACAGGATGCTCGAGCAGGCCCGCGCCATCGCCCAGTCCGACGACACGCGCCAGCTGACGGCGCTGGCGATCGCCGCCACCCGCGCCGATATCATCTGCATGCAGGAGGTCGACAATATCGAGGCGCTGAAGGCCTTCGAATACGGCTATCTGTTCAAGATGGTGGGGGAGGGCTACCGGCAGAAATACACCACGGCCGGCAATGATTCACGCGGCATTGACGTCGCCGTCATGATGCGCAGCGAGACGGCGCAGGGCCAGCCGATCGAATTCGTGCGCATGACCAGCCACGCCTATGTCACTTACGAGCAGTTCGGGCTGCACACGCCGGAACTGGCGGCACTCGGAAACGACGCCAATGAGCGCATCTTCCGCCGCGACTGCCTGGAGATCGACCTGACGGTGGGCGGCGTGCCGCTGACGCTCTATCTCGTGCATTTCAAGTCGATGGGCTCGCCCCGCAACGGGCTGGATGGACGCGAGGCGACGATGCCGATCCGCATCGCGGAGGCGCAAGCGGTGCGCCGCATCATCGAGGAGCGTTTCGGCAAGGAGCATGCCGCCGACAAGCGCTGGGCGATCTGCGGCGACATGAACGATTACCGGCAGCGGGTGAAGATCGAGGGCGACAGTTTCGATGGCTACCGCTTCCAGGTGATCGACGAGAGCCAGTCCTGCATCAACGTTTTGACCGCCGGCGGCTTTTGCGAAAACGTCGTCGAGCGGCGACCGGAAATGGATCGCTGGAGTTTCTACCACACGCGCGGGCCGCAGGAGCGGCATCTGTGCCAGCTCGACTACATCCTGTTGTCGAAGGGACTGGCGGCCAAGAACGCGACGGCCGTTCCCGACATCATCCGCAGCGGCCAGCCCTGGCGCACCATCTTTCCGGCGGGCCAGGAGGTCGATCGCTTCCCGCGCGCCGGCTGGGACCGGCCGAAGGCGTCCGACCACTGCCCGGTGGCGATCACGCTGGACATGGCCTGAACGTGAGCTTCGACCTGCCGCGCAACGTCATCCTGCCGGTCGACGCCGTCGACGTCCGGCTCGATCCCGGCCCGCATCCCTTTGCGCGCGACAACGAACGGGCGATCGCCGAGAACTGGCAGCGCGAGATAGAGGCCAATCCCGCGCTTTTCGATGGCACAGTGGTGCTGCTCTCCGCACTTGCCTATCGCGACCGACGCCTGGTTGGCCGCTGCCATGCGGTCAACTACTCCACGTTCATGCTCTGGCGTAAGCGGCGCGAGAATTCGGGTGCCGAGCATGCCTATGCCCATGCCATGCTGGTCGCCGCCGACAATGCGCTGGTGGCGATCCGCATGGGTCCGCACACGGTCAATGCCGGCCGCGTCTATTTCGCCGCCGGCTCGTTCGAACCCATCGATTTCCGCGACGGCCTCGTCGATGTCGATTTCAACATGATGCGCGAAGTGGGCGAGGAGACCGGGATCGATCTGTCGGGTGCGCAACGCGGCCAGCGTTATTACGCGCTATCGACACCAAGCGGCACGGTGATCTTCCGCCGTTACCGCGAGACTGCATCCGCTGACGAACTGGCGCGGCGCATCAGCGCCTTCGTTGCGGCCGAAGCGGAGCCGGAGATCGAAGGCCCGGTGATCATCCGCCATGCTTCCGACCTGCCGGAAGGACTGATGGGGTACATGAAGCCGCTCATCGAGTGGCACTTCGCGGGCAGCGGCCAAAACCCGAGCGGCGCCCCGTCGTTTCGTTGACCGCCTGAACGGAAGCCGGATTACGGAAAGAGCGGCGGTAGGGCGTCGTGTCTCGTGCTTTCCCCAATGCGAGGTTCGCCCACAGGGACAGCAGCCGGTTTCGGACGGTTCGGAAGGGTGGGGCCGTCGTCCTTGTAGTAGTAGCTGTAGCCATTGATGGCCGGCGCGCCACCGAGATGCGCGTAGAGAATTCTTGAACCCTCGGGGAAAAAGCCTTTCCTGGTCAGGTCGATCAGGCCCTGCATCGACTTTCCCTCGTACACCGGATCAGTGATCATGGCCTCCGTGCGGGCCGCCAGCCGGATCGCGTCGTTCGTAGCGTCCGACGGAACGCCATAGGCGGGATAGGCATAGTCGGGGTTGATGACGATTTCGTCGTCGCGGACGGCGCGGCCCAGACCGACGAGTGTAGCGGTGTCGTCGACGATGCGGCGGACCTGGGCGCGGGTCTGGTCGAGCGTCCCGGAGGCGTCGATGCCGATCACCCGGTCGGCGCGGTTTTGCGCGGCGAAGCCGACGATCATGCCGGCCTGCGTCGACCCGGTCACAACGCAAACGATGACATAGTCGAAAGTGAAGCCAAGTTCGGCTTCCTGGCTGGCCACCTCCTCGGCGAAGCCGACATAGCCCAGCCCGCCGAACTTGTGCACGGAGGCGCCGGCCGGGATCGGATAGGGCTTGCCGCCGGCGTCCTTCACCGACTGGATCGCGTCATCCCAGCTCTTGCGGATGCCGATGTCGAAGCCGTCGTCGACGAGCCGGCTGTCCGCGCCCATCAGGCGCGTCAGCAGAATGTTTCCGACCCGGTCGTAGACCGCATCGTAGTGGGGCACCCATTTTTCCTGGATCACCACGCACTTCATGCCGATTTTGGCTGCTGTCGCGGCGACCATCCGCGTGTGGTTCGACTGAACGCCGCCAATCGACACCAGCGTGTCGGCGCCGGATGCGATCGCGTCAGGCACGATGTATTCGAGCTTTCGCAGCTTGTTCCCGCCCATGGCGAGCCCGGAATTGCAATCATCACGCTTTGCGTAAACCTGTACTTTCCCGCCTAACGCCGCGCTCAGCCGCGGCAGAAGCTCGATAGGCGTCGGGCCGAAGGTCAGCGGATAACGTTCAAACTTTGCGAGAAGTGACATCGACATCAGACTCCGCCGTGGTCATTTTCTATGGGTTGATTATAGGCGGACTCCTGCGAAAGGTGCTCTCGAACTTGCTCATGAAATTTACACACATCCCACACAATTGCAGTATGATTGGCCTGATCGTCCACTTGAGCGCCCAGAAATGGAAGAATCTTCCACTGAAACTCTCGACCGCATCGACGTCAGGATTCTGCGTGCCCTTCAGGCCGAGGGACGGCTGACCAATGCCGATCTGGCGGCCCGCGTGAATGTCAGCGCCGCCACCTGCCATCGGCGCACGCAACGCCTGTTTGAAGAGGGCTACATCACCGGGGTCAGGGCGGAGATCGCGCCAGCTGCGGTAGGGCTTGGCGCGCTGGTGATGGTCGGCGTCGTGCTCGACCGCTCGACACCTGAAAGCTTCGCTGCTTTCGAAGAGGCCGTGCACAAGCTCAAGGAAGTCCTGGATTGCAATCTCGTGGCCGGCGACTTCGACTATCTGTTGAAGATAAGAGTTCGCGATATGGCGGATTTCAACAAGCTCCACGGGCAGAAGCTGATCGCGCTACCAGGCGTTCGGCAGACCCGGACTTTCTTTGTCATGAAGGAGGTCAAAGAAAACGCGCGACTGCCGTTTTGACGGGCCGCTGGCCCTGTTTCCATGTTTGGCTGACGGTCAGCCTTGCCCCTTGCCATGCGCCGCCTTGCGGTCGTTGCGGGCGGCGACGAAGAACAGGATGACGCCGAGACCGAGCAGCGCACCCATTGCCGTTCCCATGGTCTGGCCGACCACCTGCTGGAACTCGGCAGT
Source organism: Mesorhizobium sp. CNPSo 4689 (assembly GCF_057784325.1). Lineage (NCBI taxonomy): Bacteria > Pseudomonadati > Pseudomonadota > Alphaproteobacteria > Hyphomicrobiales > Phyllobacteriaceae > Mesorhizobium > Mesorhizobium sp. CNPSo 4689. The sequence goes on from NZ_JBWLUZ010000002.1 coordinate 321,558, forward strand.
GACGCGATCGGGATTTTCCATGCCATAGCGGGCGAGGTACCACCAGAGGCCCGCGAGGGCCGCCTCGATGATCACCAGCACCAGGATCAGCCGCGCCTTCTTGCTCATGTGCATTCCTCCACCCAAGGGTGAATTGCACTACCATCGCAAACCGAGCGGCGACAGTGGTGCGCGGGGCGGAAACGTCAAAGCCTGTGCATAGTCGGATCGGGGCGGCGGACAGGTTTCCGGCGCGGCTGCTCTATTCGTGCCGCAGCGCGTCGATCGGGTCGAGCCTTGCACCACGTAGCGCCGGGAAGAAGCCGAACACCATGCCGATCAGCGCCGAAAAGCCGACGGCGAGCAGGATGACCGCCGGGCTTGGCGCAAAGGGGATGGTCAGCGCCACCGAGGCGATGGCGGCCAGCGCCAGGCCGATGAGGATGCCGATAATGCCGCCGAGCAGCGACAGCACCGTCGCCTCGACCAGGAACTGTATGAGGATGTGCTTCTCATGCGCGCCGATGGCGAGCCTGATGCCGATCTCGCGGGTGCGCTCGGTGACAGAGACCAGCATGATGTTCATGATGCCGATGCCGCCGACCAGCAGGCTGACGCCGGCGACGGCACCCAGCATGCCGGTCATCGTCGTGGTGGCGCTCGCCATGGCGTCGGCGATCTGGGTCATGTCGCGGATCGAGAAATCGTCATCGCGGTCCGGTGTGATGCGGCGCGTGTCGCGCAAGATGTCCTCGACACGCGGCTGCAATTCGGTGGTCGGCGTCCGATCGTCGGCAGCGATGTAGATCGAATCGATATCGCGGTTGCCGGCGATGCGGCGCTGATAGGCGGCAAGCGGCATCAGCACGACATTGTCCTGGTCCTGGCCGAAGCCGGTATAGCCCTTCGGCTCGAGCAGGCCGATGATCTTGCAGGACGCTCGGTTGACGCGGATGATCTCGCCCTCGGGATTGCCGGCGCCGAAGAATTGCTGGCGCACCGTCTCGCCGACCAAGCAGACGCCGGTGCCGGAGCGGGTTTCGGAATCGCTGAACGGACGGCCGGAAACCAGCTTCCAGTCGCGGGCATCGAGATAGGCACTGTCGGTGCCGGTGACGCCCGAGGTCAGGCTCTCGGTGCCGAAGATGACACGCACCTGTTTTTGCGAGGCCGGCGAGATGGCGCGGGCGCCGCTGAGATGGGCGACCAGCGCGGCAAGGTCCGTTTCGGCAAGCGGACGCACCACCTGGTCGAGCCCGCCCGGTCCGCCGGGCCCGGCCGGGCGGCCGGAGCGGACGACAAGCAGATTGCTGCCGAGCTTGGAGATGTCGGCCTTGACCTTCTCGGTGGTGCCGGAGCCGATGGTCAGCATGGCGATGACCGCGGCGACGCCGATGACGATGCCGAGCAAGGTCAGGAACGAGCGCAGCACGTTGCGGCGGATGGAGATCAGCGAGAGGCGGACGGTTTCCCAGATCATCGGTCAGGCCACTTCCAGCTTCGCGGAGTCCGACGCGACGTGGCCGTCGAGGAAGCGAATGGTGCGCTCGGCATAGGCGGCGACGTCGGCTTCGTGCGTGACCATGGCGATGGTCAGGCCAAGCTCGGCGTTCAGCCGCGTCAGCAATTCCATGATCTCATGCGTGCGGGCGGTGTCGAGATTGCCGGTCGGCTCGTCGGCGACGAGCAGCGTCGGCCGCGTGACGATGGCGCGCGCGATCGCCACGCGCTGCTGCTGGCCGCCGGAGAGTTCGGCCGGCGTATGATGCTCGCGGCCGACAAGGCCGACCTCCGCCAGCGCCTGCATGGCAAGCGCACGGCGCTCGCTTCTGGCGACGCCACGATAGATCAGCGGCAGCTCGACATTTTCGGCCGCCGTGGTGCGCGGCAAAAGATTGTAGCCCTGGAAGACGAAGCCGACATAGAGGTTGCGCAGCAGGGCGCGGCGATTGCGGTCGAGCCGTCCGGCGTCGATGCCTTCGAAACTGTAGGTGCCCGCCGTCGGCGTGTCGAGGCAGCCGATGATGTTCATCGCCGTCGATTTGCCTGAACCGGACGGGCCCATGATGGCGACGAACTCGCCCTTGCGGATGGCCAGATCGACGCCGGCCAGCGCATGCACCCGGGCCTCGCCCTGGCCATAGGTTTTCCAGACCTTGTCGAAGCTGATGAGGACGGGGCCCGGCACGGGGTCAGCTCCGCAGCTGCGAGCCGGTGATGACCTCAGCGCCTTCATCCAGGCCCGAAATGATCTCGGTCAACTCCCCGTCGGTGGAGCCGATCTTGACGTTGACGGCACGCGGCCGGCCGTTTTCCAGAACGTAGAGCGTGCGCGAGCCGTCGGTCGGGGTCGTCGTTGCCTGGCGCTGGCGGTTGCCGCCGGGGCGACCCATGCGGCCGGTGAACAGGTCGCTCAGGCTCCAGCTACGGGCGGCGGCTTGCGCCGGCCGGTAGCGGAAGGCGGTGGACGGCACGGTAAGCACGCCTTGGCCTGTTTGGTGACGACCGAAACGGTGGCGGTCATGCCCGGCCTGAGCAGAAGCTCGTTGTTGTCGACCTCGAGGCGCGCGTCATAGGTGACGACGCCATCGGTGGTGACGGAAGCGTAGGAAATGTCGCGGATCTCGGCGTCGAAGGGCCGCTCCGGGAAAGCGTCGACGGTGAAGCGCGCATGCTGGCCGGTCTTGACCGCGCCGATGTCGGCCTCGTCGACAGCCGCCTTCAACTCCATGTTTCTAAGATCGGCCGCGATGATGAACAGCACCGGCGCTTGCAGCGAGGAGGCGACGGTCTGGCCGGGATCGACCGAGCGCGTCAGAACGATGCCGTCTATGGGGGCATAGATGGTGCTCTTGGCCAGATCCGTCTGCTGCGCCTTGAGGTCGGCATTGGCGATGGCAAGATTGGCTTCGGCGCTGTCGAGCGCTGCCTTGGAGCGGTCACGCGTCGCTGTGGCCGCCTCGAGCGACTGGTCCGTCGCCATGCCGCGCTTGGTCAGCGCTGCCGCGCGGGTGAGTGCGCTTTCGTTTTCCTTCAACGTTACCGTCGCGTCCTCGAGGCTCGCCGCCGCTGCCTTGGCGGACGCCTGGGCGCGCTCGATCTGCACCTCCAGCTTGGCGGTGTCGAGCGCCGCCAGCACGTCTCCCTTCTTCACTTGCTGGTTCTCGTTGACCGAGACCGAACGGACGACGCCGGACAATTCGCTGGAAATATCGACCTGGGTGAGGGGCTGTAGCGTGCCGGTGGCCGAGACCGCGACGGTGAGGTCGGCAATGGCGGCCGGCACGGTCGTATAGTCGATCTTGGCGGGCGCCGCGGCATACCATTGGTAGCCGCCGACGCCGGCGGCAACAGCGATCAGTGCCAGCAGCGCGTAGAGCCAGCCACGGCGGCGTTTCTTCCTCAGACCGCCCCGATCAAGCCCAAGCGCCGTTTCGATGGCGGAGTCCGATTCCGCCTTTGGCGGATTGACAAGCTGGTCCAAGCCGGACCCCTATAATGCGCAATGTCCCTATCTGTGCACAGATCAGGCTTTGTGGTTCAAATTTCAAATTAAATTTCGCCCATGTTTGGATTGAGGCAAGAATGCAAACCCGGAACTACTTGCTTTACGACGTGTTTACGACCGAGCGGCTGGCCGGCAACCCGCTGGCTGTCGTGCTGGATGGCAAAGGACTGGACACGGCCGCGATGCAGGCCATCGCGCGCGAATTCAACCTGTCGGAGACGGTCTTCGTGCTGCCGGCCGACAATCCGAAGCATCGTGCCCGCATTCGCATCTTCACGCCTGACTACGAAATGCCGTTCGCCGGCCATCCGACCGTCGGCTCGGCGATCGCGCTTGCCGAACGGGCCGGCGATGGCGAGGCCGCCGGCATCTTCGTGCTGGAGGAGAATATCGGTCCGGTGCGCTGCGCCGTCAGCAAACACGATGGCGCCACCTTCGCCGAGTTCGACCTGGCGAAGCTGCCGGAGCGGCTGGAACTGTCCGCTGACCCGGAGGCGATCGGCGCGGCACTTGGCCTCGGGCCGCACGAGCTTGGCTTCGAGAATCACCGTGTCTCGTTCTGGTCGGCGGGCGTGCCTTACGTGACCATCCCCGTTGCCAGCCTTGAAGCGGCGGCGCGGATCAGACTGGACAACCAGGCCTGGTCGGAGCTAGCGCCGCGCAAGAGCGACTGGGCGTTCGCCAGCCCCTATGTCTACTGCCGCGAGACGGTGAACCACGAAAGCGCTTTCCATGTCCGCATGATCGTGCCCGGCAGCCCTTCTTATGAAGACCCCGCGACCGGTTCCGCGGCGGCCGCCTTTGCCGGCGCCATCATGCATTTCGACGGTCCGACGGACGGCATTTCGCAGCTATGGATCGAGCAGGGGCTGGAAATGGGGCGGCCGTCGCGCATCCGGCTCGAACTCAATGTCGAAGGCGGAAAACTGGCGTCCGCCCGCATTGGCGGCCATGCCATCAGGGTGGCGGAAGGCAAGCTTTTCGTTTGATCGCAAGCGGCCTGGTCGATTTGTCGGGAAATGATTCCGGCAGGGCTGGACATCCCCGAGATCGGCGGCTATATGCCCGCCGACGCCGGTTTTCCGGCCGAGTGGGTGCGTAGCTCAGTTGGTAGAGCAGCTGACTCTTAATCAGCGGGTCCACAGTTCAATCCTGTGCGCACCCACCAAATTTTTCAAAAACTTGGTGGAAAAGACCCTGGAACGATGGGACGTGAGGCGGCTCGCGTCAACGTGAACGTTCTTGTTCAAAAGCAGCGTTTCCCGGGTTCAAAAACGCGGCCGAATCGAAAAGCGATATTGGCGTCCGCAGGCAGCGGTCTCGTCGCAGATGAACGGGGGAGGCGGCCCGTTGGTCGCCGCCTGCTCAAAGCCGCGGTCGTTAACTTTAAGGTTAGGTAGTAAGGTTAATCGCACGTATGAGTTGCATACGGGAAAATTTGCTTTAAAAGTAGTGGCCGCGCTAGCCTTGGCGGGGCTTGGCTGGGTCCGAAAAACTAGCGCGACCTCTACCCGACGATGATCTGCCGTCGGATGTCTCAAATTAGGACAGCGTAGCTAACGAACAGTTAACGCTGTTCTTGGCCCGTGATCCGCTGTCCACCGGACCTGTTCGTCCTGCGAAAGCGTGGTCGCAAGTAGAGCGGCCACGCTCGCTGTCTTCAAATGCACCAGCAGCGTTGAAAATCTGACCGGGTTTACTTTTCCGATACGCCGGCTTCCGCAAAGCTTGCCATGCGGGCGTGGCATTCGAGCGCCGAGCGGACGATGTTGACCGCCAGGCAGGCGCCGGAGCCTTCACCGAGCCGCATGCCGAGGTCGAGCAGCGGCTGCAGGCCGAGCGCCTCCAACAGACGACGGTGGCCGGATTCGGCCGAGACATGGGCGGCGAGCGTGTGGGCGAGGCCGGTCGGGTGCAACCGAGCCAAAGGTGCAGCGGCGGCGCTGCAGACAAAGCCGTCGAGCAGCACCGGCACATTGTTGTGGCGCGCGGCGAGCGTGGCGCCGAAGATGGCGGCAAGTTCGCGGCCGCCCAGCGTGGCGGCGATCTTCAGCGGGTCGGTCAGAGCCTCGGCATGGCGCTTCAGGCCGGCTTCGATTGCCGTGACCTTACGCTTCAGGCCGGCATCGTCGACGCCGGTGCCGCGTCCTGTCCATTTCTCCGCGCCACCACCGAAAAGTGCCGCCGAAATCGCTGCCGCAGGCGTGGTGTTGCCGATGCCCATTTCGCCGAAGCAGACGAGGTCGATATCGTTCGTCACCGCATCGTAGCCGGCCGAGACGGCGGCGAGGAATGCCGTCTCGTCCATCGCCGCGGCTTGCGTGAAGTCGCCAGTCGGATGGTCGAGATCGAGGGGAATGACGTCGAGTTCGGCGCCGGCGATGCGGGCAAGCTGGTTGATGGCGGCGCCGCCGCCGGCGAAGTTCGCCACCATCTGCACGGTGACCTCGGACGGGAAAGCCGACACACCCTGCGCGGTGACGCCGTGGTTGCCGGCGAAGACGAAGACTTTGACACGATCGAGCTTCGGCATGTCGCGGCCCTGCCAGCGGGCGAGCCAGGCGGCGATGGTCTCGAGACGGCCAAGGCTGCCTTGCGGCTTGGTCAGCGTGTCCTGGCGGCGGGCGACGGCTGTCGCCGCCGTGTCGCTGCCGGCACGCAGGTTGAGGCAAGCGGCGCGCAGTTCATCAAGCGATTTGAAGGGCATGGGGGCAAAGTCTCCGGGGAAGAGTCAGGATAGGGAAACGGAAGCGACGAGCAGGATCGTGATCTCGCCCAGCTGCTGCAGGGCGCCGACCGTATCGCCGGTCTGGCCATCGATCTGGTTGAGGCAAAGGGCGCGGAACGCGGCAAACAGCAGGCCAAGCAGGATGACCGCGACAATGGCGCCTCCGGGCCCAAGCAAGAGCAGCGGAACCGCGCCGAGCAGGGCGCCGGCCATGGCGGTTTCGACCGAAACGGTGCCGGCGCCGGCCGAGAGGCCGTCGGACCGCGCCGAGGGCAAGAGATGCATGAAGGCGCCGAGCAAGCAGCGCGAGGCGGCGTGCGCGGCAATGAGGGCAAAGAGCGCCTGTGTGGGGTCGACGAGTTGCGAAAGCGCGCTCCAGCGGATCAGCAGCGACAGAGCCAGCGCCGATGCGCCGTAGGCGCCGATGCGGCTGTCGCGCATGATCTCCAGTTTCAGGCCGCGCGTCTTGCCACCACCAAAGCCGTCGGCGACATCGGACAGCCCGTCCTCATGCAGGCAGCCGGTGGTGAGCATGGTTGCCGCAAGGGCAAGTGCCGCCGCCGGACCCATGGCAAGGCCAAACCGTTCCGCCGTGGCGTAGACGACCGCGCCGATCAGGCCGACGGCAAGGCCGGCGACCGGTGCGGCCCAGATCGCGGCGGCGAGGCTGCGGCCGCGAAAGTCGAAGACGGGCAGCGGCAGTCTTGTGAAGAAGACCAGGCAAAGCGCGATGTCGTCGAGGATTTGCCGGGGCGAAAGGGTCGAGTTCCGGAGCTTCATCCGCTAGCCCCTCGCAATGGCATGGAAGAACGTGCCGCTGACATGGCCACGCCGGTAGCCGGAGGCACCGAGCGGATTGCCTTGCCCGTCGGCGAGGTCGGCGAGCGGCTCGTCATTGCCGGCAGCAAGCATCTGCGCATAGTGGAACTCATGTCCGCGGACCAGCGTGCCCTGGCTGCCCAGCGGACAATCGGCGCGCAGCCGCGCCTCGCGATAGCCGAGGTTCATCTTGCGCTTGGCGAAGCTGGTGGAGTGGCCGAGCAGGCCAAGCATTTTGTGAGTCTCGCCCGCCGCGTCCTCCAGCGCTTCGCCCAGCACCATGAAGCCGCCGCACTCGCCGTGGACGGGCTTCGTTGCAGCGAAGCTCGCCATGCCGGCCCGGAAATTCCGGGCATCGGCAAGGCGGCCGGCATGAAGCTCGGGATAGCCGCCCGGCAACCAGCAGACATCGCAGCTGGCGTCGGGCGCCTCGCCGGCGAGCGGCGAGAAGGGGACGATCTCGGCGCCGGCCTTGCGCCAGTAGGCGGCGACATGCGGATAGAGGAAGGTAAAGGCGGCATCCTCCGCCAGCGCGATGCGCTGGCCGGGCGGTTGCAAGGCATCGCCGAAGCCGCCGGGCGCCGGCTGGAAGGGCGTTGCCAGCGCCATGATGGCGTCGAGATCGAGCGAGCGCTCGGCCATGTCGGCCAAAAGGTCGAGATGCGCCATCAGGTTCTCGTATTCGCCGGCCTGGACGAGGCCGAGATGGCGTTCGGGCAGGTTGAGCGTGGGATCGCGCAAAATGGCGCCGACGACGGGCAGGCCGAGCGCCTCGATGGCGTCGCCGCAGAGGCGGCGGTGGCGTTCGCTGCCGAGACGGTTGAGCACGACGCCGGCCATGCGCACATCGGGATCATAGGTGGCAAAGCCTTTGGCAACCGCTGCGGCAGTCGTCGACTGTCCGGACACGTCGAGCACCAGCAGCACCGGCAAGCCGTAGAGCCGTGCCAGGTCGGCTGCCGAGCCGGAGCGCCCGGCCGGCGCGGGAATGCCGTCGAACAGGCCCATGGCGCTTTCGAGGAAGACGAAATCGGCATCCTCGGTTGCGTTGCCGGCGAGCGCGTTGAGCAAGGCCGGCGACATCGCCCAGCTGTCGAGGTTGACGCCGGACAGCCCTGTGGCGGCGGTGTGGAAGCCGGGGTCGATATAGTCGGGACCGGACTTGGCGCCGCGCACCTTGACGCCGCGCCGGGCAAGCGCGCGCAGGATGCCGATGGTGACGCTGGTCTTGCCGGAGCCCGAGCGCGGCGCGCCGATGATGATGGCGCGGGTCATGGTTCGCCCGCCAGTGCCGCGCGCATGGCGACGATGCCGCCGACGACGATCAGTGCCGGCGCGGTCAAACCGGCTGCGGCCGCCTCTTCAGCGATGGTGGAGAGCGTGGCGACGACGATGCGCTCCTGCGGTGTCGTCGCGGACACGATCACCGCCGCCGGTGTCGACGGTGCCAGGCCGCCATCGAGCAGCGAAGCGGCGATGACGGGGAGATTGGCCATGCCCATATAGACGACCACGGGCTGGCCGGTGCGGGCGATTGCCGCCCAGTCGAGGTCGTCTTCGGTGCCGGCGGCGTGGCCGGTCGCCAGGATCACCGCCTTGTTGATGCCGCGCATGGTGGCGGGGATGCCTGCGGCGGCGAGCGCGCTGAGGCCCGACGTCAGCCCGGTCAGGACGCGGAACGGGATCGCTTCACGCGCAAGCGCCAACGCTTCCTCGCCGCCACGGCCGAAAATATAGGGATCGCCGCCCTTCAGCCTGACGACGCGGCGTCCCTCGCGCGCCAGCCGCACCAGCAAGGCGGTGATGTCGTCCTGTTTCATTGACGGCTGGCCACCGCGCTTGCCGGCATAAAACAGCTCGGCGCCCTCGGCGACAGCAACGACATCGGGCGAGACCAGCGCATCATAGACAAGCGCGTCGCATTGTCCGAGTGCGGCCAGCACCTCCAGCGTCAGGCAGCCGGGATCGCCGGGGCCGGCACCGGCCAGCCAGACGTGTCCGGGCTCCAGCTCACGCGGCTTGAAATTCAGCCGCGCGAGCGCCTGCTCGACCGTTGCGTTTCCGCTCTTATGCTTGGCGCTGCCGCTCACAATCCGTCCCGTCCGCGAAAACGCCGCTGGTAGTGGGCGTCGTAAAGTGAACTTTCGCCGAAATTCTGTGCCGCCAGTGAACTGCCGACAAAAATGATCGCCGTGCGCTCCATCGGATCGGCGGCGAGTAGCGCCTCGATGGTCGCCAGCGTGCCGGTCATGACGCGCTCGTCCGGCCAGGAGGCGCGGAAGACCACTGCCACCGGGCAATCGGTGCCATAGAGCGGTGTCAGCTCGGCGACGACGCGGTCGATCGCATGGATGGCGAGATGGATGGCAAGTGTGGCGCCGGTGCGGCCGAAGCCGGCAAGTGTTTCGCCGGGCGGCATCTTCGACGCGCGGCCGGAGACCCGGGTCAGCACCAGGCTTTGCGCGATTTCGGGAATGGTCAATTCGCGGCGCAGCGCTGCCGCTGCGGCGGCGAAGGAGGGCACGCCCGGCGTCAGCGTGTAAGGGATGCCATGCTTCTCCAGCCGACGGATCTGCTCGGCCACCGCGCTCCATACCGAGAGGTCGCCGGAATGCAGGCGGGCGATATCGTGGCCGGCTTTGTGAGCGGCGACATATTCGGCCTCGATCTCGTCCAGCGACATCGGCGCGGTGTCGATTATCTTTGTCCCGGGCGCGCAGTGCTGCAGCAATTCCGGGGCGACGATCGATCCGGCATGGAGACAGACCGGGCAACTGGCCAGCAGCCTTGCGCCGCGCAAGGTGATGAGGTCGGCAGCTCCGGGGCCGGCGCCGATGAAGTGGACGGTCATGGCGCATCTCCGCTGATGGCGATGGCGCAGGTGACCGCGCCAAGCACGGTGCGTGGCCCCAGCAGCTTTGCGCCTTTGCCGGCCGCGGCGAGCGCGGAGGCTTCGGACACCGACGGCGTGCCGGCATGCGCTTCCGACAATTCGGAGCGGCTGAGCGTGCGCGAGGATGCAACCTTGAGGGCATCGTCCTCGACAACGATCACCGGGAGAGCGAGTTCGCGCCCAGCGGAGAAGATTGCCGGTTCGTCCTGCTTGAGAGAGGCGGTCGCCAGGGCGGACAGCGCCGTCATCGCCAGCCCGTGTGCCTCCAGCGCGGTTTCAATCGCTGCAAGCACCTCGCTTGCTTTGACGCCCTTGCGGCTGCCGATGCCTGCAACCATCATGGCTTCACCCAGCTCCATTGGGTGACCGGCATGGCCGGCCGCCATGCCTGCATCGAGCCGACCGGGGAAACCCGGGATATGGCGATGCGGGTCAGATCGCCGCCGTGCCTGGTGTGCTGGGCAAGCAGCAAGGCCTCCATCTCCAGCGTCACGGCATTGGCCACCAGGCGGCCACCGGCGCGTAGCGCCTTAATGGCTGCGCTGAGCACGCCGGTATCGCTGCCACCGCCACCGATGAAGATGGCATCGGGTGTGTCCAGTTTGGCTAGCGCCTTCGGCGCCGAACCTTCCACGACGACAAGACCGGGTACGCCGCAGGCAGCAGCGTTGCGATGAATGCGGGCGGCACGGGTCGAATCGGCCTCGATCGCGATGGCGCGCATCGAGGGGTGGGCCAACATCCATTCGATGCCGATCGAGCCGGAACCGGCGCCGATATCCCACAGCAGTTCGCCGCGCCTCGGTGCCAGCGCAGACAAGGTGATGGCGCGTATCTCGCGCTTGGTGATCTGGCCGTCATGGTCGAACAGATGGTCGCCAAGGCCCGATGTCAGCGGCAGGATTCGGGCATCCGGAGTTGAGTCAACTTCGATCGCCAGCACGTTGAGCGGGCTGATGGTTTGCAGTTCGAAAGTATTCGCGCGCGCCTCGCGGACTTGCTCGTTTCTGCCACCCAGCGCCTCCAGAACGGTCAGCTTCGATTTGCCGAAATCGAGTTCGGTCAGCAGCCGTGCGATGGCGGCCGGCGCCTCGGCGTCGGAGGTCAGGGCGAGGATGCGTGTGCCGGGGTGCAGCAGCGGCCGGATCAGGTCGATCGAGTGGCCATGCAGGGAAATGGTCTCGATATCCGGCAAAGCCCAGCCGAGGCGGGATGCAGCCAGCGAAAGCGACGATGGCGCGGGAATGACATGCATGTCCTGCGTCCTCACCTTGCGGGCGAGGGTGGCGCCAACCCCGTGGAAGAACGGGTCGCCGGAGGCGAGCACGCAGACGCTTTTGCCGGCCAGCGCCAGCACGTCGCGCATGTCCGCGTCGAAGGGCGTTGGCCAAGGCCGAGCTTCGCCCTTGATGAGCGGCGTCACCAGCGCAAGGTGGCGCTTGCCGCCGAAGACGAACTCGGCCCCGGCAATGCGCTGCTTGGCCTCGTCGCCGAGACCCGCTAAACCGTCCTCGCCGATGCCGACGATTGTGAGCCATCTTGAGTTGAGCTTGGCGTCGCGCGGACCCTCAGCAGGCATGATGACCCACCGTATTCTGATCCTCGGCGGAACCTCCGAAGCCCGGCAACTGGCTGGAAAGCTCGCAGCGCGCGCCGATCTTTCGGTCACGCTGTCGCTGGCCGGCCGCACCGAGAGCCCTGTCGCGCAAGGCGTGCCTGTCCGCACGGGAGGGTTCGGCGGTGAGCACGGGCTGGCGGCGTATCTCAAGGAAGCCGGCACGGATCTGCTGATCGACGCCACGCATCCCTATGCGGCGCGCATCTCCGCCAATGCGGCGCAAGCGGCGCGGCGAGCCGACGTGCCGATCATGGCACTCAGGCGTCCCGGCTGGGAGCCTGTCGAGGGTGACCGCTGGACGCTGGTCGACGAAGTGGCTGGCGCGGTCGAGGCGCTCGGCCAGGCGCCGCGCCGTGTCTTCCTGGCGCTTGGCCGGCAAGAGGTCGGCGCCTTCGAGGCAACACCTCAACACCGCTACCTGATCCGCAGCGTCGATCCGGTGGAGCCGAGGCCGGCGGTGCCCGACGCAACCTATCTGCTGGCGCGCGGGCCGTTTCGGGAAGCCGACGAACGCGCGCTGCTTGTCGAGCACGGCATCGACGTTATCGTGTCCAAGAACAGCGGCGGCGAGGCGACCTACGGCAAGATCGCGGCGGCACGAGCGCTCGGCATCGAGGTGATCATGGTGCGCAGGCCGGCGCTGCCGGACGTTCCCTCGGCTGAAACCGTCGAAGCGCTCGCCGACATGGTCGATCATTTTCTCGAACCCGTCGCCGAGCGCGGCGTGTAGACCAGCGACGGCCGCTCGCCGCGGCGGATGATCCTGGTTTCCGGAGAGCCGATGATGATGCAGGTCGCCATGTCGGCCTTTTCCGCATCGGCGTCGGCCAGCAGAAAAACCTCGATGCGCTCGTCGGGCCGGCCGGCGGCGCGGCCGAAGATGACAGGCGTCGTGCCGGGCAGGATGGCGGCCAGGCATTCGAAGGCGCGGCCGAGCTGCCAGGGGCGCGCCTTGCTGATCGGGTTGTAGAGCGCGATGACGAAACCGGCGCCGGCCGCCGCCAGCAAACGCAGTTCGATCAATTCCCACGGCTTCAGATTGTCGGACAGCGAGATGGCGCAGAAATCATGGCCGAGCGGCGCGCCGATGCGGGCGGCAACGGCGAGCATGGCGGTGATGCCGGGCACGACGGCGACGTCGACAGCGCGCCATTCGGCAGGGCCGGCCTCGATCGCCTCGCAGACGGCCGCCGCCATGGCGAAAACGCCGGGATCGCCACCGGAAACGACGGCGACGTCATGGCCTTCGGCGGCCTTGATCAAAGCATCCTTGGAGCGGGCGAGCTCTTCGCGATTGTCGGAGGCGACGCGGGTCTGGTCCGGGCGCAGCTCGAGCCGGTCGAGATAGGGCTTGTAGCCGTAGAAGAACTTGGCTTCCGCCACGGCGCGGCTCGCCTCGGGCGTGACCTGGTCGGCATTGCCGGGCCCAAGGCCGATGACAGTCAGGCGGCCACTCATGGCTTGGCTCCCGACGCGCCGGGCCGGGCCGACCAACCGGCCACCAGCACGATGGCGAAGTAGGGGGCCTTGTCGTCCTGCTTGTCGGCCAGCCGCATCGAGATGCTGCCCGGCATGGTGCCGCGCTCGACATAGACGGCTTTCGTCAGCTTGCCCGTTGCCTGCAGCGCCCGCCTGATCTTGGGCAGGTTGCGGCCGACCTTCATGATGACCGCGGCATCGGTGTCGGCCAGGCGGCGCGTCAATTCGAACTCGCTCATCGTGCCCGGCAGCACGGTCAGCACGTCGTCGCCCTGGACGATCGGCAGGCCTGTCGCCGACCAGCAGCCGGACATGGCGGTGACGCCGGGAATGACCTCGGTCGAAAAGCGATGCGCCAGGCGGACATGCAGGTGCATATAGGAGCCGTAGAAGAGCGGGTCGCCTTCCGACAATACCGCGACCATCCTGCCGGCATCGAGATGTCCGGCGACCGCCTCGGCCGATTGCTCGTAGAATTCGGTGATCTGCGAGCGGTAGTCGTCGTGATCCTTGTCGATCTCGGTCGTGACGGGATAGAGCAGCGGCAGTTCCAGCATATCCGGCCGGAAGCGCGCCTCGACGATGGCGCGCGCATTGCTGTTGTTGCCGCGCTTGGCGAAATAGGCGACGACATCGGCTTCAGCCAATGCCCGTGCTGCCTTCAGCGTCAACAATTCGGGGTCGCCGGGACCGGTGCCGACGCCAACCAGACGGCCTTTTGCGAGCGCGTTCACAGGCCGGGCCTCGCCAATGCGTTGAGCGCGGCGGCGGTCATGGCGCTGCCGCCCAGCCTGCCGCGCACGATGGCGTAGGGCACGCCATAGGAATTCTCGGCCAGCGCATCCTTGGATTCGGCAGCGCCGACAAAACCGACCGGCATGCCGATGATCGCTGCCGGCTTCGGCGCGCCGTCGCGCAGTTTCTCCAGCAGATAGAACAGCGCAGTCGGCGCATTGCCGATGGCGACGACGGAACCGGCCATGCGCTCGCCCCAAAGATCGATGGCGGCGGCCGAGCGGGTATTGCCGATCTCCTTGGCAACCTCAGCGGTGCGCGGGTCGCGCAAAGTGCAGATCACCTCGTTGCCGGCCGGCAGCCGGGCGCGGGTGACGCCATGCGAGACCATCTCGGCATCGCAGAAGATCGGCGCGCCGGCCGAAAGTGCGGCGCGCGCGGCGGCGACGAAATCGCTGGAAAAGACAAAATGCTGAGCGGCCTCGACCTGGCCGCAGGCATGGATCATGCGGATGGCGACATCGGCCTCTGCCTCCGAGAAGCGCGACAGGTCGGCCTCGGCGCGGATGATGGCGAAGGAGCGCTCGTAGATCGCCGTGCCGTCGTGGATATAGTCGTAGGCGGCCATGCTCATTCCTGTCGGTAAGCTTCTGCGATGCCGGCCGCGCCAAGCCTTGCCAGGCAGGCAGCAGCGGTCTCGCCCCGAAGTCGTTCTTTGCGGATTGCCGCTGCAACGCCACTGACACCGCGCGCGGCGTCATAGCCCGGCCTGTATCCGGCAGGAAGAGCCTTTGCCGTCGCGTCCACGACAAGTCCGGCTCCGTTTTCGCCACCGACCAATGTCAGTGCTGCTTTGCCCGGATGTGCGCAGCCCTTGGCACAGCCGGAAATGTGCAGGGTCAGGGAGGCATCGAGGATGTCGGCGTTTTCGGCCGCGATGGTCTCGGCGATGTCGCGGGTGGCTATTTGGCCGGAGGCGCAGGCCGGCGTGCCGGGGCAAGCGGCGATGCGCGTGCGTGGGTCGGCGGGGGTTGTGACGAAGCCGAGGGTGGTGGCTGTGTGCTGGAGGGGCGGGCAGGCGGCTGGCGAGAGGCCGAGGAAAAGTATGGCGCGGCCGGGCGCCAGCCGGATTTCGGTAACGCCGAGGGTGAGGGCACGTTGGGCGAGATCGATGAGTTTTTCCGCTGGCATGCTGCCGATGGGCAGGCCAATGCCGAGGGCGACGCTGGCTGCGGCCAAGTCGAAGATGCCGACGGGTGAGCGGGCCGAAGGTGTCTGAGGAAGGCGTTCCTTCGCGCCCCCCTCTGTCCTGCCGGACATCTCCCCCACAAGGGGGGAGATTGTACTCGCGCGGCCGGTTTCGCCAATCGCCGAAGTTGAAGCATGCGGTGAGAATGCAGAAAGCAAGCCGTCGGCGGAGCTGCCAATCTCCCCCCTTGTGGGGGAGATGTCCGGCAGGACAGAGGGGGGCGCGAAGGAATGCCAACTTGCGAGGGATCTGAGCTGTCTCTCCGACAAATCCCGTGCATGGGCTTCGCGACCCTTTTCGGCAATCATCCTTAGAGCGGCAACGGCGGTGTCACGGGCCGCATCGCCCTCGGCAACGGCAAGCGGCGTCGCGGTCTGCCCATCCCCCGCAACAGACACCTGCCAGCAAAGTCCCACGTTGGTCCGCACCGCGATCAGGCGCACATCGGCCGTCACCGCATCCATGGTCAACTGCCCGCCGCCGTCGACGATGACCGAAACCTTGGGGCCCAGCCGCTGCGCCAGCCCGGCTTGATCAACCGCTGCACGCACGCTCTCCGCCAACGGGCGCGGGTCGGCGACCTCTTGCGGGTCGAGCCCCGCCAGCGGTCCGGTCTCGACCGGTACACCGGTGCGCACGGCAATGCCCAGCGCGTGGACCTCTCCGGCCAGCCGCCGCGCGCTTTCAGCCGTCAACCCCCGTATCTGCAAACTGCCGCGCGCGGTGACTTCCATGATGCCGTTGCCGTGCCGCAATGCGGATTCGCCGAGTCCGATCAGCGACTTCGGCGAAAGTCCTCCAGCGAATGGATTGAGCCGCACCAGCAGCCCGTCGCCGGTCTGCATGGGCTTGCTGAGCGCAGGGCAGGCGCCACGGCGGGAGAAGGCGTTCATGCCGCCACCCCATGGGCTTCGGCGATCAGGGTGGCGAGATCGTCGTCGATGGAATTGCGCAGCGGATGCCACAGCCCGCGCCTCCGCGCTGATTGGAACCGCTCGGCGATGACTTTGGCTGCCGCCGGGTTCTCGCGCAGGATGAAGGCGCGGACATCTGGATCGCCAAGATAGGCGTCGTGCACCGCTTCGATCAGCGTGCCCGAAATGGCCTGGGTGGTTTCGGCAAAGCCGACCAGGCGGTCGACCGTTTCGGCGAATTCCGAGGCGCCGCGCGGACCATGGCGCATCTGCCCGGCGATGAAGCGCGGATTGACGGCGCGGGCGCGCACGACGCGCGACACAGCCTCGCCGACCGAACGCGGCTTCGGTTTCTGCGGATCCGTGG
Source organism: Mesorhizobium sp. CNPSo 4689 (assembly GCF_057784325.1). NCBI lineage: Bacteria > Pseudomonadati > Pseudomonadota > Alphaproteobacteria > Hyphomicrobiales > Phyllobacteriaceae > Mesorhizobium > Mesorhizobium sp. CNPSo 4689. The sequence continues at coordinate 337,847 of NZ_JBWLUZ010000002.1, forward strand.
TGTCGAGCACGATGACGTCGGCGTTCCTGCCGAGGGCCGCAAGAGCTGCCGAAAAGCCGCCGATGAAGGCGACATCGGCTGAGCCTTCCAAAATGTCGCGGCCGGGGTCGTCGCCAGTGTGGACGAGGAGGTCGGCTTCGGCGATGCGGGTCTCGAAGGCGCCGGGCGCGGAGACCGCTTCGCCGTCGGCGCCGCCATAGGCATGCGAGGTGGCATTGAGATAGGCACGGCCGATTTCTTCGCGCGCGGCCCAGTAGCCGCTTGCCAAAAGATCCTCGACGCCGGCGCCGTAGGTGCCGGGCGAGGTGCCGAAGATGCGCGGGCTGATCTTGCCTTCGGTCCGGGTCCTGGCCGCCAGCGGGTTTTCCGAATCCTCCTCGTCGCGGGTGGCAACGGCATTCGCCGCGGCGTCGATCAGCGCGATCTGGGTCGGGAACATGTCGCGGAACAGGCCCGAAATGCGCCAGGTGACATCGACGCGCGGACGGCCGAGCGTGGCCGGCGGCAGCACTTCGATGCCTGTGACGCGGGCAGTCGCGGCATCCCATTGCGGCCGGCAGCCCATCAGCGCCAGGCCTTGCGCGATTTCTTCGCCGCCGGTGCGCAGCGACGCCGAGCCCCACAGGTCGATGACCAGAGAGCGCGGCCAGTCGCCATGCGATTGCATGTAGCTGCGCACCACTTCTTCCGCCGCAGCTTTGCCCAGATCAAAAGCGGTCGGCGTGGGCATGGTGCGCGGATCCGACGTGAACAGGTTGCGGCCGGTCGGAAGCACGTCGGAACGGCCGCGCGCGGGCGCGCCGGCCGGGCCGGCCTTGATGTGGCGGCCGTCGAGCGCCGCGAGAAGCGCCGACTTTTCGGCCTCGGCACTTTGGCGGCGCATGGCATCGGGCTCGTTGTCCGGTGCACGGCCGTAGATATGCAAGCCGTCCTTGATGGCGAAATCCTTGAGGTCGCAAAGCCAGGCGTCGATGCGGCGCAGCGCCTCGTCGGGCGCGTCGGTCCTGGCGACGCCGGCTTCTGAGGCGAGGCCGGTCTTTTGCGCGGTGTCGACGATCAGCTTCGCTAGCCGGTCGCGGCGGCGGCGGTCGAGCCCGTCGGCCTGGGCGTATTCGTCGACCAGTCGCTCAAGCTTGTGCTGGTTCTCGTCCAGTCCGGCGCCGGTCAGCGGTGGCGGCAGATGGCCAAGGGTGATGGCGGCAATGCGCCGCTTGGCCTGCGCCGCCTCGCCGGGGTTGGAGACAATGAAGGGATAGATGACGGGTAGCGCGCCGGTGACGATCTCGGGAAAGCAGGTATCGCTGAGCGCGACCGTCTTGCCGGGCAGCCATTCCAGCGTACCGTGGGCGCCGACATGGATGAGGGCATGGACGCCCAGCGATCTGCGCAGCCACAGGCCGAAGGCGATCAGCGCATGGCGCGGAGGTAGGGTTGGGTCGTGGTAGTCGGCGCGGCGGTCGGCTGACCGGCCGCGATCGGGGGCGAGGGCTACGGTGACGTTGCCGAAGGTGGCGGCGCGGAAGGGGAAGCGTTTGCTGTCCGCTACCGGCAAAGGTTGGCGTTCTGTCACGCCCCCCTCTGTCCTGCCGGACATCTCCCCCTCAAGGGGGGAGATTGGCAGCTCCGCTGACGGCGCCATCCTTGGAGCGCTGGCGATTAGCGAAGGCCGAGGTGAAGAAACAATCTCCCCCCTTGAGGGGGAGATGTCCGGCAGGACAGAGGGGGGTGCCTCGCGCAAACCTGTCTCTTCGGCCTTGCCCCATGCGGCTTCTACTGCGGAAATTGCCTCAACCGGCAGGTCTTTCGATAAGTCGAGATAGTCACCCAGCCGCAACCCACGATTGCTCCGCTCCAGCGCCTCCAGCAACCCACGCGGCGTTTGCGGAATCCCTTCAACAGCGTAGCCCTGTTCCCTGAGGTCATGCAGCATAGCGAGCACGCTGGACGGCACGTCGAGGCCGACGGCATAGCCGGTGCGGCCGGGGGCGCTTGGGTAGTCCGGGATCAGGATGGCAAGTTTGCGCTCTTCGCGCGGCGCGCGCTGCAGACGGAGGAAGGCTTCGACGCGCCTCGCCACCTGCGCGACGCGGTCTGGCTCGGGCCGGTTGGCGAAGGCGCGAAAGGCCAGTGCCGGATCGGTTTCGCTTTCGCCCTTGAAGGAGATGGTGCCGGCGAGGATGCGGCCGTCGAGTTCGGGCAGGACGACATGCATGGCAAGGTCGGCGGGCGCCAGGCCGCGCTGGTTTTTCTCCCAGACGTCGCGCCTGGTCGTGGCGACGATGACCTGGAAGACTGGCACGCCGGCGCGGTCGAACAGGGTTTCGATGCCGGGCTCCGAGCCGGAGGCGAAGGCTGTGGCGGTGACGATGGCAGCGGAGTTCAGGTTTGCCAGTGCATTCTCGACAAAGGCGAGTGAAACCGGGTCCTTGAGGCTCGAGACGAAGATCGGCACGGGAACCATGCCACGCTGGCGGAGCTCGTCAAAAAGAGCGTCGATGGGCGCGACATCGGCGGCAAGCAGCATCGAGCGGTAGAACAGGATGGGGATGACGGCGACGCGGACGTAGGTGTTGTCGACGTCGAGTTCCTTGACACCTCCCTTTGAGAGGTCTGGCCTCTCTACGACCCCAAGTCCCGGTCGATAGTAGCCGGCCTTCGGCACCGCAACCGGCTCGGCGACCGCCGCATCTGACCCAGCCAGCCGCGCCAGCCTCTGCACCAGCGCGCTCATATTCGCCGGCCCACCCTCGCGGAAATAGCCGAGCAAGGGGTCCAACTCCTCGCGCGGCAGTGTCGAGCCTTCGATCAGCCGCAGATCCTCGTCGTGGCTCTCGCCCGGCAACAGTGCCAGTTTGATGCCGCGTTCCCGCGCAATCGCGGCAAGCTGGTCGCAGCCATAGCGCCACCAGTCATAGCCGCCGAGGATGCGCACCAGGATCACCCTGGCATGTCGCGCCACGCTGTCGACCCAGAGGTCGACGGACATCGGATGGCGCAAATCGCGAAGTGCGGCGAGCCGCATCGACGGCAGTCGTGCCGCATCCGCCTTCCACGCCGCCGCCAGTCCGGAGAGATCGCTGTCGGTAAACGACAGCGCCACGATATCCGCCGGCGTCTGCCGCAGATCGACAGGCTCGGCGAGGTCGTCGAGCGAGGCGGATGTTGTGGTGAGGATGTGCATTGCGGTTCGGTTTTTTGCCTCAGCCGGCGAGAATACGCTCGATGGCCGGGCGGTTCAGCCCTTTCAGGCCGATGACGACGAGGCGCGAGCGGCGGTCGTCGTCGGCCGTCCAGGCACGGTCGTAATAGTGGTTGACGCGCGGGCCGACGGCCTGCAGCAAAAGCCGCATCGGCTTGCCGCCGACCTCGACGAAGCCTTTCACGCGCAATACGTTTTCCTCTTCGGCGGCGGTGGCGACACGCTTGGCCAGTTCGTCGGGGTTGGCGATCGAGGGAATGTCGACAATGAACGTGTCGAAGTCGTCATGCTCGTGGTCGAATGCGCCGTCATGATGGGATTTGCGGTTCTCGATGTCGTCTTCGACGGCAAGACCGAGGCCGAGCAGCACCGATGGGTCGACCTTGCCTTGCGACGTCGGCACGATCTTCACGGCGCGCGCGGAGTGTTCGTTGATGATCGCGTTGGCGCGGGCCGAGCCGGCGGCGTCCATCAAATCGCTCTTTGACAATATGATCAGGTCGGCGCAGGCGATCTGATCCTCGAACACCTCTTCGACCGGGTCGTCATGATCGAGCGTCTCATCCTGAGCGCGTTGCGCCTGCAGGGCGTCCATGTCGTTGGCGACGCGGCCTTCGGCCAGTGCCGGTCCATCGACAACGGCGATCACGCCATCGACCGTGACGCGACTTTTGACTGTCGGCCACTGGAAGGCCTGGACCAGCGGCTTGGGGAGAGCAAGGCCGGAGGTCTCGATCAGGATGTGGTCGACCTTCGGCGTCAGCGACAGGATCTGGTCCAGTGCAGGGACAAAATCGTCGGCGACGGTGCAGCAGATACAGCCATTGGCCAGCTCGACGATGTTTTCCTCCGGGCAGGTGTCGATGCCGCAGCCTTTCAAAATCTCGCCGTCGATGCCGATATCGCCGAACTCATTGACGATGATGGCCAGCCGCTTGCCGCCGGCGTTTTCCAGGAGATGGCGGATCAGCGTCGTCTTGCCGGCGCCGAGGAAGCCGGTGACGACGGTGCAGGGGACACGGGAGAGGTTGGTGGACGAATCTGGAGCGGTCATGGTCAGTCCTTCAGGATGTCGAGGGGAGGGATGCGGGCGACGAGGCCGCGCTTCAAGGAATCGGGGCGGCCGCGCCAGGGGATGAGGCCGTCGGTCGAGGTGGCGAAGAGCTTTGCGCCGGTGACGAGGTCGGCGCCGCTGGTCGTGGTCAAGTCGCCGAAGACGTAGCTCCAGCAGCCGTCGCGCAGGATCGCGGCGCTGAGGCGGCGCTTGCAATTGCCGAGGCACTCGACGGTGCGGATGCGGAGGTTTTCGCCCGAAGCGGCACGGCGCGCGTCTTGCGCCAGCAGTTCGCCGGCGCGGGGATGGGCGTCGGAGCCGGTTTCGTCGCGGCAGGAGGCGCAGACGATGATTGTGACGCCGGCCAGGGAATCGTCCCCGCCGGACGATATGTCCGCTGTCTCAGCCGGAAAACTGCTGTCGCGCTCCAAATCAGGCTCCTTGCCCGGAAAACCCGCCAGGCGATCGGATTCTTTATGTCACAGACGGCAGGTCTCCTGGCTCGCGGGTCATCGCCTCGGTGCCACCTTCCCGGGAACATCCCAGTGGTTTTCGGCTGAGGCTCGTCGCTTACAGTTGCGGGGACAGCCGCGGATTTGAGATCTTCAGATCCCGCACCGCATTCCCTCTTGGCTCCTCCCTTTGCCGAGAGGAGACCGTCTGCAGCGGATTTAGGCTTGTAGGGACAGTCGTGTCAACGCGCGTCTACGACACGGCAATGTCGGCCAGCGCCGGACCCAGGTCGCCCGCGGGCGTCACCTCGATGCGCTCCAGGCCGAGCCAGCCTTGCATCTGCTTCAATTCCTCGAAGAGTTCTGCAGCGGTTTCTGGCGGTGCGCAGGCTTCGGCATAGGCGGCGTGGACGCGCAGCACGCTTGCGGGGCGGTCGGCCTTGAGGTCGACGCGCGCCACGATCCGGTCGCCGAGCAGGAATGGCAGGACGTAATAGCCGTACTGTCGCTTTTCGGCCGGCGTGTAGATCTCGATGCGGTAGCGGAAATCGAACAGTCTTTCCGCCCGCGCCCGTTCGAAGACGACCGGGTCGAACGGCGCCAGCAAGGCGCGCGCCTCGATCCGGCGCGGCAGACGGGCGTCCTTGTGCATGTAAGCCGGCTTGTCCCAACCCTCGACACGCACCGGCAGCAGCTCGCCCGTTTCGACCAATTCCTCGAGGCGGCCCTTCATGTCGGCTGGCGAGAGGCGAAAGTAGTCGCGCAGGTCGCCGGCGGTGGCGACGCCATGGGCGCGGGCGGACATGCGCAGCAATTCGCGGTGCGCATCCTCGGCAGCCGGCACCGGCAGGTCGAGGATCGCCTGCGGCAGGACGCGTTCGGGCAGGTCATAGAACCGTTCGAAGCCGCGCCGCGACGCCGTGGTGATGCGGCCGGCCCAGAACAGCCATTCGAAGGCGTGTTTGGCGTGGCTCCAGCCCCACCAGCCGCCCGAACCTTTCTGGCCTTCGAGCGCCGATGCTGCGATCGGGCCGCGATCGACGACCTCGCGATAGACCTCCTCGATATAGCCGGCGTGTTCGCGACCCCATTTGGCGAGCCCCAGATACATCTCGTCACCTTGCTCGGCGCGCTGCATGCGCCAGCGCATCAGCGGGTATGTCTCGACCGGCAGGAAGGAAGCCTCATGCGCCCAATATTCGAACACCGTGCGCTTGCGCGTGACGGCGGCATTGTCGAGCAAGGTAAGCGGGTAGGAACCAAGGCGCGAATAGAGCGGCATATAGTGGGCGCGCACCACCGCGCTGACGGAATCGATCTGCAGCAGGCCGGTACGGCCGAGCACGCGGGCCAGGTGGCGGCGGTCCGGTGTGCCGCCCGGCCTCGGGTCGGTAAATCCCTGTGCGGCGAGCGCGATGCGCCGGGCCAAGCCGAGCGAGATTTTTTCCTTCATAGAGACGTCGCCCTGATGCTGTTCAAGCCAAGCAAAAACCGATGATTCCGGGTCATGCTAGCAGGGTTTTGGCGGGATATATGTCAGGAGAGAAAAGTGGAGTAAAAAGTGAAGGAAATCAAACAGGAGCGGATCGGACCAGTTTTCCGGGATATGCCGTCCAGCACCGCGTTTTGAACAAGGTTTGACTTGCTTCGCCGAAAGCGCTGCGCTAACCCTCGCCGCGTTGCAGCATAGGCCACCTAAAACGGTTCAGCGGTTAATCTGTCACGCTTCCGCATTAAGGTTGGTTGCTGTAATCAAAGTGGATCGACCGCCAACGGAAAGCCGCAGCATGAACGCACTTTTGAGTTCGTACCTGCCCATAGTCCTCTTCATCGGCGTGGCGCTGGTCGTCGGCCTGGCGCTGATCATTGCGCCGTTCCTGGTGGCCTACCGCAACCCCGATCCGGAAAAGCTCTCCGCCTATGAGTGCGGCTTCAACTCCTTCGACGATGCCCGCATGAAGTTCGACATCCGCTTCTACCTGGTGTCGATCCTGTTCATCATCTTCGATCTGGAAGTGGCCTTCCTGTTTCCCTGGGCGGTGTCGTTCTCGAAGATCGGCATGCTCGGTTTCTGGTCGATGATGGTGTTTCTGGCGGTGCTGACCATCGGCTTTGCCTATGAATGGAAAAAAGGAGCGCTGGAATGGGATTGAACGACAGTTCCGGCACGCTCGTCGCACCGAAGCCCAAGGGCATCATCGACCCCAATACCGGTCGACCGGTCGGTTCCGACGACCCGTTCTTCCTCGAAATCAACAACGAGTTGGCCGACAAGGGTTTTCTCGTCACCTCGACCGAGGCGCTGATCACCTGGGCGCGCAGCGGTTCGCTGATGTTCATGACCTTCGGTCTGGCCTGTTGCGCCGTCGAGATGATCCATACCTCGATGCCGCGCTATGACAGCGAGCGCTTCGGCGTCGCGCCGCGCGCGTCGCCGCGCCAGTCCGACATCATGATCGTCGCCGGCACGCTGACCAACAAGATGGCGCCGGCGCTGCGCAAGGTCTACGACCAGATGCCGGAGCCGCGCTACGTCATCTCGATGGGCTCCTGCGCCAATGGCGGCGGCTACTACCACTATTCCTATTCGGTGGTGCGCGGTTGCGACCGCATCGTGCCGGTCGACATCTACGTGCCCGGCTGTCCGCCGAGCGCCGAAGCCCTGCTTTACGGCATTCTTCTGTTGCAGAAGAAGATCCGCCGCACCGGCACGATCGAACGGTGAACCCATGAGCCAGTCGTTGAACGAACTCTCGACCTATCTGGGCGAGAAGCTGATCGGCAGGGTCAACAACGCGGTGCTGGCCTATGGCGAGCTTACCGTCTCGGTCGAGCCAAGCGACCTGATCGAGGTGGCGACCTTCCTGCGCGACGATCAGCGCTGCCAGTTCATCTCGATCATCGACGTCTGCGGCGCCGACTATCCGTCGCGGCCGAAGCGCTTTGACGTCGTCTATCACCTTTTGTCGCCGAAGCAGAATGTGCGCATTCGGATCAAGGTTCAGGCCGACGAGGAAACGATGGTGCCGTCGCTCACCGCCGTTTATCCCGGCGCCGACTGGTTCGAGCGCGAGACATACGACCTCTATGGCGTGCTGTTTTCAGGCCATCCCGACCTGCGCCGGATCCTGACCGACTACGGTTTCGAGGGCCATCCGCTGCGCAAGGACTTTCCGCTGACCGGTTTCGTCGAGGTGCGCTACGACGACGAGGCCAAGCGGGTCATCTACGAGCCGGTGGAATTGAAACAGGAATTCAGAAACTTCGATTTTCTCTCGCCGTGGGAAGGGACGGATTACGTCCTGCCGGGCGATGAGAAGGCGAAACAGTGAGTAGGGAAGTAGTGAGTAGTCAGTAGTCAGTAGGGAAGGAATTGGAAAAAAGGATCGAATCTTATCGTGACCTGTTGGTGTGGCAATCGGCGATGGTGCTTGCCGAAAATTGCTATCGCCTCACCAAAGGTTTTCCGAAAGAGGAGATTTATGGAATGACCTCCCAAATGCGCCGCTCGGCGGTTTCGATCGCCGCCAACATCGCCGAAGGGTACGGTCGTGAGAATAGAGGTTCGTTCGTTCAGTTTCTGCGCATGGCGCAGGGGTCGCTGAAGGAACTGGAGACGCACATACTGCTGGCATGCCGGGTTGGTTTGCTGGAAAGAGACAATGAGACTGAACTGCTGCTGCGATGCGAAGAGATTGGAAAAATGATGCGATCTCTCATCAGAACGGTCCAGGCAAAGCAGGCGGAATAAGTAGGCATTGAGATTGATGATCACTACTCACTACTCACTACTGACTCTTCGCCAGAGGCGCCAGAATGGCTGAAACCTCCGTCCGCAATTTTAACATCAACTTTGGCCCTCAACACCCTGCAGCGCATGGTGTTTTGAGGTTGGTGCTTGAGTTGGACGGCGAGGTCGTCGATCGCGTCGATCCGCATATCGGGCTCTTGCATCGCGGCACGGAAAAGCTGATCGAGCACAAGACCTACCTGCAGGCGGTGCCTTACCTCGACCGGCTCGATTATTGCGCGCCAATGAACCAGGAGCATGCCTTCGCGCTTGCCGCCGAGCGGCTGCTCGGCATCGAGGTGCCGAAGCGCGGCCAGCTGATCCGCGTGCTCTATTCCGAGATCGGCCGCATCATGTCGCACATCCTCAATGTGACGACGCAGGCGCTGGACGTCGGTGCGCTGACGCCGCCGCTATGGGGCTTCGTCGAGCGCGAAAAGCTGATGGTGTTCTACGAGCGCGCCTCCGGTTCGCGCATGCACGCGGCCTATTTCCGCCCCGGCGGCGTGCACCAGGACCTGCCGCAGAAGCTGATCGAGGACATCGGCAAGTGGATCGATCCGTTCCTGACGTCGCTCGACGATCTCGATGCGCTGCTCACCGGCAACCGCATCTTCAAGCAGCGCAATGTCGACATCGGCACGGTCTCGCTGGCCGATGCCTGGGCCTGGGGTTTTTCCGGCGTCATGGTGCGCGGCTCGGGTGCTGCCTGGGACCTGCGCAAATCGCAGCCCTATGAATGCTATTCCGAAATGGATTTCGACATCCCGATCGGCAAGAACGGCGACTGTTTCGACCGCTACCTCGTGCGCATGGAAGAGATGCGCCAGTCGGCGAAGATCATGCGCCAGTGCGTCGATCTGCTGCTCGGCAAGGAGGGCACCGGGCCGGTGTCGAACCTCGACGGCAAGGTGGTGCCGCCGAAGCGCCAGGCGATGAAGCGCTCGATGGAAGCGCTGATCCATCACTTCAAGCTCTACACCGAGGGCTACCGCGTGCCGGCCGGCGAGGTCTACGCCGCCGTCGAAGCGCCGAAGGGCGAATTCGGCGTCTATTTGGTCTCGGACGGCACCAACAAGCCCTACCGCTGCAAGCTGCGCGCGCCCGGCTTCGCACATCTGCAAGCCATGGACTTTTTGTGCCGCGGCCACATGCTGGCCGACGTCACTGCCGTGTTGGGTTCACTCGATATCGTGTTTGGTGAGGTTGATCGCTAAATGTCAGTCCGCCGTCTCGCAGAAGCCAGCGTCCAACCAGCGTCCTTCGCCTTCAACCGGGCGAATGCGGCGGCGGCCAAGCAATGGATCAAGAAATATCCGAAGGGCCGCGAACAGTCGGCGATCATCCCGCTGCTGATGCTGGCGCAGGAGCAGGAAGGCTGGGTGACCAAATCGGCGATCGAGACGATCTCCGACATGCTAGGCATGCCCTACATCCGGGGCCTTGAAGTCGCGACTTTCTACACGCAGTACCAGCTCAATCCGGTCGGCACGCGCGCGCACATCCAGGTTTGCGGCACCACGCCCTGCATGCTGCGCGGCTCGGAAGCGTTGATGGATGTCTGCCGCTCGAAAATCCATCACGACCAGTTCCACACCAACGACAAGGGCACTTTGTCGTGGGAGGAGGTCGAATGCCTCGGCGCCTGCGTCAACGCGCCGATGGTGATGATCTTCAAGGATACGTTCGAGGATTTGACGCCTGAGCGGCTGGCCGAGATCATCGATCTCTACGGCGCCGGCAAGGGCGCCTCGGTGACGCCAGGGCCGCAGAATGGCCGCACCACGTCGGAGCCGATCACCGGCCTGACCACGCTGACCAGCGAAAAGGCGATCCTCAAGTCGACGCGCGACAAGGAAGCCAAGGCCGCGACAAAGGCCGCCAAGGCGGCGCCGGATGCGATCGTCGCCGAGCCCGTGCCGGCGCCGGCTACCCCCGTCGCGCCGTCGAAGGCCAGCAAGCCGAAGACCGACGCGCCTGAAACCAGCCCGGCGTTGCAATCGCCTTCGCCGGTCAAGGTTGCGCCTGCCGTAGAAAAGGCTGCGAGCGTTGCCGCCCCGCTGCATTCGGCCGCCAACGCCAACAAGGCGGCACCCGAGGTCGAGAAGGTTTCGAAACAGCGCAGCGGTCCGAAGAACAAAGCTGAGCCGGCGGCTGCCTTCAAGGCGCCGGAAGCCAAAGTGCCGGTGGCGAAAGCAGACACTGGTTCAAAGACGGGCAAACCGTTGCTCGACGACAAGAACCGCCCCGCCGGCATCGCCAAGCCTGCGCTGGTCGACGATCTCAAGCTGATTTCCGGTGTCGGCCCGAAGATCGAAGGCACCCTGCACGAATTGGGCATCTTCACCTTCGCGCAGGTCGCTTCCTGGAAGAAGGCCGAGCGCGAATGGGTGGACGGCTATCTCTCCTTCCACGGCCGCATCGAGCGCGACGACTGGGTCAAGCAGGCCAAGGCGCTCGCCAAGGGCGGGGTCGACGAATACATCCGCGTCTTCGGCAAGAAACCGGTCTGAGGGACGAACAATGCTTCAGGACAATGACCGCATCTTCAACAACATCTACGGCCGCTTCGACAAGTCGCTGGCGGGCGCAATTTCGCGTGGCGCCTGGGACAACACGCCCGGCATCATCGCCAAGGGGCGCGATTGGATCGTCAACGAGATGAAGGCGTCGGGCCTGCGCGGCCGCGGCGGCGCCGGCTTCCCGACCGGCCTGAAATGGTCGTTCATGCCCAAGCAGAGCGACGGCCGGCCGAGCTACCTCGTCGTCAATGCCGACGAATCCGAGCCCGGCACCTGCAAGGACCGCGACATACTGCGCCACGACCCGCACACGCTGGTCGAGGGCTGCCTGATCGCCGGCTTTGCCATGGGCGCAATCGCCGCCTACATCTATGTGCGCGGCGAGTTCATCCGCGAGCGCGAGGCGCTGCAGCGCGCCATCGACGAGGCCTACGAGGCCAAGCTGATCGGCAAGAACAACACGTCCGGCTACGACTTCGACATCTACATGCATCACGGCGCCGGCGCCTATATCTGCGGCGAGGAGACGGCGCTGCTCGAAAGCCTCGAGGGCAAGAAGGGCCAGCCCCGGCTGAAGCCGCCATTCCCGGCCAATGTCGGCCTCTATGGCTGCCCGACCACGGTCAACAATGTCGAGTCCATCGCGGTTGCGCCGACCATTTTGCGCCGCGGTGCGGCCTGGTTCTCGTCCTTCGGCCGGCCCAACAATGTCGGCACCAAGCTGTTCTGCATCTCCGGCCACGTCAACAATCCGTGCACCGTCGAAGAGGCGATGTCGATCCCGTTCCGCGAGCTGATCGAGACGCATTGCGGCGGCATCCGCGGCGGCTGGGACAATCTGCTTGCGGTCATTCCGGGTGGCGCTTCGGTGCCGCTGGTGCCGGCCGAGCAGATCATCGACACGCCGATGGATTTCGACGCTCTGCGCGACCTGAAGTCGGGCCTCGGTACCGCGGCTGTCATCGTCATGGACAAATCGACCGATATCGTGAAGGCGATCGCCAGGCTCTCGTATTTCTACAAACACGAGAGCTGCGGCCAGTGCACGCCGTGCCGCGAAGGCACCGGCTGGATGTGGCGGGTGATGGAACGGCTGGTGCGCGGCGAGGCGCAGAAGCGCGAGATCGACATGCTGCTCGACGTCACCAAGCAGGTCGAGGGACACACGATCTGCGCGCTGGGCGATGCGGCGGCATGGCCGATCCAGGGTCTGATGCGGCATTTCCGCGGCGAGGTGGAGCAGCGCATCGACGAGTTTTCGCGCAACGCGCACCGGGCGGAGCCGGTGATGGTGGCTGCGGAATAGAAATTGAAATGCGGGCGTAAGCCCGAGACGAGGATACCGGGCGGGGCATACGAAGAAACGACCAGGAGACGACCGATGGCGCCGTATTCGATACCCTACCCAATGATGCCCGACGTGGACCAGTTCGAGAAGATGAACCAGGACTTGACCAGGATGATGCCGAAGGAGATGGCAAGCGCCGTCAATCTCTTCGCGCATCCTGTCGCGAGCGCTGCGGCAATGTCGGCGCTCGGCTTCGGCTTCGCCAACCACGCCCTTGGCGTCTGGCTCGGCGCGCTCTCCGGCGCGGCCGAGGCTTCGCAGCGGCTGTTCCAGCCGATCGTCGATGATTTCGAGGCAAGAAGCGAAGAGTTTGCGGACGCCGCAGAAAGCGCATCCAAGGCACGCAAGGCGACCAAGACGCTGATAGCCGAGGCGCAGACCTTCGCCAGGGATGTGACCGACATTGCCGCCAACACCGTCGAGAAGGCGCAGGACACTGCTAGCGCCGACACGGTGGCAGGCAATGCGGCAACCGGGTTGATGCCTGAGGATTTCAGGCAGCCCAAAGCCATGGAGCGGCCGGCGAAACCGTCCGATCTCAAGGCGATATCGGGCATCGGTCCGAAGCTGGAGAAGGTTCTGAACGGCCTGGGCGTCTGGACCCATGCACAGATCGCGGCCTGGACGCCCGAAGAGATCGCCTGGGTCGAGGACTATCTATCGTTGGCGGGCCGCATCGGCCGTGACGACTGGACCCGCCAGGCGGCTGCACTTGTGCTGGCCGCCAAGGCCAAGAGGCAGGGGTAGGGCATGGAGGTCCACGACAAGCGTGACGTTCTCGATGTTCGCAATGCCACCAATTCGAGCTTCGATGACGTGAACATGTCGAACACGCAGTTCCACAACGTCAACCTGTCGGCGGCCAGGATCCAGCGCACCAACCTGACCAACGCAAAGGTGGAAGACGCAAATCTCTCGAATACGTTTTTCACCAATGTGAACATGAGCAACGTGAAGATAGAAAACGCAGAAGTCGCCGGCATGATGATCAATGGCATCAGCCTTGGCGACCTCATCCAGGCATATGAGACGGCGAAGACCGCCGGGGGCAATTGATGGCAAAGCTCAAGGTCGACGGGAAAGAGATCACTGTACCCGACCACTACACGCTGCTGCAGGCGGCCGAGGATGCGGGCGCGGAAGTGCCGCGCTTTTGCTTCCATGAGCGGCTGTCGATCGCCGGCAACTGCCGCATGTGCCTGATCGAGGTGAAGGGCGGCCCGCCCAAGCCGCAGGCCTCCTGCGCCATGGGCGTGCGCGACCTGCGCCCCGGTCCGAACGGCGAGGCGCCGGAAATCTTCACCAACACGCCGATGGTCAAGAAGGCCAGGGAAGGCGTGATGGAGTTCCTGCTGATCAACCATCCGCTCGATTGCCCGATCTGCGACCAGGGCGGCGAGTGCGACCTGCAGGACCAGGCGATGGCCTTCGGCGTCGATTCCTCGCGCTATCACGAGAACAAGCGCGCCGTCGAAGACAAGTATATCGGGCCGCTGGTCAAGACGGTGATGAACCGCTGCATCCACTGCACGCGCTGCGTCCGCTTCACCACCGAGGTCGCCGGCATTTCCGAGCTCGGCCTGATCGGCCGTGGCGAGGATGCCGAGATCACCACCTATCTCGAAAGCGCCATGACCTCGGAACTGCAGGGCAATGTCATCGATCTCTGCCCGGTCGGCGCGCTGACCTCGAAGCCCTTTGCGTTCCAGGCGCGGCCGTGGGAACTGACCAAGACCGAATCCATCGACGTCATGGATGCCGTCGGTTCGGCGATCCGCGTCGACAGCCGCGGCCGCGAAGTGATGCGCATCCTGCCGCGCGTCAACGAGGCGGTGAACGAGGAGTGGATTTCCGACAAGACCCGCTTCATCTGGGACGGCCTGCGCACGCAGCGCCTCGACCGCCCCTATGTGCGCAAAGACGGGAAGCTGGCACCGGCAAGCTGGGCGGAAGCCTTCGCCGCGATCAAGGAGCAGGTGTCGAAGACCGCGCCGGAGAAGATCGGCGCCATTGCCGGCGATCTCGCCGCGGTCGAGGAGATGTACGCGCTCAAGCTTTTGATGGCCGCGCTCGGCTCGAAGAATACCGACTGCCGCCAGGATGGTGCAGCCCTCGATCCATCGCTCGGACGTGCCAGCTACATCTTCAACCCGACCATCGAGGGCATCGAGCAGGCCGACGCGGTGCTGATCATCGGCGCCAATCCGCGCTTCGAGGCCTCGGTGCTCAACGCCCGCATCCGCAAGCGCTGGCGCATCGGCAATCTGCCGGTCGGCGTCATCGGCGAGGTCGGCGACACGCGCTATGAGTATGAGCAGCTGGGTGCAGGTCCGGAATCGCTGAAGGACCTCGCCGACGGCAATGGCAAGTTCTTCGAGGTGCTGAAGAAGGCGACGCATCCGCTGATCATTGTCGGGCAGGGCGCTCTGGCGCGCGCCGATGGTGCGGCCGTTCTCGGACAGGCGGCGAAGCTGGCGGCCGCCGTCAATGCCGCCCGGGCCGACTGGAACGGCTTCGCCGTGCTGCACAACGCGGCAGGCCGCGTCGGTGGCCTCGATCTCGGCTTTGTACCGAGCGAGGGCGGCAAGAACGTCGTCGGCATGCTTGGCGGCACGGATCTCCTGTTCCTGCTCGGCGCCGACGAGATCGACATGGGCAAGACCGGCGGCGCCTTCGTCGTCTATATCGGCACCCATGGCGACCATGGCGCGCATCGCGCCAACGTCATCCTGCCGGCGGCCGCCTACACCGAAAAGTCGGGCACTTACGTCAACACCGAAGGCCGGGTGCAGCAGACCAACCGTGCCGGCTTCGCACCGGGCGATGCGCGCGAAGACTGGGCGATCCTGCGGGCGCTTTCGGATGTTCTGGGCAAGAAGCTGCCCTTCGATTCCCTGCCGCAACTGCGCGCCAAGCTTTACGGCGAATATCCGCATCTTGCCCGCATCGACCATGTCGCGGCCGGCAATGCCGACGACATCGCCAAGGTGGCGAAGCTCGGCGGGCGGCTGAACAAGGGCAGCTTCACCTCGCCGGTGAAGGATTTCTACCTGACCAACCCGATCGCGCGGGCCTCTGCCGTGATGGCGGAATGCTCGGCGCTGGCCAAGAGCGGCTTCAAGCAGGCGGCGGAATAAGCATGGACACGTTCTTCTCCATCTATGTACTGCCGGCGCTGATCATCCTCTTGAAGTCGGTCGTGCTGATCGTCGTGCTGCTGATCGCGGTCGCTTATCTGCTTTATGCCGACCGCAAGATCTGGGCTGCGGTGCAGCTGCGCCGCGGCCCGAACGTCGTCGGCCCCTGGGGCACGCTGCAGGCCTTCGCCGACCTGCTGAAATTCGTGTTCAAGGAACCGGTGATCCCGTCCGGCGCCAACAAGGGCGTGTTCCTGCTGGCGCCGCTGGTGTCGGCGGTGCTGGCGATCTCGGCCTGGGCCGTCATCCCGGTTAACCAGGGCTGGGCGATTGCCAACGTCAATGTCGGCATCCTTTATGTCTTCGCCATCTCCTCGCTCGAGGTCTATGGCGTGATCATGGGCGGCTGGGCGTCGAATTCGAAATATCCGTTCCTCGGCGCGTTGCGCTCGGCGGCGCAGATGGTGTCCTACGAAGTCTCGATCGGCTTCGTCATCGTCACTGTGCTGCTCTGCGTCGGCTCGCTCAATCTGTCGGACATCGTGCTGTCGCAGCAGGATGGGCTGGGCACGCGGGTTGGCCTGCCCAACACTTTCCTCGACTGGCACTGGCTGTCGCTGTTCCCGATGTTCGTCGTCTTCTTCATTTCGGCGCTGGCTGAGACGAACCGCCCGCCTTTCGACCTCGTCGAGGCCGAATCGGAACTGGTCGCCGGCCACATGGTCGAATATTCCTCGACGCCGTTCCTGCTGTTCTTCCTCGGCGAATATGTCGCCGTCGTCTTGATGTGCGCCTTGGCCACCATCCTGTTCCTCGGCGGCTGGCTGCCGCCCTTCGACTTCGCGCCCTTCACCTGGGTGCCGGGGCTGATCTGGTTCGTGCTCAAGGTCTGTCTGATGTTCTTCATGTTCTCCATGGTGAAGGCCTTCGTGCCGCGCTACCGCTACGACCAGTTGATGCGGCTGGGCTGGAAGGTCTTCTTGCCGATCTCGCTGGCGATGGTGGTGATCGTCGCTGCCTTCCTCAAGATCACGGGGTTTGCGTGATGTCTGCTCTTTCCCAGGCTGCAAAATCGCTGCTGCTGCAGGATTTCGTCAGCGCCTTCTTCCTGTCGATGCGCCAGTTCTTCGCGCCGAAGGAGACGATCAACTATCCGCATGAGAAGGGGCCGATCAGCCCGCGCTTCCGCGGCGAGCACGCGCTGCGCCGTTATCCCAACGGCGAGGAACGCTGCATCGCCTGCAAATTGTGCGAGGCGATCTGCCCGGCGCAGGCGATCACCATCGAGGCCGGGCCGCGCCGCAATGACGGCACGCGGCGCACCGTGCGCTACGATATCGACATGGTGAAGTGCATCTATTGCGGCTTCTGCCAGGAAGCCTGCCCGGTCGACGCCATCGTCGAGGGGCCGAATTTCGAGTTCGCGACGGAGACGCGCGAGGAGCTCTACTACGACAAGGACAGGCTGCTGGCGAATGGCGATCGCTGGGAGCGCGAACTGGCGCGCAACATCGCGCTGGACTCGCCCTATCGCTGACATTTGACGCATGGACGGGGCGAGGGGCCTCGTCCAGAGGATGATCCCGAAAAGTTGCAGACTTTTCGGACGAGATCATCCTCCGGAATGAAAGAGTGGCGCATGTTTCTTTCGATCGGGTCTTTCAACCCGATCGGAACATGCGCTAGGACAACGCGGCTTCGGCGCCGGAGGCGGAACGAAGCCAGAGAGAACGAAACAGGACGAACGTCCTGTTTCGGACAGGAACCCGGGGGAACCCATGCTGAGTGGACTAGAGGCGGCCTTTTTCTACCTCTTCGCCTTTGTCGCCGTGGCATCGGCGTTCATGGTCATTTCGTCGCGCAACCCCGTGCATTCGGTGCTGTTCCTGATCCTGACCTTCTTCAATGCCGCCGGCCTGTTCATGCTGACCGGGGCCGAGTTCCTGGCGATGATCCTGCTCGTCGTCTATGTCGGCGCGGTCATGGTGCTGTTCCTGTTCGTCGTCATGATGCTCGATGTCGACTTCGCCGAGATGAAGGAAGGCGCCCTGCAATATGCGCCGATCGGTGCGCTGGTCGGGCTGATCCTGGCGGCGGAGTTGATCGTCGTGCTCGGTGGCTACACTTTCGCGCCGCAACTGGCGGCGACGGTGTCAAAACCCATTCCGGACCTCGCCACGCGCTCGAACACGGCGGCATTGGGCGACATCCTCTATACGGACTACCTCTACTACTTCCAGATCGCCGGCCTCGTGCTCCTGGTCGCCATGATCGGCGCCATCGTCTTGACGCTGCGCCACAAGCCGGGTGTCAAGCGGCAGTCGATCGCAGCCCAGGTCGGCCGCACGCCGGCGACGGGCATGGAAATCCGCAAGGTCAAATCGGGCGAGGGCATCTGAGATGGTCGTCGGCATCGCACATTACCTCACCGTATCGGCGATCCTGTTCACGCTCGGCGTGTTCGGCATCTTCCTCAACCGCCGCAACATCATCGTCATCCTGATGTCGATCGAACTGATCCTGCTCGCGGTCAACATCAATTTCGTCGCCTTTTCGGCGGCGCTCGGCGATCTGGTCGGCCAGGTGTTCGCGCTGTTCGTGCTGACAGTCGCTGCCGCCGAAGCGGCCATCGGTCTCGCCATTCTTGTCGTCTTCTTCCGCAACCGCGGCTCGATCGCGGTCGAAGACGTGAACATGATGAAGGGTTGACGGAAACCACCATGTACCAGGCCATCGTCTTCCTTCCGCTGCTCGGCTTCCTGATTGTCGGTCTGTTCGGCAATTCGCTCGGCGCCAAGGCCTCCGAATACATCACCTCCGGTTTCCTGGTGATCTCGGCGGTGCTGTCGTGGGTCGCCTTCTTCTCGGTCGGTTTCAGCGAGGGCGAGGTGTTCACCGTGCCGGTGCTGCGCTGGATCCAGTCGGGCGGGCTCGACGCCGCATGGGCGCTCAGGATCGACACGCTGACGGTGGTGATGCTGGTCGTCGTCAACACGGTGTCGGCGCTGGTCCACATCTACTCGATCGGCTACATGCACCACGACCCGAACCGGCCGCGCTTCTTTGCCTATCTGTCGCTGTTCACCTTCGCCATGCTGATGCTGGTGACGGCGGACAATCTGGCGCAGATGTTCTTCGGCTGGGAAGGCGTGGGTCTCGCGTCCTATCTGCTGATCGGCTTCTGGTACAAGAAGCCGTCGGCCAACGCCGCGGCGATCAAGGCCTTCGTCGTCAACCGCGTCGGCGATTTCGGCTTCGCGCTCGGCATCTTCGGCGTCTTCGTGCTGTTCGGCTCGGTCAATCTCGGCACCATCTTCGCCAATGCGGCGACATTCGTTCCGGCCGAGGGCGCCGAGCACGGTGCGGCCGTGCTCACCTTCCTCGGCTATGCGCTCGACAAGCACTCGGCGATGACCGTTGTCTGCCTGCTCCTGTTCATGGGCGCCATGGGCAAGTCTGCGCAGGTGCCGCTGCACACCTGGCTGCCGGACGCCATGGAAGGCCCGACACCGGTTTCCGCGCTGATCCATGCCGCGACGATGGTGACCGCCGGCGTGTTCATGCTGGCCAGGCTGTCGCCGCTGTTCGAGCTGTCGCATACGGCGCTGACGGTGGTGACCTTCATCGGCGCCTTCACCGCCTTCTTCGCGGCAACGGTCGGCCTCGTCCAGAACGACATCAAGCGCGTCATCGCCTATTCGACCTGCTCGCAGCTTGGCTACATGTTCGTGGCGCTCGGCGTCGGCGCCTATAGCGCGGCGATCTTCCATCTGTTCACGCACGCCTTCTTCAAGGCGCTGCTGTTCCTCGGCTCGGGCTCGGTCATCCATGCCGTCTCCGACGAGCAGGATATGCGCAAGATGGGCGGCTTGAGGACACTCATTCCAAAGACCTACTGGATGATGGTGATCGGCACGCTGGCGCTGACCGGCGTCGGCATTCCGGTGACCGTCATCGGCACCGCCGGCTTCTTCTCCAAGGACGCCATCATCGAAAGCGCCTTTGCCGGCCACAACATGTTTGCCCCCACCGCCTTCGTCCTGCTGGTCATCGCCGCCTGCTTCACCTCGTTCTATTCCTGGCGGCTGATCTTCATGACTTTCCATGGCGAGCCGCGCGCCAGTCACGAGGTGATGCACCATGTCCATGAATCGCCGCCGGTGATGCTGGTACCGCTGTTCATCCTGGCGGCGGGAGCGCTGTTTGCCGGCATCATCTTCCATGGCGCCTTCATCGGCGAGGGCTATGCAGAGTTCTGGAAGGCGTCGCTGTTCACGCTACCTGACAACCATATCCTGCACGATATCCACGAACTGCCGCTGTGGGTCGAACTGGCGCCGTTCGTCGCCATGCTCATCGGCTTTGGCATCGCCTGGAAGTTCTATATCCGCTCGCCGGAATTGCCCCGGAGCGTCGCCGCCAACCATCGCCTGCTCTACGCCTTCCTGCTCAACAAGTGGTATTTCGACGAGCTCTACGACGTGCTGTTCGTGCGGCCGGCAAAGGCTCTCGGCAGGTTCCTGTGGAAGACCGGCGACGGCACGATCATCGACGGTCTCGGGCCTGACGGTGTTTCGGCACGCGTCGTCGACGTCACCAACCGCGTCGTCAAGCTGCAGACCGGCTACCTCTATCACTATGCCTTCGCCATGCTGATCGGCGTTGCCGCACTCGTCACCTGGATGATGCTCTGATGACCGCCGTGCCAATCCTCTCGCTGGTCACCTTCCTGCCGCTGGTAGGTGTGCTGCTCATCCTGTTCATCAACGATGATAGCGAGAACGCCCGCCGCAACATCCGCGCCATCGCGCTGTGGACGACGAGCATCACCTTCATCGTCTCGCTGTTCATCTGGACCGGCTTCGACAATTCGCAGGCCGGTTTCCAGTTCGTCGAGAAATTCGCCTGGCTGGATTCCGGCATCTCCTACCATCTGGGCGTCGACGGCATCTCGATGCTGTTCGTCATCCTGACCACCTTCCTGATGCCGCTCTGCATCCTGGCGTCGTGGGAATCGATCGAGAAGCGCGTCAAGGCCTACATGATCGCCTTCCTGCTGTTGGAGACGCTGATGATCGGCGTGTTCTGCGCGCTCGACATCGTGCTGTTCTACGTCTTCTTCGAGGCCGGCCTTATCCCGATGTTCATCATCATCGGCGTGTGGGGCGGCAAGCGGCGCGTCTATGCCTCGTTCAAGTTCTTCCTCTATACGCTGGCCGGCTCGGTGCTGATGCTGCTCGCCATCATGGCGATGTTCTTCCAGTCCGGCACCACCGACATCCCGACGCTCTTGACGCATAACTTCCCGGCCAGCATGCAGACTTGGCTATGGCTCGCCTTCTTCGCCTCCTTCGCGGTGAAGATGCCGATGTGGCCGGTGCACACCTGGCTGCCCGACGCGCATGTCGAGGCGCCGACGGCGGGCTCGGTCATCCTGGCCGCCATCCTCCTGAAGATGGGCGGGTACGGCTTCCTGCGTTTCTCGCTGCCGATGTTCCCGCTGGCGTCCGAAATGTTCGCGCCGCTGGTGTTCACGCTGTCGGTCGTCGCCATCATCTACACCTCGCTGGTGGCGCTGATGCAGGAGGACATGAAGAAGCTGATCGCCTATTCCTCGGTCGCCCATATGGGCTTCGTTACCATGGGCATCTTCGCGATGAACCAGGAAGGCGTGCAGGGCGCGATCTTCCAGATGCTATCGCACGGCCTCGTCTCCGGCGCGCTGTTCCTGTGCGTCGGCGTCATCTACGACCGCATGCACACGCGCGACATCGACGCCTATGGCGGCTTGGTCAACAACATGCCGAAATACGCCACCGTGTTCATGGTCTTCACCATGGCCAATGTCGGCCTGCCCGGCACCAGCGGCTTCGTCGGCGAGTTCCTGACCATGCTCGGCGTGTTCCGGGCCAACACATGGGTGGCGTTCTTCGCCGCCACCGGCGTCGTCCTGTCGGCCGCCTACGCGCTCTGGCTCTATCGCCGGGTGATCTTCGGTGCGCTGACCAAGGAGAGCCTGAAGGGCCTGCTGGACCTGTCGCCACGCGAGAAGGCGATCATCTACCCGCTGGTCGTGCTGGTCATCTTCTTCGGCGTCTATCCCGCACCGGTCTTCGACGCGACGGCTGAATCGGTCAAGGCGCTCGTCACCAATGTCACTGCATCCATCGGCTCCGCGCAGACCGCGGCGGCGAATTAACCCAAGGGTTTTGCGAACCATGACGCCGGACCTTCTCTCCAGCCTTTCGCTCTCGACGCCGGAGCTGATCCTCGCCGTCGGCGCGCTGGCGCTCTTGATGGTGGGCGCCTATTCGCGCTCCGACAGTACCAACACGGTGACGGGCCTTGCCGTTGCCATCCTGGTGATTGCCGGACTATGGCTCGTCACGTCCAGCGGGCAGGGTACCGCCTATGGCAGTGCCTTCGTCCAGGATCCGTTTGCGCGCTTCATGAAGATGCTGTCGCTGATCGGTTCGGCGGTGACCCTGGTCATGTCGATGCGCTTCGCCAAGCAAGAGCATTTCGACAAGTTCGAATATCCGGTGCTGATTCTGCTCTGCACGCTCGGCATGATGCTGATGATCTCGGCCAACGGCATGATCGGGCTCTATCTCGGCCTCGAACTGCAATCGCTGGCGATCTACGTGCTGGCGGCGATCAATCGCGACAATCTGCGCTCGACCGAGGCCGGTCTGAAGTATTTCGTCCTCGGCGCGCTGTCGTCGGGCATGCTGCTCTACGGCATCAGCCTCGTCTACGGCTACACCGGCAACACCGGCTTCCAGGAGATCGCCATCGCGCTCGGCAGCGGCGAGCGCCAGCTTGGCCTCGTCTTCGGTCTGGTCTTCGTGCTGGCCGGCCTTGCCTTCAAGATCTCGGCGGTGCCGTTCCATATGTGGACGCCGGACGTCTATGAAGGCGCGCCGACCCCGGTGACGGCCTTCCTGGCGGCGGCGCCGAAGATGGCGGCGATGGCGCTGATCGTGCGCGTCACCATGGGCGCCTTCAAGCCGATCGCTTCCGACTGGCAGCAGATCATCGTCTTCATCTCGATCGCCTCGATGGCGCTCGGTGCCTTCGCGGCGATCGGCCAGACCAACATCAAGCGGCTGATGGCCTACTCCTCGATCGGTCATATGGGCTACGCGCTGGTCGGCCTTGCCGCCAACAGCCAGGCCGGTGTGCGCGGCGTCGCCATCTACATGCTGATCTACCTGGTGATGACGCTCGGCACCTTCGCCTTCATCCTCGCCATGCGGCGCAAGGAAGGCAATGTCGAACAGATCGGCGATCTCGCCGGACTGTCGTCGACCAACCCGGTCATGGCGACGATCCTCACCATCCTGATGTTCTCGCTGGCCGGCATCCCGCCGCTCGCCGGGTTTTGGGGGAAGTGGTACGTCTTCCTCGCCGCCATCAACGCCAACCTCTATGCGCTGGCGATCATCGGTGTGCTGGCCTCGGTGGTGGGCGCTTACTATTACCTGCGCATCATCAAGATCATGTGGTTCGACGAGCCGGTCGGCGGCTTCGTGCCGATGGCGAGCGAACTGCGCCTCGTGCTCGGCGTCTCCGGCGCGTTCGTGCTGTTCTATGTGCTGATCGGCGGGCCGATCGGCACCTATGCCGAAGCCGCCGCCAAGACATTCTTCTGACGGGATGGCATTTCGGCTGGCTCCAACCGCAGCGTCGGAAGGCTTCCGGCTCGAGGCACATGACACGGTCGGTTCGACCAATGCGCTGGCGCTTGCCCATGCGCGGGCGGGCGATCCGGGAAAGCTCTGGGTCGTCTCCAAGCAACAGGAAAGCGGGCGGGGTCGGCGCGGCCGCGTCTGGGCAACGCCCGAAGGCAATCTGGCGGCGACGCTGCTCGTCGTCACCGGCGGCGAGCTTCGGCTTGCCGCGACGCTCGGCTTCGTCGCCGGACTGGCGCTGGCCGACGCGCTCGACGCCGTCGTGCCGCAAGGCAGGATCGCGATCGGTCTCGACGGCGCAAGCCAGGGGAAGAACCGCTTCGAGCTGAAATGGCCGAACGACGTGCTCGCTTCCGGTGCCAAGCTTGCCGGCATCCTGCTGGAATCGGCGATCCTCGAAGGCGGCCGCTTCGCGGTGGCGGTCGGCATCGGCGTCAATGTGGTGGCATACCCCGAGGATTTGCCTTATCCCGCGACATCGCTCAGAACATTGGGGGCGTCCTGCGATGCCGAGACCTTGTTCCTGGCGCTGTCGGACGCGTGGAGCGAGAACGCCCGGCTGTGGAGCGAGGGGCGCGGATTGTCGGCGATCCGGCAGCGCTGGCTGGCGCGGGCAGCGGGCCTGGGCAGCCAGGTTGCTGTCAGAATTGACGGCAATGTGGTGCGCGGGACGTTCGAGACCATTGACGAGGACTGTCGTTTCGTGATCCGCGACGATGAGGGGACTGTTGTGACGATCGCCGCCGGCGACGTGCATTTCGGTGCCGTTGCGTCGGCAGCGTTTTGACCGGCCAGGAAGGGAATATCATGGCGAAAGCGGAAAACGCCGAACTCGTCTTCGTGCCGCTTGGCGGCG
The DNA here is from genome assembly GCF_057784325.1 of Mesorhizobium sp. CNPSo 4689. Taxonomy (NCBI): domain Bacteria; kingdom Pseudomonadati; phylum Pseudomonadota; class Alphaproteobacteria; order Hyphomicrobiales; family Phyllobacteriaceae; genus Mesorhizobium; species Mesorhizobium sp. CNPSo 4689. The sequence goes on from NZ_JBWLUZ010000002.1 coordinate 361,899, forward strand.
TCGGCGAGATCGGCATGAACTTCGCCCTCTACGGCTACGGGCCGGCCAATGCGCGCGAGTGGATCGTCGTCGATGTCGGCGTCACCTTCCCGGATGCCGCGCATCCGGGCGTCGACCTGATCCTGCCCGATACGCGCTTCATCGAGGAGAACCTCGACAGCCTGCGCGGCATCGTCATCACCCATGCGCATGAAGACCATTACGGCGCGCTGCTCGATCTGTGGCCGAAGCTGAAGGCGCCGGTCTGGATGACGCCGTTCAGCGCCGGCCTGCTGGAAGCCAAGCGGCAAGGCGAGCAGGGCGCGCCGAAGATCCCGCTGACGATCTACCGGGCGGGCGAGACATTCAGCGTCGGTCCGTTCGAGATCGAGGCCATACCCGTCGCTCACTCCATTCCCGAACCGATGTCGCTGGCGATCACAACGCCGGCCGGCACCGTCATCCACACCGGCGACTGGAAGATCGATCCGGAGCCGACCATCGGGCCGAAGACCGACGAGGCGCGCTTCCGCGCCTATGGCGACAAGGGCGTGCTGGCGCTGATCTGCGATTCCACCAATGCGCTGCGGGAAGGCGAGTCGCCGTCGGAAGTGGCGGTCGGCGAGGGGCTCAAGGGCGTCATCCAAAGCGCCAAGGGCCGCGTCGCGGTGACCACCTTCTCGTCCAATGTCGGGCGCATCGTCTCCATCGCCAAGGCGGCGCGCGATGCCGGCCGCCAGTGTCTGGTTCTCGGCCGCTCGCTGAAGCGCGTCATCGATGTCGCAGGCGAGCTCGGCTACATGGACGGGCTGCCGGAGTTCATCGCCGAGGAGGATTACGGTTTCATCCCGCGCGAGAACCTGGTCATCATCTGCACCGGCAGCCAGGGCGAGCCGCTGGCCGCACTTGCCAAGCTGTCGCGCGACGAGATGAAGTCGGTGTCGCTGACGGCAGGCGACACGGTGGTGTTTTCCTCGCGCACCATTCCCGGCAACGAGAAGGCGATCCTCGAGATCAAGAACCGCCTCATCGACCTCGGCATGAAGATCATCGAGGATGGCGACGCGCTGGTGCATGTCTCGGGACATCCGCGCCGCAGCGAATTGCGCAAGATGTATGAATGGGTGCGGCCGCAGATCGGCGTGCCGGTGCATGGCGAAGCGGCGCATCTGGTGGCGCAGGGATCGCTGATGTCGATGTCCGGCATCGGCCAGGTGGCGCAGGTGCGCGACGGCGATGTGCTCAGGCTCTATCCCGGTGCTGCCACGATCGTCGACCAGGTGCCGTTCGGCCGCATCTACAAGGACGGCCGCCTGATAGGCACCGACCAGGCGATGGGCATCCGCGACCGGCGCAAGCTATCCTTTGCCGGCCATGTTGCGGTCAATGTCGTGCTCGACGACAAATATGAACTGGCTGGTGATCCCGACCTGGTCGCCATCGGTGTCGCCGAGGCCGACGCCAGCGGCGAAACGCTGGAAGACCTGATGCTCGATGCGGCAGTCGGCGCGGTGGACTCCATCCCCCGCCAGCGCCGAAAAGACCTCGACCTCGTGCAAGAGGCGGTGCGCCGTGCCGTGCGCGGCGCCGCCAACGAAGCCTGGGGCAAGAAGCCGTTGGTGACGGTGTTTGTCACGAGATGAGTGAGTAGTGAATGGTGAATAGTGAATAGTGAATAGTGAATATTGAATATTGGGTTGCGTCGTTCACTGCTTGGCGCCAGGCGTACCATTCACCATTCACCATTCACCATTCACCATTCACAACTGACTACTGCCTTGGAGCCTTGCATGCTTGGACGCCTGAACCATGTCGCGCTTGCCGTGCCGGATCTGGCCGCGGCGACGGCCGCTTATCGCGACACGCTTGGCGCCAACGTGAGTGCGCCACAGGCGCTGCCGGAACATGGCGTGACGGTCGTGTTCGTCGATGTCGGCAACACCAAGATCGAGTTGCTGGAGCCGCTGGGCGCGGGCTCGCCGATCGCGGCATTCCTGGAGAAAAACCCGTCGGGCGGCATGCATCATGTGTGCTATGAGGTGGACGACATTCTGGCGGCGCGCGACAGTCTGCAGGCCAGCGGCGCGCGCGTGCTTGGCGACGGCAACCCAAAAACCGGCGCGCATGGCAAGCCGGTGTTGTTCCTGCATCCCAAGGACTTTTTCGGCACGCTGGTCGAATTGGAGCAAGCATGAGCTGGGTTTCATTCACCGCTTTGTTCTTCGCCACCTGGTGGGTGGTGTTGTTCGCCGTGCTGCCGTTCAGCGTGAAGACGCAGGACGACGACCATGATGTGACGCTGGGGACGGTTTCAAGCGCGCCGCGCGGGCCGCACATGCTGCGCGCCGTGATCAGAACGACGATCGCCACCGCTGTGCTGATGGGTATTTTCTACGGCCTGACCAGAGGGCTGGGGCTCAGCCTCGACGAAGTTCCGCACATTATCCCGGAAGCTGCGCAGACGCCGTCACAATAGGCCTTGGACGACAGTTTCGTGACAGGCGGGCGGGCATCGACCCCGGCCAGGGGCAACCGGCCCAGGATTGTAAGCCGGCGCACTGACGCTACGTCATGCGATTTGAGAGCTGTTTGCTCTAAGCAGATGTTTGCACAAAAAAAATGCAAGGCACAAGGCCTTGCAATTTAAACGCGTCCGATCTGTTTCCGGTGTCCGGCGGCAGCGAGTAACCGCGCCTAGATCGCATCCTCCCAAGACTTTGACCGCGTAGGAGAGCAGATTTTTCTCTGCCCTCTCGGTTATCGGGGCACACTAGCCTAAGGCAGATGAAAATGTCACGAAGAATTTTGCCCCGAAACAGGCAATATCGTGCTGCACTGCACAATAGTGTGGCAGGCCTTGCTTGTAAATCGATCAACGCAGCCGGCGCAACATTGCCGCGGCCTGGAGCGCCGCGCATCTTTGGCTGCGGCAAGGGCGCTCCAACGCTTTCCATCTCCGCATCGCGCTTCCGAACCGCGAGGCCAGCGCAGCAAAAAATCGATTCCCGATTGCGGGCCGATGCGGCAGCTCGGGTTTCCATTCTGTCATGAAATAGCTATGAAGCCGGGGCAAGCAGCCTGCGTTGCGCCGATTCCGGCGCGGCCATCCTCTCTCACGGACCAGTCCATGCGTTTGTCGCGCTATTTCCTGCCTATTCTCAAAGAAAATCCGCGCGAGGCCGAGATCGTCTCGCACCGGCTGATGCTGCGCGCCGGCATGATCCGCCAGCAGGGGCAAGGCAGCTTTTCCTGGCTGCCGCTCGGCAAGCGGGTGCTGGACAAGGTCTGCCGTATCATCCGCGAGGAACAGGATCGGGCAGGGGCGCTGGAGATCCTGATGCCGACCATCCAGTCGGCCGAGCTGTGGCGCGAAAGCGGCCGCTACGACGACTACGGCAAGGAGATGCTGCGCATCAAGGACCGGCAGGAGCGCGACATGCTCTACGGCCCGACCAATGAGGAGATGGTCACCGAGATCTTCCGCGCCTATGTGAAGTCCTACAAGGATCTGCCGCTCAACCTCTACCACATCCAGTGGAAGTTCCGCGACGAGGTGCGGCCGCGCTTCGGCGTCATGCGTTCGCGCGAATTCCTGATGAAGGACGCCTATTCCTTCGACCTCAACTATGAGGGCGCCAAGGCGGCCTATAACCGGATGTTCGTGTCCTATCTCAGGACGTTCACGCGCATGGGCCTGCAGGCGATCCCGATGCGCGCCGACACCGGTCCGATCGGCGGCGATCTCAGCCATGAATTCATCATCCTGGCCGATACCGGCGAGAGCCAGGTCTATTGCCATCGCGACTATCTTTCGCTGGATGTGCCGGGGGCGAATACCGACTTTTCGAATGACGCCGAGATCGCCGACATCGTCAAGACATGGACGACGCCCTACGCCGCCACCGACGAGATGCATGACGAGGCGGCCTGGGAGAAGGTCGGCGACGGTGACAGGCTCTCGGCGCGCGGCATCGAGGTCGGCCATATCTTCCATTTCGGCGACAAATATTCGAAGCCGATGGGCGCCAAGGTGACCGGGCCGGACGGCAAGGATCATTTCGCTTCCGGCGGCTCCTATGGTATCGGGCCCTCGCGCCTGGTCGCGGCGATCATCGAGGCGAGCCATGACGACAACGGCATCATCTGGCCGGAAGCGGTGGCGCCGTTCGATATCGGCCTCATCAACATGAAGGTTGGCGACGCCGATTGCGACCGCGTCAGCGGCGAACTCTATGCAGCGCTCACCGCTGCCGGCAAGGACGTGCTCTACGACGACACCGACCAGCGGCCGGGCGGCAAGTTCGCCACCGCCGACCTGATCGGCCTGCCGTGGCAGGTGATCGTCGGACCGCGCGGCGTGGCCGCCGGCGAGGTCGAGATCAAGAACCGCAGGACCGGCGAGCGCGAGACGCTGCCAATCGCCGAGGCGAGAAAGCGCTTGGGTATCGCCGCATGAGCGAAACGGCTGCAGCCAAGGCCCCGGCCGCCGGCGCCTTTTCGGTGTTCGAGCGCATGGTGGCGTGGCGCTATCTGCGCTCACGGCGCAAGGAGACGGTGATCTCGGTCATCGCCTCAATCTCTTTCCTCGGCATCATGCTTGGTGTCGCGACCTTGATCGTCGTCATGGCCGTGATGAACGGGTTCAGAGCCGAACTTCTGACGCGCATCCTTGGCGTCAACGGCCATCTGATCGTGCAGCCGCTGGACTCGCCGCTTGAGGACTATGCGCAGGTCGCCGGCCGCATCAACGGCGTGCCCGGCATCAAATACGCCATTCCGCTGATCGACGGGCAGGTTCTGGCGCAAGGCAATGTCGGCGGCGGCACCGGGGCGCTGGTGCGCGGCATACGCGGTGACGACCTAGCCAAGATCTCGATCGTGGCAAGCAACATCAAGCAGGGCACGCTTGACGGCTTCGACGGCGGCGAGGGCGTGGCCATAGGCAAGCGCATGGCCGAGAACCTCGGCCTTGTGCTCGGCGACACCATCACGCTGATCTCGCCCGACGGCGATGTGACGCCGCTCGGCACGACACCGCGCATGAAGGGCTACAAGATCGCGGCGATCTTCGAAGTCGGCATGTCGGAATATGACAGCTCCATCGTCTACATGCCGTTTTCCGAAGCGCAGCTCTATTTCAACTTGGACGGACGGGCGCAGACGATCGAGATCTATGTCGACAATCCCGACGATGTCGATGCACTGAAGCCGCTGGTCGAGCAGGCGGCGCAGCGGCCGATCGACATCGTCGACTGGCGCCAGCGCAACGAGACGTTCTTCTCGGCGCTCCAGGTCGAGCGCAACGTCATGTTCATGATCCTGACGCTGATCGTGCTGGTGGCGGCGCTCAACATCATTTCGGGCCTGATCATGCTGGTGAAGGACAAGGGGCACGACATCGCCATCCTGCGCACGATGGGGGCTTCGCGCGGCGCCATCCTGCGCATCTTCCTGATGACGGGGGCGGCGATCGGTGTCACCGGCACCATTGCCGGCGTGCTGCTCGGCATCGTCATCTGCACCAACATCGAATCGATCCGCCAGTTCTTCTCCTGGATGACCGGCAGGATCCTGTTCAATCCTGAACTCTATTTCCTCAGCCAGCTGCCGGCGAAGATGGATCTGCGCGAGACGACTTATGTTGTCATCATGGCGCTCGTGCTCTCCTTCCTGGCAACGGTGTTTCCGGCATGGCGGGCAGCACGGCTCGATCCGGTCGAAGCCTTGAGGTACGAATGAAGGCCGAGACCCTTATCGAGCTGAAGAGCGTCGAGCGGCACTATGTCCAGGGACCGCGCAAGCTCACCATTCTCAATGGCGCCGATTTTTCCCTGAAGCGCGGCGAGATGGTGGCGCTGGTTGCGCCGTCGGGCACCGGCAAGTCGACATTGCTGCACACGGCGGGTCTGCTGGAGCGGCCCGACGCCGGCGACGTGATCCTTGCCGGGCGCGCCTGCGGCCGGCTTTCCGACGAGGAGCGCACGGCGATCCGCCGCAACGATGTCGGCTTCGTCTATCAGTTCCATCATTTGCTGCCGGAGTTTTCCGCCCTGGAGAACATCATGATGCCGCAGCTGATCAAAGGGCTGTCGCGCAAGGAGGCTGCCGAGCGGGCGGCGCAGCTGCTCGACTATATGCAGATCGGCAAGCGCGCGCATCACCGCCCGTCGGAGCTCTCCGGCGGCGAACAGCAGCGCGTCGCCATCGCGCGCGCCGTCGCCAATGCGCCGCTGGTGCTTCTGGCCGACGAGCCGACCGGCAACCTCGACCCGGTCACCGCTTCCTATGTGTTCGAGGCGCTGGAAGCACTGGTTCGGCAATCGGGCCTGGCGGCGCTGATCGCCACCCACAACCACCAGCTGGCATCGCGCATGGACCGGCGGGTGACGTTGGCCGAGGGCAAGGTCGTCCCGCTTTAGGGTACATTGATATTCAGGTGAGGCCGGCCTGCGAAAGGCGGGCTCCTGCGCTTCCGGTGTACTTCAAGTACGCTCGATTCCGGTTTTCGGACCCACCATCCTCGGCTCAGCCTGACCTGAATCTCAACGCACCCTGGCTCATCGCCAAGGCTGGTGGTCCGCAGTCCGGGCAACTGGCACCCGTCAACCTTTCCTTAACCGTGCCGATCTGATCGCCGGAGAATTCCGTCGCTGGCTCGGATTCCGGCCGTTGACATTCGAACAAAAATAGAACAAAATACGAACATACTAACAACTGGAGAGAGTTATGACCGATCTTGTTCAGGATGTTGTGTCGCTCGTGTGCATGAGCACGTTTCTGATTTCCATGGCGATCTGGATCGGAGCCATGTGAGGAGGGGGCTAAAGATGTGCGCCAACGCTGACGCCCCCCTCTCCCCGTTCTTCACGGGGAGAGGGTAAGGGTGAGGGGCAGCGCATGCGTGGACCGGAAATCGAGACAACGAAGCGGGCAAGACGCTTGCGCCAGTCGGACAACGACGCCGAAAGCGCACTTTGGCTCGAACTGCGCGGCCGCAGACTGAACGGCCACAAATTCGTGCGGCAGTTTCCGATAGGCAGTTACTTTGCTGATTTTGCCTGCAGGGAATGCCAGCTGGTCGTCGAGGTCGATGGCAGTCAGCATGCCGACAACAAGTATGACCAGATCAGGGATCGCTTCATGGTTTCAAATGATTGGTCCGTCATCCGCTTTTGGAATGTTGACGTCTTGAAGGGCCGGGAGGAAGTGCTCGAAACCATACTGGCTGCGATTGAGGGCCGCCTCGAACACTGTATCGAAACGCATGATCTTCGATTTATTGCCGCCAGAGGTTATGGGGAGACATGTCCTTGACCCGTTGCGCTGCCCCTCACCCTTACCCTCTCCCCGTGAAGAACGGGGAGAGGGGGGCGTCAGCGTTGAGCCAGGTCCTTCACCGACATGCTGGCGCGGTTTTTCCGGCAGGCGAGAATGGGGTCTCGCCGTTAAGCCTTTCTTGCCGTCCCCAACGCTAGGTTTCCTCAAAGGCAGGGAGTAGCGTCACGTGTCGCCCATCGTCATGGCCATCCTGGTGGCCAGCAATCTTGGACTGATCTTTCTGCTGATGACCGTGCCGCTCGGGCTGCGCACGGTCAGGCTCAGCCGGCTGGTGGCGGCGGACCGCCACCGCCTCTGGCAGGCGCTGTGGCCGCTTGGCAAGGATGCCGGCTGGTCGGGCGAGATCATCTCCGCCGAGGCGCTTGACGGGCAGGGCACGGCCCGGATCAGGCTGTCCTGGGAAGGACGCGACGGGCAGCCGATCGAGCGCAAGGTCATGCTCGAGGATGTCGCGGAAGGGAGTCGCTTTTCCATGCGGGTCCTCGATGACGCATCGCTCGACGCGTCCTTCTGGGCCGATTATCGCGAAACCACGGAACTCGTTTCCGAGGGGAGCAGAACGCGGATTGTCCTTAGTCAGACCGATCGCTATCGCGGCGTCGCCTTTCTGGTCTTCCGCTATTTCGCCATGCGGCGTGAACTCGGCAAGCTGCAGAAATGGGCCAGGACCGGACAGTATCGCAAAGGCGGCTGGTTCGAGCATCCGCTCAGCCAGGTCGGCTTCGCCATCCTTTCGGCTTTCATCCTGTGGCCGTTCTTCGGGCTCAACCTCGGCGGCTTGGCGCTGGCCGCGATCCTGACCTCCGTGGTGGCCCTGCATGAGCTCGGCCATATGGCGGCATTCCGGCTGATGGGGCATCGCAAGGCGCGGATGATCTTCATCCCGCTGCTCGGCGGCATCGCCATTGGCGGCAGGCCTTATGACAGCCGGTTCGAAGTCGCCTTCGTGGCGCTGATGGGCGCCGGGTTTTCCGCCTTCCTGGTGCCGGTGCTGATCGCCGCCAGCGGGTTTGCCAGGGGCGAGGGGCATTATCTCGCCGCGGCGCTGCTGGCCACGCTTGCCGGCTGCTCGGCGCTCTTCAACATCGCCAATCTGGTGCCGGTGTGGAAATTCGACGGCGGTCAGGTGCTGCGCCAGATCTGCCCTGGTCCGCTCGCGCTGGCGCTGGCATCGTTTTTCCTGCTCTCGGCCTTGCTGGCACTCGGCTGGCGCGCCGGCTTCTCATCCGGTTTCCTGCTTGCGGCCGGCGCCGTCTTTTCCGCGCTCAGCCTGCTGACCATGGGCAGTGCGGTGAAGCCGCGCCATGAGCTGAAGCCGATCCGCGCCTTCGACCGTTTCGCCATGGCCGGCGCGCTGCTGGCGGTGTTCGCCATCCACGGCTATGGCGTCCTGTGGGCGTCCGCGCTGCTGGCCTGAGCCGCTGCTCCAGAGCGGTTCGTTGAACCGCTCTAACCTTTTGTTTTTACGCAATTCCGGACGGAAAACCGCTACGCACTTTCCCTGGAACTGCTCCAGGGAAAACGTCAGCCGGCCTTGCGGGCCGCTTCGACGCCCAAGATCGTGGCCGGGCCGAACACCTCCTCGAAGGCGGACTTCAGCGCCAGGTCGAGGTCGGCAATCGTGACGGGAAGGCCGAGGTCGACCAGGCTGGTGACGCCGTGATCGGAAACGCCGCAGGGCACGATGCCGCTGAAATGGCCGAGCTCCGGCTCGACATTGATGGCGATGCCGTGAAAGCTTACCCAGCGCCGCAGCCTGATGCCGATGGCGGCGATCTTGTCCTCGGCCGGCGACCCGTCGGCAAGCGGCGGACGATCCGGCCGCACCACCCAGACGCCGACGCGGTCCTCGCGCCGTTCACCGCGCACATTGAAGGCCGCGAGCGTGCCGATGATCCACTGCTCGAGCGCCGCGACGAAGGCGCGGACATCCTCGCGCCGGCGCTTCAGGTCGAGCATCACATAGGCGACCCGCTGGCCCGGGCCGTGATAGGTGTATTCGCCGCCGCGCCCGGCGGCAAAGACCGGAAAGCTGCCGGGGTCGATCAGATCCTCGATGCGGGCGCTGGTGCCGGCCGTGTAGAGCGGCGGATGCTCGACCAGCCAGACTATCTCGCTGGCGGCACCGCTGCGGATCGCCTCGGCGCGCGCCTCCATGAACGCGAGCGCGTCGGGATAGGCGGTAAGGCCAGGTTCGACGCGCCATTCGACCGGCGCGGAACCGGGCAAAGGCAGGAACGACGTGGCGATCTGGCTGCGTTCTGTCATGGTCTATCTCGTCTGAAGCGTGCCTGGTTGAAGCTGCGCTCCAGAAGTTTCCTGTGCCTGTCGCATTCCCAAAACCGCTCAGCACTTTCGGGCGACATGCATCAGCCCCTCATATGGCTGCAATCGGCCGAAACGTCCAGTTCCCCGCATTTTCCGGGGCTGTGGAGCATTGCACCGATCCGCGGCGATTATTCCTCGCCGCGCACTTGTTTCGCCGGAAACGATTTGCTACAGGCCCCGAGCCGGTTCGTTCCGGCTCCTACCACGTGCGGTCGTGGCGGAATTGGTAGACGCGCAGCGTTGAGGTCGCTGTGGGGCAACCCGTGGAAGTTCGAGTCTTCTCGACCGCACCAGAACATCCCTGACAATTCGCTTCTGGCAAGCTTGCGGGATCGGAGCAGCTAAGCTCACAATTGGCATGCCAGGGGCTACATGCAGCCGCCTGGCTTTTGCGAGGACCGAAACGAAAGCGGCGCTCCACATGGGCGCGTTACCGTTTTCGCTTTTGCAGGTGCCCGCAGGACAGTGTGCCCTTGGGGATCGCGCAGCCTTCTTCGTCCGCGCCAGCGTGTCCGCGCGGTGGACGATGAGCCTCGAACGATGACGCGAGGTGGCGTTGGTACCTTGACGAAAACCGGGCCTATCCCGTCCACCCAAGGCCAGCCGAGATGCAATTGATCGATACAAGCAGGGCGTCGGTCGCCCGCTTTTGATTCGCCGTGCCGGTATTTGCCCGAACTTCACGCAGCAGATCGACCTGCAGCCGATGAATGTCGTCCATCTGTCGCCGCAGATTGTCGAAACGTCGCTTGAACATCGGGAAGCGCGCGGAAAGATCGCCTCCCGTGAGGTCACCAATCAGGCGTCGCGTCAACTCGTACTCGGCGGCGATGCGGGCGTAGATTCGTCGGGCCGCATCGCTGTCGGCCACCAGGCCGGCGTAGAGCCGCGCGATCTCCATGTCGGACTGGTAAAGCGTCTTCTCGGCCTCGTCGACGATCAGCCGGAAGAAGCGCGAGTGCTCGAACATGCTAGCCAGAAGTTCACGCCCGGCCTCGCCGCGCACCGCGACGAATGAGCTGAGTGCGCTGCCGATACCATACCAGCCGGTCAACAGATGACGGTTCTGGCTCCAGGCGAACACCCATGGAATGGCGCGCAGGTCGGCAATGCCGCTGGCGCCGAAACGGCGATCCGGCCTCGAGCCCATTTTCAGGAGCGCCAGTTCCGCGACCGGGCTCGCCTGGTTGAAATAATCGAGGAAGCCGGGCTCAGCCATCAGCCTGGCATAGGATGCCTGCGACATGCCTGCCAGCGCTTCCAGCGCTTCGTCGAACTCCGGCGTTTCCTTCGGCTCGACATCACTGCGCGATCCGACACTGTGGGCCAGCACGCCGGCGGCGAGAACCTCGAGCTGGTGGAGGCCGGTGCCGCGATTGGCGAATTTCGACGATACGACCTCGCCCTGCTCCGTCACCCGCATGGTTCTGGCGACAGTGCCTTGCGGCTGTGCCGCGATCGCCCGGCCGGTCGGCGCACCGCCACGGCTGACGGAGCCGCCGCGACCGTGAAAGAAACTGATCCTGACGGTGTGCTTGCGGCCGACGGCGGCGAGGCGCTTTTGCGCTTTTGCCAGTTCCCAATTGGAGGCCAGGAAACCGCCGTCCTTGTTGGAATCCGAATAGCCAAGCATGATTTCCTGGCGCGCGCCGAAATCCCGCACCGTCCGCCTCACGAGCGAAACGCCGAGCAATCCATTCAGGATGCCAGGGGCGGCCTGTAGATCGGCGATGGTCTCGAACAATGGCACGATCCGCAGCCTGATTGTGCCGCCGCCACCGGGCGCGGTTGAAAGTCCGCAATATTGCGCCAGCAGATAGACCGCGAGCAGATCGTCGGCCGAGCGGGTCATGCTGAGAACGAAAGAGCCGACAGCGTCGGCATCCGAGCTCGAGATGTGCTCGCGGATGACGGAGAATGTCGACAGCAGTTCACCTGCTTCAGGCGAGAGCCGGTCTGCGTCGATCTCCAGCCGCTCGCCCTGGCTGATGGCTGCGCGAATGCGCGCCGACCATTGCGGCGTGCCGACTGCGACCGGATCGGCGGGATTTGTCAGCGCAAAGAGTTCGGCCAGCACCCTGTTGACGACCGTGGAGTTCTGCCGGATGTCGAGCGAGACTGTACGGAAGCCGAAGCTTCCGACTTGCCAAAGCAGAGGCTGGACGAAACGCCCGGCTACCGCGCGCCCTCCGATCGCTTCGAGAACGCAAGTCAGCGCGTTCAGATCAGCACGAAACGCCTCCGCCGAGAGGTACGCCGCCACACCGCCGTCCCGCGTGGCCACCAGCCGGGCAAGCAAGGCCGAAGCGAACTGGCGAAGCGGTTCGTCGGGGTTGCGGGCGGCGATCACGTTCGCCTGACCGCTTTTATCAAGCGCCGTTTGCAGCACCGGCCTGAAGCTGGCCGGCAGGTCAATGACGTTCGAGCTGGCGCTGAGCACCGTCACCAGCCGCTGCATCTGCGTCAGATACCAGCCTATGGCGGTATTGCGATATTCGGCCATGGCATGGGCGGTGACTGCGGCCGTCACATTTGGATTGCCATCGCGGTCGCCGCCGATCCACGACGCGTAGCGCATGAAGGAGGGAATTCTGACCGGCTCTCCCGGATAGTGACGCTCGAAGGCGCCTTGAAGCTTGCTATAGAGCTGCGGCGTCGCCTCGAAGATGACTTCGCGAAAGAAATGCAGGCCCCAGGCGATCTCGCGTTCGACCGTCGGGCGTTCCAGTCGCAGCTCGCCCGTCATCCACAGAAGCTCGATCTCGCTCTCCAGATCGGCGACCAACAGGTCGCGTTCGCGCGGCGCCCAGCGCGGCTGGTCGAGCTCGGTCAGCTTGCGATAGATACGGCGGTGGATCTCCAGCACCGTAACGCGTTTGGCCTCCGTCGGGTGCGCGGTCATGGTCGGGCCGACGCAAAGCTCGTCGAGCGCCGCCTGGACTTTCTCCGCCGAGTGGCCGTTCGCTGCCATCTGCGCGATCACGCTGGCGAAGGATCCGGGCACTTCGTCGACGCCCGCGCCTTGTTCGAGTTCGCGACGCGCCCGCATGGCAAGCAATTCGTCGGCAATTGTCAGCAACTGGAACCATACGCCGCTCGCCTGCAGCGCCGGAATGCGCTGCTCCGCGGCGAGGGAGACAAGCGACCTGCGTCCGCTCAGAACGGCGGCGATCTCGGGCTCGCGCGCGCTTGCGACCTGAAGCAGCAAGCGCAACAAAAGGCTGCGCTCGTCCTCGCGAAATCTGATGGGTCTGCTCTGTTCCAAACCGCTTTCCTATTCCGTCCGCATCGGTTGCCGCTGCTATCACGCGGCCTTCTTCGTCCGGGACAGCGTTTCGGCCACGACCTCGCCGAACGACGACGGCGTCGGCACGATGACGACGCCGGCCTCTTTCAGGATTTCGACTTTCTCCTGCGCCGACTCGCCGAAGGCCGAGATGATCGCGCCGGCATGGCCCATGCGGCGGCCTTTCGGTGCGGAAAGGCCGGCGATGTAGGCGATCAAGGGCTTGCGCATATTGTCGCGCGCCCAGATCGCTGCCTCGGCTTCCTGCGGTCCGCCGATCTCGCCGATCATGACCACGGCGTCGGTGTCGTCATCCTGCTCGAACAGCTTCAGCATGTCCTTGAAGGACGAGCCGTTGATCGGATCGCCGCCAATGCCGACGCTGGTCGAGACGCCGATGCCGAGCGCTTTCATCTGCGAGGCCGCCTCGTAGCCCAGCGTGCCCGAGCGGCCGACGATGCCGACGCGACCGGGGAGATAGATGCTGCCGGGCATGATGCCCATCAGCGCCTGTCCGGGCGTGATCACGCCGGCGCAGTTCGGCCCGATCAGCCGCATGCGGTCCTCGAAGCGGTAGCGGAGCATGTAGCGCTTGACCTGCATCATGTCCTGCGAGGGAATGCCGTCGGTGATGCAGACGCAGAGCTTTATACCGGCATCCGCGGCTTCCATGATGGAATCGGCGGCAAAGGGCGGTGGCACGAAGACGATGCTGGCTTCGGCGCGGGTCTCGCGCACCGCGCCCTTGACGGTGTTGAAGATCGGCAGGCCGAGATGCGTCTGGCCGCCCTTGCCGGGCGTGACGCCGCCGACAAGTTTGGTGCCATAGCGCTTCATGTCCTCGGCATGGAAGCTGCCGATCTTGCCGGTGAAGCCCTGGACGATGACCCGCGTGTTGCGGTTGAGCAGGATTGCCATTTTCTCGACCCTCAGTTTGCTTTTTTCTTGGCGGCCGCGCGCCAGGCGGCGACGGCTTTTTCGGCGGCTTCGGCAAGTGTTTCGGCGACGATCACCGCCTCGCCGGAATCGGCCAGGATGCGGCGCCCTTCCTCGACCTTGGTGCCGGCCAACCGCACCACCAGCGGCACGTTGACGCCGACCTCGCGGATCGCCTTGACGACGCCCTCGGCGACCCAGTCGCAGCGGTTGATGCCGGCGAAGATGTTGACGAGGATGGTCTCGACATTCTTGTCGCCGAGCACGGCGCGGAACGATTTCGCCACCCGCTCGGGCGAAGCGCCGCCGCCGATGTCGAGGAAGTTGGCCGGTTCGCCGCCGGCGATCTTGATCATGTCCATCGTCGCCATGGCGAGGCCGGCGCCATTGATGATGCAGCCGATATTGCCGTCGAGGCCGACATAGGAGAGGCCGCGGTCGCTGGCGAAGGTCTCGCGCGGATCTTCCTGGCTCTTGTCGCGCAGCTCGGAGATTTCCGGCCGCCTGAACAGCGCGTTCTCGTCGAACGACATCTTGGCGTCGAGCGCGACGAGGTTGCCGTCGCGGGTCACCACCAGCGGATTGATCTCCAGCATCGAGGCGTCGTAGTCGCGGAACACCTGGTAGCAGCTGAAGATGGTTTCGGTCGCCTTGCCGATCAGGTTCTGGTCGAGGCCGAGCCCGAAGGCGATCTCGCGCGCCTGGAAGCGCTGCATGCCGACGCCGGGATCGACGGTGGTGCGGATGATGGAATCCGGCGCCCGCTCGACGATATCCTCGATCTCCATGCCGCCGGCGGCCGACGCCACGATCATGACGCGCTCTTCCTTGCGGTCGAGAACGAAGCCGACATAGAGCTCCTGCGCGATGTCGACGGCTTCCTCGAGGTAGAGCCGCGAAATCAGCTTGCCGCGCGGCCCGGTCTGCTGGGTCACCAGCTTGCGGCCGAGCATGGCTTCTGCCGCGTTGGAGATCTCGTCGTCATTGGCGCACAGCTTGATGCCGCCGGCCTTGCCGCGGGCGCCGGAATGAACCTGCGCCTTCAGCACCCATTTGCCGCCGCCGATTTCCCTGGCACGATAGGTCGCCTGCTCGGGGCTGTAGGCGAGGCCGCCGCGCGGGACATGGACCCCATGCCGGGCGAGCAGTTCCTTGGCCTGATATTCGTGAATGTCCATTTTGTCCTCCCGGTAACCGTCAATGCGCGGCGGAGCGCGGCTGGCTGGCGCGTTCGATCGCTTCGTTGACCACCAAAACATTCCGCGCCATGCGCTCCGACGCAGCGTCGATCATCTTGCCGTCGAGGGCGGCCGCTCCCTTGCCCGCTGCCTCGGCCTCCTTCAGCACTTCGAGGATGCGCCTGGCGCGCGTGACCTCCTTTTCCGGAGGCGAGAAGACGTCGTTGGCGAGCGCGATCTGCGAGGGGTGGATCGCCCATTTGCCCTCTATGCCGAGTGCGGCGGCGCGCTTTGCACCGGCGATATAGCCCTCCGGATCCGAGAAATCGCCGAACGGCCCGTCGATGGCGCGCAGGCCGTAGGCCCGGCAGGCGACCGTCATGCGCGACAAAGCGAAATGCCACTGGTCGCCGGGGTAATCGGGGTTTAGCCCGCCGATATTGACGGTGCGCGCCTTGCAGCTGGCCGCATAGTCGGCGACGCCGAAATGCATTGCCTCCAGCCGGCCTGGCGTGGCGGCGATGGCCTCGACATTGGCCATGCCGAGCGCGGTTTCGATCAGCGCTTCGAGGCCGACTCGAGTTTTGAAACCCTTGGCCATCTCGATCTGGTTGACCATGGCCTCGACCATGTAGAGGTCGGCTGGAACGCCGACCTTCGGCACCAGAATCGTATCCAGCCTGTCGCCGGCCTGTTCCATCACGTCGACCACGTCGCGATACATGTAGTGCGTATCGAGGCCGTTGATGCGCACCGAGACGGTCTTGCCCTTGGCGCGCCAGTCGATGTCGTTGAGCGCCTGGATGATGTTCTTGCGAGCCCGTTCCTTGTCCGGCGGCGCGACGGCATCTTCGATGTCGAGGAAGATGAAGTCGGCGGCGCTGTTCGCCGCCTTGTCGATCATCTCCGGGCTGGAACCGGGAACCGCCAGTTCGCTGCGCTGCAGCCTCAGTTTCTTCAGGTGGTTGATCGTGTGGCTCATGGTGCGCTCCGGGATCAGGCGGCTTCGGCGATGGCGGACTGAGGCGAGCGACGGAAATGCGCGATCGCGGCTCCGACGCCGGAGCCCGGCGCCAGCTTGACGCCGCAGTCGAGCAGCGCCAGTTCGGCGGCGGACAGCGAGGCCAGCACCATCACCTCGTTCAGCCAGCCGAGGTGGCCGATGCGGAAGACCTTGCCGAACACCTTGTTGAGGCCGCCGCCGAGCGAGGTCTGGTACTTCTGGTAGGCATGTTTGACGACGTCGCCGCTGTCGATGCCTTCCGGCACGAGGATGGCGCTGACCGTGTCGGAATGCCATTTCGGCGCCTTGGCGCAAAGCTTCAGGCCCCAGGCGTCGACTGCCTTGCGCACGCCTTCGGCCAGGCGATGGTGGCGGGCGAAGATGTTGTCGAGCCCTTCGTCGGCGATCAGGTCAAGCGAGGCGCGCAGGCCGCGCAGCAGCTGCGTCGCCGGCGTGTAGGGGAAATAGCCGGCGTCATTGGCGCGGATCATGTCCTCGAAGGAGAAGAAGCAGCGCCGGTGGGTAACCGTCCTCGAGGCGACGAGCGCCTTCTTGCTTACCGACAGGAAGCCGAGACCGGCAGGCAGCATGAAGCCTTTCTGCGAGCCGCTGACGGCGCAGTCGACGCCCCATTCCTCCTGGCGGAAATCGATCGAGCCGATCGACGACACGCCGTCGACAAAGAGCAGCGCCGGGTGGTTTGCCGCGTCGAGCGCGGCGCGGCAGCCGGCGACGTCGCTGGTGACGCCGGTGGCGGTCTCGTTCTGCGTGCAGAAGACCGCCTTGATGCGGTGCGCCTTGTCGGCCTTCAGCCGCTCCGCATAGAGCTCGAGCGGCACGCCGGTTCCCCATTCGCAGTCGATCACGTCGACCTCGAAACCGAGACGTTCGGCCATGTCGACCCACAAATGCGAGAACTGGCCGAAGCGCGACATCAGCACACGATCGCCGGGGCTGAGCACATTGGTCATCGCCGCTTCCCAGGCGCCGGTGCCGGACGAGGGATAGATGAAGACGCGGCCGGTTTCGTTCTTGAAAACTTTCTTGATGTCCTCGAACAGCGGCAGGGTGAGATCGGGGAACGAGGCGGCGCGCATGTCCTCCATTGGAAGGTTCATCGCTTGCCGGACCTGTTCGGGGATGTTGGTTGGCCCCGGAATGAAAAGATGGGTGAAGCCGGCCATGCTGCGAACTCTCCTCTGATCCAGCAAAATTGATGAGGGGAGTCTCGTTTTTACGGCGGGCGGCAACAACACCTTGCCGGGTAAGATCTCGCCGCGCGCGGGTGGGGAAAGCCTACCCGGTCGGCCTACCCGAATGGCTGCCCTGACTGCGGCGCCTTTCGCTCGAATAGAGCGCGACAGCCATCGCCCGGTTGCGGACGTCGAGCTTGTCGTAGAGATTCTTGAGGTGGTACTTCACCGTGTTCTCGGAAATCCCTGTCCGCGTTGCGATCTGAAGGTTGGTCCAACCGTCGGAAAGCACCGCCAGCAGTTCGCGCTCGCGAACCGTGAGTTGCGACAGCGGCGTGTCGTTGACCTTGTTGATGTCGATATAGGGGATGCAGATGCGGCCATGCGCAACCGCCAGGATCGTCTCGAAGATGATCGGCGGGTCGTCGAACTGGAAGCAATAGCCATGCGCGCCGAGCCGCACGCATTGCTTAAGGATGCCGATATCGTGGTCGTTGGAAAACACCGTGATCCGCACGTCGAGCCTGCGGCTCTGGATCTCGGCCAGAACATCGGCGCCGTCCATGTCGGCGAGCTTCCAGCCGATGACGGCGACGTCGAATTGCGGCTCTGCCGCCAGGTCCAGGAGTTGCTTGCCGCTTTGCACGGAGCCGAAAAATTCGAAGCGCCCGTCGCATTCCAGCATTTCGCGCAGCGCCGATACGACGAGCGGATTGCGTTCGGCGACGACGACGCGCACGCGCCGCTCGCCGATTGCCTCACTCATTCTCTGCGACTTGATCTTCAAGGGCTTCCTCTGGACCAATTTGCGGGCGTACGGGTTCCGTCGCGTCTCTGGATCCCCGTGACGGTAATTCTGCCCCAATGGCAAATGGGTGCTCTTTCCCTAGCGACATGCATTGTCGCGCTGCTTGAACCCGGTTTTGCATCTCGGGCAGGCCATAAACCACGGCCTGGCACCGCGGAAAATGGTCGGATTTCGTCGGGGCTTCCCTGACCGCTCAGTAACGCAAATGTAAGGTCGACACGCTATTGCTCACTTGGTCACGCATGTTCAATTTCGGCGGATCAGCATGTCCTTATCTTCTGAAGTCTCGGACTACAGTCCGGCCGGCAAATGGTCGCTGAGATTGGCCTTCTTCATCGTCACATACGTGCTGATCTCATTTTTCTTGAGTCCGGCGACTTTTCTCACCCTCGGCCTGATCTACGTCGACAAGTTCGCTCGTGCGGTCCCGATATTGCTGGTTGGCAGCGCCGCTGTCGCGGGACTGCTTTATGGCCGGGACGCGCCGACGAAATATGCAATCAACTGGGTTCGGACGAGATGGTGGAACTGCCTGCCGGTGCTCCTGTTCTTTCTCGCCGGCGTGACAGCGTTCTCCAACTTCAAGATCCTGATTCCGACGGTCCTTCCGTTTTATGCCGACGCGTGGCTTGCCGATCTGGACGAGTGGATACACGGCGCGGCACCGTGGGAATTGGCGCATCGCCTCGACAATGGGCTTTGGGCGTTTTTCATCTTCAATATCTATGAGGTGGTGTGGTTCGCGCAGTGGTTCGGCACGATCCTGCTGGTGGGCATGTGGTCGAACCCGATCGCACGCATCCGCTATCTTTGGGCGGTGGCCTTGACCATCTCGATCGTCGGCACCTTGCTTGCGCTCCTGTTGTCGTCTGCTGGTCCCATCTACTACGACCACTTTGTCGGCGGCGATCGCTTCGGCGGTCTGAGGGTCGCCCTGGCCGGCCTGGAGTCCAGCGTCGTCGTGCGCGAATATGCCGACTATCTCTTGATGCTCTATACGACGGGACATACAGGCCTGGGCGGAGGCATTTCGGCCATGCCCAGCCTGCATGTGGCGCTTGTCGTGCTGAATGCCCTTTTCCTGTCGTCCCTGAACCGTTGGGCTGGCGCTGCCGGCTGGATCTTCGCGGGTCTGATCCTGTACGGGTCGGTCTATACCGGATGGCACTACGCTGTTGACGGCTACGTCGCTATCGCCGTGGTGTCGGTGATCTGGTGGGCGACCGGGCGCCTCGTGCGCGAATAGCAAGCGCCGCATTGCCGGCTTCGAAACGCTGGCCACGCGGGGCAGGGCGCGTTTCGCTTGATATTCCCATGCGTTAGAGCAAAAGCTTCTCAAGCCGAATCGTGCCGCCGCCCTATCTTGGGTCCGAGCATCGGATTTTCCCAAAACCGGTTTCCCCTTTGGGTCCAATGCTCTAGACCTGACAAGCACCCTTTCCGGAATCGTGATGGCGGGAGGCGCTTGTGGAAGGCCAGAACGAACAGGAGATCCGGTCCGCCGAGGGCGCCGATATCTATGGCGAGGACGGCGCCGTTCAGTCGTCGTTTCTGGCGCATGTCGGCGCGGCGATCGCCGATCGCGATACGCTGACGCTGAAGCGCGAAGTCGGCGACCTGCACCAGTCGGAACTCGGCGATCTGCTCGAAGCGCTTCATCCCGAGCAGCGTCGCGCGCTGGTCGAGCTGTTGGGCGCCGACTTCGACTTTTCCGCGCTGACCGAGGTCGATGAAGCGATCCGCCTCGACATCGTCGACAATCTGCCCAACGCACAGATCGCGCAGGCAGTGCAGGAGCTCGATTCCGACGACGCCGTCTACATTCTGGAAGACCTCGACCAGGAGGACCAGGACGAGATCCTGTCCCAGCTGCCATTCACCGAGCGGATCAGGCTGCGCCGCTCGCTGGACTATCCGGAAGAGACGGCCGGCCGCCGCATGCAGACGGAGTTCGTCGCGGTGCCGCCGTTCTGGACGATCGGCCAGACCATCGACTACATGCGCGAGGACAAGAACCTTCCCGATCGCTTCAGCCAGATCTTCGTCATCGATCCGAGCTTCAAGCTGCTTGGCGCCATCGATCTCGACCAGATCCTGCGCACCAAGCGGGCGGTGAAGGTCGAAGAGGTCATGCATGAGACAAGACACGCCATCCCGGCCACCATGGACCAGGAAGAGGCGGCGCGGGAATTCGAGCAATACGACCTTCTCTCCGCTGCCGTTGTTGACGAGAACGAGCGGCTGGTCGGCGTGCTGACCATCGACGACGTGGTCGACGTCATCCAGCAGGAGGCCGAGGAGGACCTCTTGCGCATGGGCGGCGTCGGTGACGAGGAATTGTCGGATACCGTGCTCGCCACCTCGCGCTCGCGCGTGCCCTGGCTGCTCGTCAATTTGCTGACGGCGTTCCTCGCTGCGTCGGTGATCGGCCTGTTCGACCATACGATCGAACGCATCGTGGCGCTGGCGGTGCTGATGCCGATCGTGGCAGGCATGGGCGGCAATGCCGGCTCGCAGACGATGACGGTCACGGTGCGGGCACTGGCGACCAAGGATCTCGACATCTACAATGCCGGCCGCATCATCCGCCGCGAGATGGGGGTGGGCTTCATCAACGGCATCGTCTTCGCGGTGCTGATCGGCATCGTCGCGGCGGCATGGTTCCGCGACCCCAATCTGGGCGGCATCATCGCGGCGGCGATGATCATCAACATGTTCGTCGCGGCACTGGCCGGCATCCTGATCCCGCTGCTGCTCGACCGGTTCAAGGTCGACCCGGCGGTGGCTTCCGCGGTTTTCGTCACCACAGTCACCGATGTCGTCGGCTTCTTCGCCTTTCTTGGGCTGGCGACATGGTGGTTCGCCGTACCCTGAAGCTTCAATTGACTTTTACGTAAATGCCGTGCGAGGCTCGCCAGGGGTTTTATGCCGATTCCGGCATGGAACGGGTTTTGATCGGGATGGCAGGCGGCTGCGCATGGCGGGCGTCCTGGCCATCCGGCATTGGGAGCGAGAATGCGGGAATATTATTCGATCACCGAACTGACCCGCGAATTCGATGTGTCGACGCGGACGCTGCGCTTTTACGAGGACGAGGGCCTGGTGCAACCGGTGCGGCGCGGCCGCACCCGGCTGTTTCGTCCGTCCGACCGGCATCTGATCCGCCAGATCATGCGCGGCAAACGGCTCGGCTTCTCGATCAACGAGATCCGCGAAATCATCCAGATGTACAAGGAGCCGCCCGGCGAGGTCGGCCAGCTCAAGCTGATGATCAAGCGCATCGAGGAAAAGCGCGAGGATCTCAGGCAGAAGCGCCGCGACCTCGAGGAGACGCTGGCCGAACTCGACCAGGCTGAAGAGTCCTGCGTCGAGCGGCTGGTGGAGCTCGGCGTCAACACCTGAACACGGCCGTTTTGATAATTCTACTCCAGCGGCCTTAGCGAGCCCTGAACTCAAATCCAGCGCCGCACGCGTTTGGCGTAGTCGCGGTATTTCTTGCCGAATTTTGCCGCCAGTATCTTTTCCTCCTTTTCGATCGCCAGCTTCTGCGTCGCAAAGGCGGCGATGAAGGCGAACAGCAGGAACCAGACGATCCCAGTGATAAAGGCGACGCCGATCAAAAGCAGCGTGTTGGCGAGATACATCGGGTTGCGGCTGACGGAGAAGGGGCCGGAGGTGACCAGATGGTCCGGCACGGCGTTCGGATTGAATGTGGTCTTTGCCCGCAGCATGACGCGGATGGCGGTGAACCACAGCGCGGCGACGCCGAACAAAGCCACCCAGCCGGCGGCGAAGAGGATCTCGCCCAGCAGATCGCCGATCCATGGCAGCGGATAGAGCAGGCCGAGCATGACGCTGATGATGATTGCCGCGACATAGATCAGCGGCGGCCATGGGATGAGCCCGGGTTTCGGGGTGACGTCGGTCATTGTTGGCCTCCCTCCATCAACGTGCTGTCGGTCTTGGCGGTGCAGACACCGGCGAGATCGCCCAGATGTGCTTTGAATTCCGGGGTCTGGTCGCCGTTGTAGAGCCGGTCGAATGTCGCTTCGCTCTGCAGCGTATCGAGCATGCACACACAATAGCTGGAGCAGAACTCGGTGTCGCGCTGCTGCTCGCAGGATATCTGACAGGATTTCAGGAAGGTGACTTCGCGCGTTTCGACCGGCGCCGGCGCGATCTGCGAAAGCAACCAGACGGCGCCGAACAGCAAGGGCTGGTGGATCAGATAGAAGGCGAGGCTGTGCCGGCCGATGAAGACCAGCGGGTTCGACCAGCGGCCGGGTGCAAGGTCGGCCAGCCGGGCAAGCAAGCCAGACGCTGAAGCGAGCTTCGCCGCGGCTATGCCCAAAAGTACGGCGCCGAACCAGGGGAACAGCGGCACATAGTCGTTGGAGCGCGGATTGGTGGCCGACAGGCCGACCCACCACAGCGCCGGATGGTCGAAGAATTCGGACCGCAGATAGAATGGCGCTGCAATGACGAGCGCCGCAACGACGATCGTCAGCAGCGCCGGCAGCCGCAGAAAGGCAAGGCCGAGCAGGCTGGCCAGCGCGATCTCGTGCAGGATGCCGAAGAAGATGACGCCGCCCGGCGTAACGAAGTGGGTGACAGCCGATATGGCGAGCGCCGCCGCGGCGACCATGACGAACCGTTTCCAAAAACCCGGCCAACGAATTTGCCTGCCATGGGCGAGGAACAGGCTGACGCCGACCAGGAATAGGAAGGTCGAAGCGATGCAGCGCGCATAGATCTTCCACCAGCCGAAGGCGGTGAGGCCGGGATCGGTATAGCCGAAATTCTCGAGATCCCAGGTGAAATGGTAGCTCGCCATGGCCAGCAGGGCGATGCCGCGCACGATGTCGATGGTTGTGATGCGCCTCGACTTCGACGGGTCCTGAACGGGTTCTGCCGGCGTTTGAAGGCTCATCGTCTCGCATTCCGATTCACTGGTGCCAAACGACTATCACGGTTGCACAGGGCAAAAGAAGGCGGGCCGCCGCCGCTTCCGCGTCAATCTCCCGTTTGACTTCTTCCTTCCGGTTCGAAGCCGCATCGGAATTCGCTTTAGGCCAGTGGCGGAAAGCCTTTGGCCGGTTTCGCTTTTCGGCTTGAGCGGGTCGATTTCCTGCTACCGGCTAGCCACTGGTCCGGCCAGATTTGACCGGCGATTCCACGGCCGGAGGGTCAATGTCCACCCATGTGCGCCATCCGATCTGGCTTCCGGCTCTCAGGCCGGCGGATGCGCGCACCTTCGCCTCGCTCTATGCGGTCGAGTCCTTCGCCCGCGCCACTATTTCCAGCGTCATCCCGATCCAGGCCTACGAGATCCTGCACAACGAGCAGGTCGTCTCGATCCTCTACACCATCGTGGCGCTGCTCGGGCTCTCGGTGACATTGTTCATGCCGATGCTGATCCGCCGCTTTGCCCGGCGCTGGGTCTACACAGCCGGCGCCTGCCTGCTCGCCGTAGGCTCGCTGTTTTTCGTCACGCATACGCTGACCGGGCAGCTCATCGGCATGCTCTGCCGCGTCATGGGCGCCAGCGCGCTGTCGATCACGCTCAACCTCTACATCATGGATCACATCCGCAAGACCGACTTCATGCAGGCGGAATCGCTGCGCATGGCGTGGTCGATGTTCGCCTGGACCGGTGGACCGACGCTGGGAATCTTCCTCTACACCAGCTTCGGCATCGCTGCCGCGCATGGCGCGGTCGCGATCTTTGCCCTGGCGCTGCTCGTGCTGTTCTGGACCTACCGGCTCGGCGACAACCCGTCGATCCGCCCCGGCAAGAGCCGACCGGCCAACCCGCTTGCCAATATCGGTCGCTTCGTCGCGCAACCCAGGCTGAGGCTTGCCTGGCTGATCGCCTTCGGCCGCTCCTGCTTCTGGACGACGTTCTTCGTCTACGGGCCGCTGTTCATGGTCATCGCCGGCGAGGGCGAACTCGCCGGTGGCCTGCTGGTGTCGGCAGGCAACGCGCTTCTGTTCACGGCGATCTTCTGGGGCAGGGCCGGAAAGCGCTATGGCGGCCGACGGACGATGACATTTGCCTATTTCGCCATGTCGGCCACGCTTCTGGCGGCGGGTGCGGTGGGCGAAACCGTGCCGCTGCTTACCGGCGCCTTCCTGCTGTGCGGGGCCTTCTTCGCCATTGCGCTCGACGCACTCGGCTCGACCGCCTTCATGCGTTCGGTCAGGTTCTATGAGAGGGCGCAGATGGCGGCGGTCTATCGCACCTATCTCGACTTCTCCGAGCTGACGCCGCCGCTGGTCTATTCGGTGGTGCTGGCGTTTTTCGGTCTGGGCTCGGTCTTTGCCACGCTCGGGTTACTTGCCGCTGCCTGCGGGTTCGTCACCTGGCGCTATCTGCCCAAATCGCTTTGATGTTCAGGCCTTGGGTGAGACTGCGCTGTGACGCACGCGCACCCAGTTGTGAAAACGGTGCAGGTCATACTCCTCGGGCATCAGCACGCCGGCCGCGTGGCGCAGCGAGCGCAGGCCCTTCTGGTTGACCTCGCAGATCGCTGCGTCTTCTTCCAGAACCTGCCGGCCGAAGGCGACGATGTTGTCGATGTCGGCCTGGGGTGCTGTCAGCGCTTCGGCCGGAAACAGCCATTCGGCGGTGAGTTCGGTCTGCTCCGGGCCAAGCGGCACCAGCCGCACTGTGCGGACATAGTCGACATGGCCGACGATGAACATCGACGGCAGGCTGGTGGCGTAGGTCTGCCCGGCGGCGCGTTCGGCCGGCGTCAGGCCGGCAAAGACCGGGCCATGTGCTTGCCCGTCGCGCGACCAGGTTTCGGCGCCTGCGCGCAGGCCGCCGGAAAATTCCGGCGCATCATTGTCGGCGTGACGGGCCCATTCGGGGTCGTCGTGCCTGCCCATCAGGCCGCGGCCATAGATCGGCACCAGCCGCGACAGATCCTTGTGGACGCCGGGGCAGTGCAGGCACTCGTTGAAGTTCTCCCAGAAGATCTTCCAGTTGCAGCTCATCACCTTGCGCAGCACATGACCTGATACCAGCGTTTCCAGCGGCCAGTTGGCGACGTTGCCGGAAGCGGGATCGAAGGAGGTTTCCGCTGAGCCGCCGGCATCTTCCTCGAGATTGACGAAGACCAAACCGCGCCATACCGACAGCGCCACGCGGTAGAGCGGATGATCGGCCTTGTCGAAGTCCTCGGGCAGCGACTTCGACGTCACGCGCACCAGATCGCCGCGCAGCGAATAGGACCAGGCGTGGTAGGGGCAAGTGATCAGCCGCGCCTTCAGCCGGCCCTCGCTCTCCTGGCAAAGCTGCGAACCACGGTGACGGCAGGTGTTATGGAAGGCGCGCAATTCGCCGGTGTCGTCGCGCAGCACGACGATCTCCTGGGTGCCGACACGAAAGGTCCTGAATGCCAGCGGCTGGCCAAGGTCGGCCTCGCGGCAGACCAGCAGCCAGCTTTTGTACCAGATGGCGTCGAGATCGCGTTGGTAGGCATGAGCGTCCCAATAGGCCGGCGACGGCAGCGTCGGCTCGAGACGCGTCAAACAATTATAGAGGTCGCGTTCCGTCTGATCGGGTTGCATGGCTGGCTCCCTGGATGGAGCAGCCGACACCCGGCCGGGACCTTTGTCAATTGGCGCGCGCCGCCGCCATTGTGGCTCGCGATCGCGAACTTTATGGTCGATTCATCCTCTCCGGCATTCCGTTGGTCGCCCAGGTCGCAAGTCATGTCCGCAAGAACGATGTCGCTCACGCAAGAGCTGGTCGCCCGCTGCCATCGGCAGGTCGAGGACACCGGACCAGACCCGGACGCCGCGCATCTGGGCGACAGCGACTATGAGGCGATGGTGGACGCGCTCGAGGCGGAACTGCCCGCCACCGAGCCACTGTGGCTGTTCGGCTATGGGTCGCTGATCTGGAAGCCCGAAATCGATCATGTCGAGGAGCGGGTGGCGGTGGCGCGCGGCTGGCACCGCTCCTTCTGCATGAAGATGACCCGCTGGCGCGGCACCAAGGATCAGCCCGGCCTGATGATGGCGCTGGACCGCGGCGGGCAATGCAAGGGCGTCGCCTTTCGGCTGGGCGATGGTGATCGGCGCCAGCAACTCGACAAGCTTTTGCGGCGCGCAGTGACGCTGAAGCCGACCAGCTACCATCCGCGCCTGCTCACGCTGGCGAGCGACAGCGGGCCGCTCAAGGGCTTGGCTTTCGTCATCAACCGCAAGGGCACTACCTATGCCGGGCCGCTCGACGAAGACGAGGTGGTCGAAAGGCTGGCGACGTCGTGCGGGCACTGGGGCTCCGGCGCCGATTATCTCTACAACACGGTGAAGAATCTGGAGCAGCGCGGCATTCACGACCGCCATCTGTGGCGGTTGCAGCATCTGGTGGCTGAGCGGATCGCTGCATTGCGGGGATAGAGCTATGCGCCGCTTTCGCGATGGCCGGTGGCGGAATTTGGTTTGCCGGGCGCGGCGATTCTTCGTATAGTCACGAACTGTCGTCGGTTCCGTTTGGAGCCAAGAGGGAATGCGGTGCGGGCAAAAAAATCGCCCAATGCCGTGGCTGCCCCCGCAACTGTGTGCGGTAGTCCTCTCCATAAGCCACTGAAGATATTTCTTCGGGAAGGTGGGGAAGGGCGCTGATCCGCGAGCCAGGAGACCTGCCGGCGACAGGGAACTGACTTCTGTGCCCTCGGGTGGAGGGCGAAAGGACAAGACATGAATACCGCTTCGGTCTCTCTCGGCGCTTCCGTCTCCTCGCAGTCGCGTTTCACGCAGCTCGTGCTGAGCGCGTTTCTGGGCATTTTCGTCATCGGCGTTGTCGGCTTCTCGCATATCGATGCGGTCCACAATGCCGCGCACGACTATCGCCATTCGATGGCGTTTCCCTGCCACTGACGAGGATTTGACATCATGAATCTGTTTCGCAACGTCGTGTTCATCGCGGCGATCGCAGGGCTCGTGGCCGGCGTCGTTCTCGCCTGCATGCAGGCCTTCGCCACCGTGCCGCTCATCCTGAAGGCCGAGGTCTATGAACAGGCCGGAGGCGGCCACCAGCATGAGCATGCCGCGGCGCCGGCGGCGCCGGCCGCCAACGCTACGGATACCAATGCCATGAGCAGCGCCGCACCGGCGCCGGCTGAGGCGGCGGCTCCGGCGGAGGGCGAAGGCTGGGCGCCGGCCGATGGATTCGAGCGCTTCGCCTTCAGCGTGCTGGCCAACATCGTCACCGGCATCGGCTTCGCACTGGTCCTGGTCGCGGTTTCGGAGTTTGCCGGCGGCATCGGCAACTGGCGCCAGGGCGTGTTCTGGGGGCTGGCCGGTTTTGCCGCGTTCACGCTGGCGCCGGGCCTCGGCCTGCCGCCGGAACTGCCGGCCATGCCGGCAGCCGACCTCACCGAACGCCAGATCTGGTGGTGGGCAACGGTGGCGGCGACCGCAGCCGGTCTCGGCCTGATCGCCTTCCGCAAGTCGCTGCCGCTGGCGATCCTGGCCGTGGCCTTGATCGTAGCGCCGCATATCGTCGGCGCGCCGCAGCCCGACAGTTTTGAGACGCCGATCCCCGAAGGCTTGCATCACCAGTTCGTGGTGGCGGTGACGGTGACCAACCTGGTGTTCTGGCTGGTGCTCGGCGCCGTCGTCGGCGTGGTGCGCGGACGCTTCACCGGCACGGCGACCAGCCTGCGCGACAGCTTTGCCTGATCGCAAAGGATTGACCTTCATCATCGGTGGTGCGCGCTCCGGCAAGAGCGCGCATGCCGAAACTCTGGCGACGGCAGGGCCGGCGCCCTGGACTTATATCGCCACCGCGGAAGCCTATGACCAGGAGATGCGCGAGCGCATCGCGCTGCACCGCTCGCGGCGTGGTGAAGGCTGGGCGACCGTGGACGCGCCGCTCGATCTTGTCGGCGCGCTCACGGCTTTGCCCGACGGGCAGCCGGTGCTGGTCGACTGCCTGACGCTGTGGCTGACCAACCATATGCTGGCCGAGAACGACGTCGAGGTCGAATGCCTGCGGCTGGCGGATGTGCTGTCGCGGCCGCGCGGGCCGTGGTTTGTGGTTTCCAACGAAGTCGGCCAGGGTATCGTGCCGGACAATGCGCTTGCCCGTCGGTTTCGAGATGCCGCGGGCCGCCTCAACCAGCAGGTTGCGGCAATTGCCGACACGGTGCTGCTGATGGTGGCGGGGCTGCCGCTGAAGGTGAAGTGAGATGACCGATATCGATCCCAAGGACGAGGAACGCCATCGCGCCAAGATGGCCAAGCGCAAGGCGGTGCAGGATGCCGAGGTGGCGGGCAAGACGATCGAGAAAGGCCTGCTGATCGTCAACACAGGTCCGGGCAAGGGCAAGACCACGGCCGCTTTCGGGCTGGCGCTTAGGATGCTCGGCTACGGCAAGCGTGTCGGCGTCGTCCAGTTCATCAAGGGCAAATGGCACACCGGCGAGAAGGAAGCCTTCGCTGCCTTCGGCGACCGCGTCGTCTGGCATGCGATGGGCGAGGGTTTCACTTGGGAAACGCAGGACCTGAAGCGCGACATCGCCGCCGCCGAGGCCGCCTGGGCGAGGGCGCTGGAACTGATGGCCGATCCGTCGATCAGCCTCGTGGTGCTCGACGAACTCAACATTGCGCTGCGCTATGACTATCTCGATCTCGACAAGGTGGTCGCAGCGCTGAAAGGCCGGCGTGAAGGCCTGCACGTCGTCGTCACCGGACGCAACGCCAAGCCGGCGCTGGTCGAGGCCGCCGATCTCGTCACCGAGATGGGCGTGACCAAGCACCATTTTTCGGCCGGCGTGAAGGCGCAGCAGGGGATCGAGTTCTGAGTGCCTTACCCTCCCACAAGGGGGAGGGTAAGGCGCGGCTCAGAACGTCAGGTAGATGAGCACCACCGATAGGATCGCAAACAGCCCGATCAGCAGATAGTCGGCGATCCGGTAGAGCTTCAGTGCCCGCCTGATGTCGGTGCTATCGGCCTCGCGCCGGCCGCCTTCGCCCATGAACGCGTCGTCGACGACAACGCCGCCATAGCTGCGCGGTCCGGCCAGCGCCAGACCAAGCGCGCCGGCCATTGCTGCTTCCGGCCAGCCGGCATTGGGCGAGCGGTGCTTTCTCGCGTCGCGCCGCACGGCCTGCCAGGCGTTGCGCGGGTCGGTGCCTTTGACGATGAAAGCGGCGAGCACGATCAGCAGCGCCGTCAGCCTCGAGGCCGGCAGGTTGATGAAATCGTCGAAACGGGCGGCCGCCCGTCCAAAAGCCTCGTGGCGCGGGGTGCGGTGGCCGATCATCGAATCGGCGGTGTTGGCGGCCTTGTAGGCGACGCCGCCGGCCAGCCCGCAAACACCGGTCCAGAAGGCGGGGGCGACGATGCCGTCGGAAAAATTCTCGGCCAGGCTCTCGATCGCGGCGCGGGCAATGCCCGGCTTGTCGAGTTTTTCCGGATCACGGCCGACGATGTGCGAGACGGCGATGCGGCCGAGCGTCAGCCCGCCTGTATCGAGCGCA
Source organism: Mesorhizobium sp. CNPSo 4689 (assembly GCF_057784325.1). Classification (NCBI taxonomy): domain Bacteria; kingdom Pseudomonadati; phylum Pseudomonadota; class Alphaproteobacteria; order Hyphomicrobiales; family Phyllobacteriaceae; genus Mesorhizobium; species Mesorhizobium sp. CNPSo 4689. The sequence continues at coordinate 391,447 of NZ_JBWLUZ010000002.1, forward strand.
TCGGCCACTGCCTCGACATGCTCGGCGAGGCTCTTCTGCGACAGAAGCGACGATGCCAGAATTGCCGTGACGAGCAGGCCGGCGGGAAAGATCTGCCAGAGCAGGATTTGCACGGCGAAAGCGATGGCCGCCGGCACCAGGACGATGACCAGCAATGCCTTGACGCCCCGGCGGCGACGCAGCGCGTCGGAATCAGTGGCGTGGTTGAGCCTGCGGTCGAGAAAGGATATCAGCCTGCCAAACCAGGTGACGGGATGGCCGATGGCGCCAAACAGCCAGTCCGGGTAACCCAGGATACGTTCGATGGCTAGCGACAGGAAGGCAATCAGGATCGACATGAAGCTTTCTGATGGAGCGATGGCTGCAGTGGATCATGGCGGAAGCCTTGGCCGGGCGAGCGCGCTCTTCCCTCGCGCGCCACAGCCTTTCGTCGATCTCTCGACGGGTATCAATCCGCACTCCTATCCGCTTTTCGATTTGCCCGCCACCACCCTGTCGCGATTGCCGGAAGCGGCGCGTGCCCGTGAACTGGCCGAGGTCGCGGCGCGCGCCTATGGGGCGCCGTCGGCGGCCAATGTGGCGGCGGCGCCCGGCACGCAGATCCTGTTGCCGCGCGTCGCCTCGCTGGTGAGCCCCGGCAAGGCGCTGGTGCTTGGGCCGACCTATGCCGAACACAAAAGGGCGGCGGCGATCGCCGGCCATGCGGCGGCCGAGGTCGATGATTTCGAGGCGCTGGCCGGGGCCGACCTCGCCATCGTGGTCAATCCCAACAATCCGGATGGCCGTGTCGTCGGCCGCGGCAGGCTGCTCGAGCTTGCCGGAAGATTGCGCGCCAAAGGCGGGCTGCTGGTCGTCGACGAGGCGTTCATGGATGTCGGCCCACGCGCCGAAAGCCTGGCCGGCGATGTCGGGCAGGGCGGTATCGTGGTGCTGCGCTCCTTCGGCAAGTTCTTTGGCCTTGCCGGCCTGCGGCTCGGCTTTGCCTTGGCCGACACGCTGGCCGTCGAGAGGCTGGAGGCGCAATTAGGGCCGTGGGCGGTCGCCGGCCCTGCGCTCGACTACGGCCTCCGCGCGCTGGCCGACACGGATTGGCAGACCACCATGCGGCAGCGCCTGGCGCAGGATGCGGCGCGGCTCGACGCGCTGTTCGGCCGCTTCGATGCGCCTGTTGCTGGCGGAACGACGCTGTTTCGTTATCTTCGCCTTACGGATGCGGCCGGTTTGTTTTCCGCGCTTGGTGGGCGCGGCGTGCTGCTTCGGCATTTTGCCGACCGGCCACAGGTGCTGCGTGCCGGGCTGCCCGGCTCCGACGAGGAATGGCAGCGGCTCGAATCGGCGCTTGCCGACTGGGCCGCGCGGCGCGACGATGGGCCGAAGGAGATCGCGCCATGATCCATGTCTGTTCGCTGGCGAAAGTCGAGGAGACCGTGGCGAGAACCGGCGCCGAGCGTCTGCTCTCGCTGCTTGCCGCCGGCACCGAAGTGATACGACCGGCCTCGATCGCCAGGGAGAACCATCTGCATCTGGTGATGCACGACATTGCCGTCGCCCAGGAAGGCATGACCATGCCGGGCGAAGAGCATGTGCGAAACCTGCTCCAGTTCGCGCGCCAGTGGGATCGTGCGAAGCCCATGGTCGTCCATTGCTATGCCGGCATCAGCCGCTCGACCGCCTCGGCCTACATCATCGCCGCAGCACTGGCACCGAAGCGCGATGAGGCGGAATTGGCGCAGACGCTGCGGGCGCTGTCGCCCTCGGCTACGCCCAACCCGCGGCTGATCGCCGTCGCCGATGCCTTGCTTGATCGCAATGGCCGCATGATCGGGGCGATAGAGGCGATCGGGCGGGGCGCTGATGCTTTTGAAGGCACGCCCTTCGAGTTCAGGATCGATGGCTGAACGTCTCGCAGGACTTTGCTGATTTAGGTCAGCCAGTCGACGAGCTTCGCCTTGCGGACATCCTTCAGCAGGCTGATGAAACCGTCGGCCTGGTGTTCGGCGGTCAGCCGGCCTTTCTCCGCGGAGGCGATGCTGGCGTCGCCGACCACGCCGTTCGGGTTGAGGTCGCTGGCGATCCAGGCGAAGGCATGCGTGCCGGTGTGGCGCAGCAGTGCGAATTCCTTTTCCGCTCGGCTGACGTTGGAAACGAAATTGTCGGCCTTGCCCATGTCGACCAGATCCGGGCGGAAGTGCAGCATCAGCGAGGTCTCGACATCGCCGCCATGGATGCCGTGGCGGTCCTCCAGTTCGGTGTACATGCCGGCCGGGCGGCCAAAGCGCTGCCAGCTCGTCTTCACCGCCAGCATCCTGGCGCGCACGCGCAGTTCGCGCGTGATGATGCCCATGATCTCCTCATTGCCGCCATGCGAGTTGACGACGACCAGCTTTCTCACGCCGGCGCGCGCGACCGACAGGCCGAGTTCGGTCCAGGCATCGACCAGGGTCGTCGCCGGCAGAGTGAGGGTGCCTGGCGCATGCAAATGCTCGTTCGACTTGCCCACCGCTTGCACCGGCAGGACGCGGATGTCGAGATCGGCGGGCAGGCGCGATATGACAGTTTCCAGCATGCCGTTCATGATCGAGGTGTCGGTCGAGACCGGCAGATGCGAGCCGTGCTGCTCGATCGCCGCCACCGGCAGGACGGCGATCGTCGCTTCCGGGTCGATCGTGGCGTATTCGGTGGTTCGGTAGTCGCCCCACCACACGCGTCTGTTTGCAACGGTCATGTTTGCCTCTTTCATGTGACCGAGACCTAGCGCGCCAGACAGCGCCTGTCGATCATGCCGCGGCGATGACCTCGATCTCGACCTTGAATTCGGGCCGGGCAAAGCCAGAGACGATCATCAGCGTCGAGGCCGGCGCCGGGCTGGAAAACAGCCGATCGCGGACGTCCATGTAGGGTCTGAGAAATGCGCGGTCGGTGACGTAGGCGTTGATGCGCACGATATCCCCGAGTCCGAGCCCTGCTTCGCCGAGGATCGCCGAAATGTTCTGGAAGCAGAGTTCGGCCTGGGCGCCGGCACCTTCAGGGATCTGGTCGTCAGCGGTGATCGCGACCTGACCGGAACACAGCACCAGGCGTTTTCCTGCAGGCACTTCGACGCCATGGCTGTAGCGGGCGAAGGGCGGCTTGATCGACTTCGGCGTGAGGAATTTGAACATGGCAATCTCCGGTTTTCGGCAGCCTAAGGCCGGATCGCACGCCGCTTCAAGATGCGGTGCATGTGATCGGGGCGATTGTGGACAGCCGTTCAAAAAATAGGCACGATGCCTCCCATACAGCATGACCCGTCATGGCTTGGCGCACGCCTGCTGCGCAGGCTGGCGGCCCCCGGCGGTGGCATGTGTCTTGCTTCTTGAACCAATGGTGTCCAGCCCGGCGCGCGGCGCGCCGGAGCAAACAGAGGGTGGTGTCGATGTACGGAAAAGAGAAGATCACGGCGGGCGCAATCGTCCTGCTTGCCGCCAGCACGCTTGGGGCTGCGGCGAACGAGAAAGTCACCTTCGGCACCAATTGGCTCGCCGAGCCCGAGCATGGTGGCTACTACCAGGCGGTGGCGGACGGCACCTACGCCGCCTGCGGCCTCGACGTCACCATTTCGCAGGGCGGTCCGCAGGTTAGCGGACGGCCGTTGCTGCTCGCCGGCAAGCTCGATTTCTATATGGGCGGCAATTTGCTGTCGGCTTTCGATGCCGTGCAGCAGGGCATTCCGATGCGCGTCGTGGCCGCCGACTTCCAGAAGGACCCGCAGGTCATCATGTCCCAGCCTGGGCAGGGGCTGGACAAATGGGAGGACCTGAAGAACGCCGAGCAGTACATCCTCGGCGACGAGGGCGCGCAGACCTTCTTCCAGTGGATGGTCACCGAGCTCGGCTTCGATGCCGCCAAGCGCGTGCCCTACACATTCAATCCCGCGCCGTTCATCGCCAACAAGAAGTCGATCCAGCAGGGCTATGTCACGTCTGAACCATTCGCCGTGCAGAAGCAGGGCGGCTTCGTGCCGAACCAGTTCCTGCTCGCCGATTATGGCTGGGACACTTATGCGACCACGGTCGAGGTGATGCAGGAGACGATCGACAAGCGGCCGGAGGTTGTTCAGTGCTTCGTCGATGGCTCGGCCAAGGGCTGGTACAACTATCTCTACGGCGACAACAAGGCCGCCAACGACATGATCAAGAAGGACAATCCGGACATGACGGATGAGCAGATCGCCTTCTCGATCGATCAGCTGAAGAAATTCGGCGTGGTCGATTCCGGCGACACGGAAAAGCTCGGCATCGGCGCGATGACCGAAGCGCGCATCCAGAGCTTCTACGACAAGATGGTCAAGGCCAAGGTCGCGCAGCCGGGCATCGACATCAAGAAGGCCTATACGCTCGCCTTCATCAACAAGGGTGTCGGGCTGGACCTGAAGAAGTAATCGTGAAGCTGGAGACAGTGGCGCAGGCGCCTGAAGTGGCATCGGGTGAAGGCCCGATGCTTTTGGCGCTGCGCAATGTCGGTAAGGTCTTTTCCAACGGCGTGACGGCGCTGAGCGACGTCGATCTCACCATCCGGGAAGGCGATTTCCTCAGCCTTCTCGGACCGTCCGGCTGCGGCAAGTCGACGGCGCTGAGGCTGATCGCCGGCCTGTCGACGCCGACCTCCGGCGTGCTCGACTGGCGCGGTTCGATCGACCGCTCGAATATCGGCTTCGTCTTCCAGGAGCCGACGCTGCTGCCCTGGGCTGATGTGTTCGACAATGTCTGGCTGCCGCTCAGGCTGAAGGGCGTGTCACGGGCCAAGGCGGCGCCGGCGGTGATGGAGATGCTGGAACGCGTGCATCTGACCGGCTTCGAGAACGCCGTGCCGCGCGAGTTGTCCGGCGGCATGAAGATGCGCGTCTCGATTGCCCGTGCCATGGTGACCAAGCCGCGTATCCTGTTGATGGACGAGCCATTCGCCGCACTCGACGAAATCACCCGTTTCAAGCTCAACAACGATCTTCTGGAACTGTGGCAGGACGAGCGCTTCACGGTCGTCTTCGTCACGCACAGCGTCTTCGAAAGCGTGTTCCTGTCCAACCGGGTGGTCGTCATGGCGGCGCGGCCTGGCCGCGTTCATGCCGAACTTGCCGTCGATGCGCCCTATCCGCGCGACGAAGCGTTTCGCACCTCGCCCGACTATGCAGCACTTTGCCGGCAGGCGTCCGACGTGCTGGTCGGCGCCATCAACTCAACCGCCGGACCGCATCATGACGGCCATTGACGACAGCGCGCTCAAGCTCGATCCCGAGGAGGCGCGTCGCGTGCGCCAGGAGCGGCTCGAGCGGATCGGTCGCTGGGTGCTGCCGCTGGCGATCATGATCCTGGCGATCTGGCTGTGGGACCGCGTCTGCGTCTGGAACGAGATCCCGAAATACATCCTGCCGCGCCCGGGCGTCGTGCTGCAGACGCTCTATGACGATGCCGGGCTGTTGTTCTCCTCGCTGCTGGTGACGCTCAGGATCACCTTTCTCAGCCTGCTTCTCGCCGTGATCGGCGGAGTCGGGCTGGCGGTGCTGTTCGCGCAGTCGAAATGGGTGGAAATGTCGTTCTTTCCCTTTGCCATCGTGCTGCAGGTGACGCCGATCGTGGCGATCTTTCCGCTGATCAACATCTATGTCGACAACCAGACGGTGAAGCTTTTGCTCTGCGCCTGGATTGTCGCCTTCTTCCCGATCCTGTCCAACACCACTCTCGGCCTCAATTCCGTCGACCGCAATCTGCGCGACCTATTCAAGCTCAACGGTGCGACCCGCTGGCAGCAATTGCGCTACCTCAGGCTGCCGGCGGCAATGCCCTATTTCCTCGGCGGGCTGAAGATCGCCGGCGGCCTGTCGCTGATCGGCGCTGTCGTGGCCGAGTTCGTCGCCGGCGCGCAGGGGCAGTCGTCGGGGCTCGCCTCGCGCATCATCGAGGCCGGCTACCGGCTCAACGCGCCGCGCCTGTTCGCGGCGCTGATCCTGATCTCGCTCGCCGGCATATTGATCTTCCTGGTGCTGTCGCTGGTGTCGCATCTCATTTTGCGGCGCTGGCATGAGAGCGCGCTGAAGCAGGAGCGATAGGGTGGTTGCCTTTCTTATCCCAGGGGGCGGAACTTGATCCCGGACTCTGCCTCGTATCGCCTTACCAATGTCCGGCTTCACGCATCGCTGACGCCGGGCTTGGCCGCGACCTTCGATAGCGACGACTTCGCGCTTGCCGACATCACCGTCGCTGACGGCAGGATATCCAGCATCGTCGCGCATGGCCGGTCGAAGGTGCCGGCGGACGCCACCGACCTTGGCGGCCGCATCGTGCTGCCGTGTTTCGTCGACTGCCATACCCATATCGACAAGGGCCATATCTGGCCGCGCAGACCCAATCCCGACGGCACCTTCATGGGCGCGCTCAGCGCTACAGGGGCCGACCGCGCCGCGCGCTGGAGCGCCGAGGACGTCGCGCGACGCATGGATTTCTCGCTGCGCTGCGCCTACGCGTACGGCACAAAGGCCTTGCGCACCCATCTCGACAGCGTCGCGCCGCAGGAGGAAATCTCCTGGCCGGTGTTCGAGACGATGCGGGACAAATGGCGCGGCCGCATCGAGTTGCAAGCCGCCTGCCTGCTTGGCATCGAAGGCGTGCGCGAGACAAAATGGTTCGAGAAACTGGCGAAACGTGTCGCCGCGGCCAAGGGCGTGCTCGGCGTCGTCACCTATATGGTGCCTGACCTCGAGGAGCTTCTCGACAAGGTGTTTTCTGAGGCGATCAAGCACGGGCTCGACCTCGATTTCCATGCCGACGAGACCGACGATATCGCGGCGATCTCGCTGAAGAAGATCGCCGAGGCGGCGCTCTGGAACGGTTTCGAGTGCAACATCCTGGTCGGCCATTGCTGTTCGTTGGCGCGCCAGCCCGACCTTGCCGTGCTCGACACGCTGGACAAGGTGGCGAAGGCGGGGCTCGCCGTGGTGTCGCTGCCGATGTGCAACCTCTATCTGCAGGATCGGCGCGGCGACAACACCACGCCGCGCTGGCGCGGCGTGACGCTGCTGCACGAGATGAAGGCGAGGGGCATCCCAGTCGCGGTGGCATCGGACAACACGCGCGATCCGTTCTATGCCTATGGCGATCTCGACATGCTGGAAGTCTACCGCATGGCGACCCGCATCCTGCATTTCGATCACCCGGTCGGCGACTGGCCGCAAACCGTGGCGTCGACGCCGGCCAAGGTGATGCGGCTCGACGGCTTTGGCACGCTTGCCGCCGGCGGTGCGGCGGACTTTATCGTCTTCAAGGGACGGAGCTGGACGGAATTGCTGTCTCGGCCGGAATCGGATCGCATCGTCGTGCGCGACGGCCGGGCGATCGAAGGCAAGCTGCCGGACTATGCCGAACTCGACGAATTGATGGTGGAATGATGGACATTGCGGCGCTGAAGCGTGACCTCGACGGGCTGAAGATCGACGACCATCCGGCGATCGTCCAACAGAAGAGCCGCGATTTCTACTGGTACAGCCCGGTGCTGAAGCAGCAGCTCGACCATGTCACTGGCGACCTGATCGTGACGCCGAAAAGCGAGGACGAGGTCATCCGCGTGCTCGCCGCCTGCCACCGGCATGGCGTCCCGGTGACGCCGCGCGGCAGCGGCACGGGCAATTACGGGCAGGCCATGCCGCTATCGGGCGGCGTGGTGCTTAACCTTGCCGAAATGAACGCGGTCAAGGCAATCGCGCCCGGCCGCGTCGTCACCGGGCCGGGTGCGGTGCTGGCGGACATCGACAGAGCGACGCGCGCGCATTCCGGCCAGGAGCTGCGCATGTCGCCCTCGACCTACAACACCGCCTCGATCGGCGGCTTCGTCGCCGGCGGTTCGGGCGGCGTCGGCTCGACCCGCTGGGGCGGGTTGCGCGATCTCGGCAATGTCATCCGGCTCAAGACAGTAACGATGGAGGCCAAGCCGCGCGTCATGGAGCTTACCGGCGAGGACGTGCTGAAGGTCATGCACGCCTATGGCACCAACGGCATCATCACCGAGGTCGAGATGCCGCTGACGTCGAGCTATGACTGGATCGACGTCATTGTCGGTTTCGACGATTTCATGGAAGCAGCCGGCTTCGGCAACGACCTCGCAATCCAGGACGGCATATTGGCGAAACTGATCACGCCGATCGCAGCGCCTATCCCGTACGACTATTTCAAGCGGCACCAGAAATTCTTCCGGCGCGAGCAGAGCATTGTCGTGTGCATGATCGCGCCGCATGCGATGGCTGCGTTTGACGCCTTCGTCAGGAGCAGCAAGGGCGAGATTGTCTTCCGGGCCGACAAGGAGGCTGACCTCAAGGGACTGCCGCCGGCCTATGAGCTGACCTGGAACCATACGACGCTGCGTGCGATCCGGGTCGATCCGACGATCACCTATCTGCAGGTGCGCTATCCGTCGCCGGACCATCTCGCCCACGTCAAGGCGATGGTCGACCGTTTCGGCGACGAGGTGCCGGCGCATCTCGAATTCATCCGCTTCGACGGCGCCATCGGCGCGGCCGGCCTGCCGCTGGTCCGCTTCACCACGGCGGAACGTCTCGACGAGATCATCCGCATCCATGAGGACAATGGCTGCTGGATCTTCAACCCGCACCGCTACACGCTGGAAGAGGGCGGCATGAAGCGGACCGACGAGGTGCAACTCGCCTTCAAGCGCGAGACCGACCCGCAAGGGCTGCTCAACCCCGGCAAGATGATCGCCTGGGAAAACCCTGATTACGACTACCGCTCGGGCAAGTCGTTCCTGTTCAAGGGGCTGCAAAAGGCGGGCTGATGAAGATCCTGGTCCTCTACGCGCATCCGGTCGAGACCAGCTTCAATGCCGGCCTGCACCGGACGATCGTGGAGCGGCTGACGGCGGCCGGCCATGCCGTAGACGATTGCGATCTCTATGCCGAGGATTTCGACCCGCGGCTGACACGGGCCGAGCGGCTCGGCTATCACGACCAACGCGGCGAGGGCGACGCGGCCGCCTTCTATGTCGAGCGCGTGCTGCGCGCCGAGGCGCTGGTGCTGTCTTATCCGGTCTGGAACTTCGGTTTTCCGGCAATGCTGAAAGGCTTTTTCGACCGCGTTTTCCTGCCCGGCGTGTCGTTCAGGCTAGTCGATGGCAAGGTGCAGCCGTCGCTGCACAACATTCGCAAGGTGGCCGCCGTCACCACCTATGGCGGCAGCCGGTTCCGCGCCATGCTGATGGGCGATCCGCCGCGCAAGCTGGTCAACCGCATGCTACGTGCCACCATCAAGCCCGGCGCCTCCGTCTCCTATATCGCGCATTACTCGATGAACCTGTCGACCGATGAAACGCGTAGGGCATTCATGGCCAAGGTCGGCGCCAGCATGGATGCGTTCTGATGCGCGTTCTGGTGGTCTATTGCCATCCGGTACCCGAAAGCTTCTGCGCCTCGATCCGCGACTGTGCCGTCGAGGTGCTGAAGGCGAAGGGCTGGGAGGTACGGCTGCTCGACCTCTATGCCGAGAATTTCAATCCGGTGATGAGCTGCGAGGAGCGGCGCTTCTACAATGAGCGCGCACCGCAGGATCCGGCGCTCAAGCCGCATTTCGATCATCTCGGCTGGGCGCAGGCGATCCTCTTCGTCTATCCGACCTGGTGGTACGGACTGCCCGCAATGCTCAAGGGCTGGCTCGACCGGGTGTGGGCGACCGACGTCGCCTTCCAATTGCCGCCGGGCAAGGGGCGGATCAAGTCGCTGATGACCCATGTGACCAGGGTCGGCGTCATCACCACCTGCGGCGCGCCGACCTGGTGGAGCGTCGTCGTCGGCCAGCCGGGCCGCAAGACCATCCTGCGCGGCATGCGGGCGCTGTGCGCCACGCGCTGCCGGACGTTCTTCCTGGCGCACTACCTCATGGACTCCTCGACGCCGGCGACCAGGGCGGCGTTTCTGGGCAAGGTGCGGCGCAAGCTGGAGCGATTCTAGCTGCTTGCCGTATCGGCTGCGGACTTCGAACGTTACAGTCCGAACCAGCGGGCACGGCGGCTCGATCCGAAAACCTCCTTGTCCGCGCGCAAGGCAACCGACGGCTCGTGGTAGGTTCCGGTCGGCTTTGCGCCGGAGAAGAAATCCACCTCGACTTTGCCGACGCGTCCGCCGCCGAACTCGATATAGCAGGTGCCAAAACCATCATATTGTGTCCCGCTGCCGGTGTTGCGCAGCCTGGCGATCAGGTCGCTGGCCACGGCGCGCGCGGCCCCTTCGGCGAACACACCGGCCTTCGGCGTGCCGGTGTTGGCGCCGTCGCCTACTGCGTAGACGCCGGGATAGCGGGTTTCCAAGGTTCGCGGATTGACCGGGATCCAGCCGTTCTCGGCCATGCCGCTGTCAATCACCACGTCGGGCACGCGGTGCCTGGGGACGCCGAGGAACAGGTCGAATTGCATCTCGACCCCGTCATCGAGAACGGCCACCTTCCGGGCATTGTCGATCGAGGCGACGCGGCGGCCGGGTATGAAGCCGATATTGCGCTCGACGAAGGCCGCCACCAGCGCTCGCGACGTTTCCGGCGAAGGTGGCACCGGGCTCGGCAACGGCAGCACGAAGCTGATCTCGCAGGCACCACGAACACCGCGATTGACGAGGTAGTCGTGCAGCATAAGGGCGCATTCGCTGGGCGCCGGCGGGCATTTGTAGGGTGCGCCGCAGACTCCGACGAGGGTCTTTCCCCCGGTGAAGGTGGGCAGCACGTCGCGCAGGCGCTCGGCGCCTGCGACCGAATAGAATTCGTTGGCGCCCGCCAGCCCCGGCGTGGCGTCGAAATCATAGTCGGCGCCGAGCGCCAGGATCAGGAAGTCGGCCTCATGGACGCCGCCATCGGTGGTGACCCGCCGCCCTTCGGCATCGATGGCGGTGACCGTCTGCCTGAGCAGGCGCACGCCTGGTTTCACGAAGTTGCGGTACGGCATGCGCACAGCATCCGCCGTCTTGTGGCCGAACATGACGTCGAGCTTTGAAAAACCGAAGACGAAAGCATCGCTTTTGTCGATCAAGGTCACGTCGATGTCCGCACCGAAAGTCTCGGACAACAGGGTGGTGAGTTCGAGGCCGCCGAAGCCCGCCCCAAGGACAAGGACGCGCGGCTTGCTTGTTGTGTTCATTTTCCCCTCCGTTGTGTTGCCGCATGCAAAATGCGGTCCCTGCGGCCGTCCGGTATTATGCGATGCCGGTTGGGCCAGGACAGCAGCGTAGCAGTGTCCTCGGCAAAGATCACGGTAAGGAAAATTTCGATCGGCGTGGAAGGGGCGCAGCCAGCTGGGCGATGCTACATGCGCATCCGTTCCGCCTTCGGATCATACATCGGCTTCAGCGAGGCTTCGGCGGCGAAGCGCTCGCCGGCGATCTCGATCTCGTAGGACGAGGCCAGCACCTCTGCCTCGCTCTCGCCCTTGCAGGGCACGTAGCCCAGCCCCATGGCGCCACCGAGATGATGGCCGTAACTGCCCGAGGTGATCGGGCCGACGATCTTGCCGTCGCGCAGGATCGCCTCGTTGTGGAAGAGCAAGGGTTGCGGGTCCTTTAGGCGGAACTGTACAAGCCGCCGTGATAGGCCAGCCTCCTTCTTCTTCAGCACCGCATCGCGGCCGAGGAAATCGCCCTTGGCCGTCTTCACCGCGAAGCCGAGACCGGCCTCCAGCACATGGTCCTCGTCGGTGATGTCGTGGCCGAAATGGCGGAATGCCTTTTCTATGCGGCAGGAGTCCAGCGTATGCAGGCCGCAGAGTTTCAGGCCGACATCGGCACCCACATCGGCGATCGCCTCGAAGACATGGGGTGCCTGATCGGTCGAGACATAAAGCTCCCAGCCGAGTTCGCCGACATAGGTGACGCGATGGGCGCGGGCGAGGCCCATGCCGATTTCTATCTCCTGAAATGTCCCGAACGGATTGGTTTCGTTGGAGAAATCGCTTGGGCTCACCTTCTGAATCAGTTTTCGCGCATCCGGTCCCATCAGGCAGAGCACGGCTTCGGCAGCGGTGACATCGGTGATGACGACGAATTCATCGGCCAGATGCTTGCGCAGCCAGGCGAGGTCGCGCTGCAGCGTCGCGCCGGGCACGACGAGGAAGTAGGCGGTTTCAGACAGACGCGAGACGGTGAGGTCGCTTTCGATGCCGCCGCGCTGGTTGAGCATCTGGGTGTAGACGATCTTGCCCGGCGCGACGTCCATGTCGTTGGCGCAGAGCCTTTGCAGGAAGGCGCAGGCGTCCCGACCCTCGACGCGGATCTTGCCGAACGATGTCATGTCGAACAGGCCGACGCCGATGCGGACCGCGAGATGTTCCTCGCGCTGGTTGTCGAACCAGTTCTGCCGTTTCCAGGAATAGCGGTATTCGCGCTCCTGTCCCTCACGCGCGAACCAGTTGGCGCGCTCCCAGCCGGCGACTTCGCCGAACACGGCGCCGCGCGCCTTCAGCTGTTCATGCAAGGGCGAGCGGCGAACGCCGCGCGAGGTCGCCATCTGGCGATACGGAAAATGGTCGGCATAGAGCAGGCCGAGCGTTTCGGAGACGCGCTCCTTGAGATAGCGGCGGTTCTTCTGGAACGGCTGGGCGCGGCGGATGTCGACTTCCCAGAGGTCGAACGGTGCTTCGCCGTCGTTGATCCACTGCGCCAGCGCCATGCCGGCCCCGCCAGAGGAGACGATGCCGATCGAATTGTAGCCGGTCGCCATCCAGTAGCCCGAAAGCTCGGGCGCTTCGCCGAGATAATAGCGGTCGTCAGGGGTAAAACTCTCGGGACCGTTGAAGAAAGTGTGGATGCCGGCGGTCGCCAGCATCGGCATGCGGTTGACGCCCATTTCGAGGATCGGCTCGAAATGCTCCATGTCTTCGGGCAGCTGGTCGAAGCAGAAATCCTCGCGGATGCCGTCCATGCCCCAGGGTTTTGCCACCGGCTCGAAGGCGCCGAGCATCATCTTGCCGGCGTCCTCCTTGTAGTAGGCGCATTCGTCCGGCACGCGCAGCACCGGAAGGCGCGAGAGGTCGGGGATCGGCTCGGTCACCAGATAAAAATGCTCGCAGGCATGCAGGGGTATGGTGACGCCATTCTGTGCCCCGAGCTCGCGCGCCCACATGCCGGCGCAATTGACGACGATTTCGGTATCGATCGTGCCTTGCTCTTCGCCTTGCGCCCAGGACACGCCGGTGACGCGGCCATTCTTGTTGTGGACCTTGGTGACTTTCACATTCTCGATGATGGTCGCGCCGCGCTGGCGTGCGCCCTTGGCCAGCGCCATGGCGATGTTGGCCGGGTCGCATTGCCCATCGAGCGGCAGGTGCACCGCGCCGACCACATCGGAAACATTGAGATGTGGGTACATCTGCTTGACTTCATTAGGCGAAATCTCGCGCACATCGACGTCGAAGGCGCGGGCCAGCGATGCCTGCCGGTAGATTTCGTGCTTGCGCTCCTCGGTCAGCGCCACGGTGATCGAGCCGACCTGGCGCATGCCGGTGCCGACCTCGGTCTCGGCTTCCAGCTTGACGTAGAGGTCGGCCGAATATTTCGCCAGCCGGGTCATGTTCTGCGAGCCGCGCAACTGGCCGATCAGGCCGGCGGCATGCCAGGTCGTGCCCGATGTCAGCTGCTTGCGCTCGAGCAGCACGATGTCGGTCCAGCCGAGCTTGGCGAGATGATAGGCGACCGAGCAGCCGGAGACGCCGCCGCCGATGATGACCGCGCGCGCCTTGGTGGGGATGGTCTTGGCGCTCATGCGGCCTCGCGGCGGTAGCTGGACACGAAACGGCGCAGGCGCCGTGCTGCTTCCAGCAGCACCGGTTCGGGCTGGCAGAGGCTGACGCGGATATGGCCGGCGGCGGCCTCGCCGAAGCTGGAGCCCGGCATAACCCCGACCTTTTCCGCGTCGAGGAAGGCAAAGGCGAATTTCTCATCGTCGGGCTCGATGGCACTGATATCGAGCATGACATACATGCCGCCCTCGGAGCCGCGCACGGTGACGTCGTTCATGCCGCGCATGGCGTCGAGGAAGACGGTGCGCCGCACAGCATAGCGTTCGGCGATCTCCCTGACGCCATAGCCGTTCTCGAGCGCCTCGGCACAAGCGATGCTGATGAAGGCCGGCAGGCCGTAGGTGGTCACCAGATTGAGGTTGACCAGCAGCGAGATCATCGTCTCCGGGCCGGTCAGCCAGCCCATGCGCCAGCCGGTCATGCCATGGCTCTTGGACATCGAATTGATGACCAGCGTGCGCTCGGCCATGCCGGGCAGGGCGCGCGGCGACAAATGCTCACCGCCGCCCAAGGTCCAGTAGACCTCGTCGGACAGCAGCCAAAGATCATGCTCCCGGCATATCTGGGCCAGCTCTTCGAGGTGCTGGCGCGAATAGACCGCGCCCGTCGGGTTGTTCGGCGTGTTGATGAGGATGGCGCGCGTGTTCGGCCGGATTGCCGCACGAATGTCGGCGGCGTGTGGCTGGAAACCATCAGCAGCAGGGGTCTCGACGACGGTGAAGTCGGCGCCGGCTGCGCTGAAGGTGTTGGGATAGGTCGCGTAGTAAGGGGCGACCACGATGGCATGGTCGCCCTTGTCAAGCACGGCCTGCACGGCGGCGTAGAGCGCTGCCTGACCGCCGGGTGTAGCGATGACCTGGTCGGGGCTTGTCGGGATGCCGGTGCAAGCGGTCGAGGCCGCCGCCATTGCCTTGCGCAGGCGCGGCAGGCCGGGAAGCGGCGTGTAGTGATGGTTGCTGCCGCGAACTGCGGTCACGCAGGCTTCGATGGTCTGGTCCGGCGTATCGAAATCATGGTCGCCGACCGACAGCATGATGATGTCCTCGCCGGCCTGCTTACGGGTCCAGGCGGCGAAATGAACCTCCCAGCCGTCCTTGCCCGAAGGCACGATGCCGTTAATGCGCGAAGATGGTCTGGGCATCATTGAACTCCCGAAATCTGGTAGCCGGCCTGTTCGAGCCGGTCGCGCAGCGCGGCGATGTGGGTTGGGCCGACCTCGCAGCAGCCGCCAACGATGCTAGCACCGGCCTCGACCCAGCCGATCGCCTGGTCGGCATAGGCCGCCGGATCGAGGTCGTGGCGCGCATGCAGAACCTCGACGGTGCCGCCATGCTTGAGCGCCTCGACCGACGTGAAGCCATTGGCATAGGCGCCGACGGGGCCGCCGAGCGCGATCAGGTCGGGGAGCGCGGCGCTGACGGCTTCGGGCCGGCAGCAATTGATCAGCCGTGCGGCGAGGGGCAGGCCGTCGAGCGCGCCGGACGCCGCCGCGATCGCCTCGCCGCTGCGCAGGCGCGGCGCGCCATGGTCGGCGAGCGTCCACGACACCCAAACCGGCTTGCCGCTTTCCGTTGCCGCGGTGACGGCGGCGCGGGCCTCGTCGGTCGAGGCCATGGTTTCGCACAGGAAGAGATCGACGCCTTCCGCCTGCTCGGCAACGATGCGGCGATAGGTGTCGAGCGTCTCTTGGTAAGAGATGGTCAGCGCCGGTGCATAGCTGCCGAACAATGGCGACAGGCAGCCGGCGATGGTTGCCTCTCGGGCTTGCTCGGCGGCCTGCCTTGCCAGCTCGATGCCGCGCTTCTGCAGCGGCTTGAACAGGTCTTCCGCGCCTTCCCGCGCGAGCCGCTCCGGTGTCGCCGAATAGGTGTTGATGGTGATGACGCGGGCGCCGGCACGGATGAATTCCGCATGCAGGTCGCGCACCAGATCCGGTTCGTCGATCAGCACCCTGGCCGACCACAGCGGCGTCGGTTCGGACTTGCTGCGGCGGACCAGTTCCTGGCCCATGCCGCCATCGGTGAGGATGACCGTCTTCATGCGCGCAGCCTTTCGTTCTTCGCATCCCACAGCGGCTCGTCCTTCTGCACGACCGCCTGAAAACGGTCGCCGAAGATCTCGACCTCGACAGCGGTTCCGGGCTCTGTCAGGTCGGCGCGCAGCATGCCGAGCGCGATCGACTTGTCGATGCGATGACCCCAGCCGCCGGACGTCGTCTCGCCGACGATCTGGCCGTCATGCCAAAGCGTCGACATATAAGGCGCATCGCAATCGCCAGGATTCTCGACGACCAGCGTGACGAAACGCTTCTTCACGCCTTGCTGCTTCTCGTTCAGCAGTGCTGCCTTGCCGCGGAAGGCGGGCTTGTCCCATTTGACGAAGCGCTCCAGCCCACCCTGCAAGATCGAATAGTCGGTCGACAGATCGCCCTTCCAGGCGCGGTAGCTTTTTTCCAGTCTGAGCGAATCCAGCGCATACATCCCGAACGGTTTCAGGCCGTGCTTCTGGCCGGCGGCCCAGACGGCGTCGAAGACCGTCGCGGTGTCGCCGACTTTGGTATGGATCTCCCAGCCGAGCTCGCCGGCGAAGGACACGCGCACCAGCTTCGCCCAGCGTGCGGCAATGCTGGTTTCCTGATGGGTGAGCCAGGGGAGCGAAAGGTCAGCGGCACAAACCTCGGCGAGGATCTTGCGCGAGTTGGGGCCGGCGAGGATCTGCGTCGAATATTCCTCGGTCCGGTCGATCAGCGTGAATGGCGCATTCTTCGGCATGCGTGACTTCAGCCATTCGAAATCGTGCCATTGCGCCACTGCCGCAGTGATCAGCGTCATGTGGTCCTCGCCATGGCGCACGACCGACATTTCGGTGACGATGCGGCCCTTGTCGTCCGAGAAATAGACGAGGCCGATGCGGCCCGGCTTCGGGACCAGGCCAGTGACCTGTAGCGCCAGCCATTCAGCGGCACCCGGCCCCTCGAGGTTGAAACGGGAGAAGCCCGGCAGGTCCAGAATGCCGGCAGCATCGCGCACCGCCAGGCACTCTTCACGCACGCGGTGCTGCCACGGCCCGTCGCGGCGGAAGGTCAGCGTCGATTCCTCCGAGACATCGTCGCCCGGCTGTGCATACCACGTCGCACGCTCCCAGCCATTGTAGGCGTCGAAGCGGCCGCCGAGCGCCTTGATGCGATCATGCAGCGGCGAAAGCTTGCGGTCGCGTGCCGCGGGCCAGGCATGGCGCGGGAACTGGATGGCATATTCATTGCCGTAGATCTCCATGCCCTTGGCGACGCAATAGTCGGGTGCGGCGGCAAAGCTGGTGAAGCGGCGCGGGTCGCAGGACCACATGTCCCATTCCGTCTGGCCTTGCGTGACCCATTCGGCCAGCACCTTGCCGGCGCCGCCGCCTTGAGCGATGCCGAAGGTGAAGACGCAGGCCTCGAAGGCGTTGGGGACGCCCGGCATCGGACCGATCAATGGGTTGCCGTCCGGCGCGTAGGGGATCGGGCCGTTGATGACCTTGGACAGGCCGGCGGTGCCGAGGATCGGCACGCGGGCGACGGCGTCGGCGAGGTAGTGCTCGAGACGGTCGAGATCGTCGGGGAACAGCTGGAAGGAAAAATCCTCCGGCATCGGGTCGTTGTGGGTCGCCCAGTGCGCGCGGCAATTGCGCTCATAGGGCCCGAGATTCATGCCGGTCTTTTCCTGGCGCAAATAGTAGGAGGTGTCGACGTCGCGCAGCAGTGGCAGTTTTTTCCCCTGTTCCTTGCTCCAGGCGGCGAGCTCGGGGATCTCCTCGAACAATATGTATTGATGGCTCATCACCATCATCGGCACTTCGCGGCCGAACATTTTTCCGACCTCGGCGGCACGGTAGCCGGCGGCGTTGACGACGATCTCGCAACGGATCTCGCCCTGCGCCGTCTCGATCACCCATTCGTCGTTCTCGCGGCGCACGCCGGTGACCGGGCAGAAGCGGATGATCTTTGCCCTCATGTCGCGCGCGCCCTTGGCCAGCGCCTGCGTCAACTGCGCCGGATCGATGTCGCCGTCGCTCGGATCGTAGAGCGCGCCCTTCAGCTCATGCGTTTCGATGAACGGGTAGCGGCGCTTGATCTCGTCGAGCCCGACGACGTCGATGTCCATGCCCTGGTAGCGGCCCATGCCCTTGGCGCGCTGGAACTCCTGCATGCGCTCGCTTGTGTGGGCGAGCCTGAGCGAGCCGGTGACGTGGTAGTTCATCGGATAGTCGACCGCGTCGGCCAGCCCGCGATAGAGCTCGGTCGAATAGCGCTGCATGTTCATCAGCGACCATGATGAGGAGAAGGTCGGCACGTTGCCGGCGGCGTGCCAGGTCGAGCCGGAGGTCAGCTCGTTCTTTTCCAAGAGCACGCAGTCGGTCCAGCCCGCCTTGGCAAGGTGGTAGAGCGAAGAGGTGCCGACGACACCGCCTCCGATGATCACCACGCGTGCCGTGGTCGGCAAACCGGCCATGTTCTCCTCCAACTTCAATCAATATACAGGCGGCGAAACCACCCAGATGACCACCGCCGGCTCGGCGCCGGGATTGCGCCAGCGGAACGGCTTGCCGTCGAAGCGAAAGGAGTCGCCCTCGGCAAGCCGGTGCCAGACGCCCGATATCTCTATGTCGAAGGTGCCGGACGCGACATAGCCCGCTTCCTCCGTCGGCCGACGTGCCTCGATCTTCAACTCAGCGCCCGGCGCGAAGACCGAACGCAGCATCTCGAAGCTACCGCCGAGATCGGGTGACAGAAGCTCCTCCACCAGCCCGGAATCGCTTGTGCCAAGCCTGCGGCGGTTGCCGGCGCGCACCACCACGCCGCGCTCTTTTTCAATCGGCACGTCGTGGCTGAAGAACAGGCTGACCGGCACGCTGAACAGGTCGGCGAAGGCCCTGAGGTCACCGAGCGAAGGGATCGACAGGCCGCGCTCGACCTGGCTGACCCAGCCAACGGAGCGGCCGAGCTTCAGGCCGATCTCGGCCAGCGTCAGCCCGCGCGCCTTGCGCAACGCGCGGATGTCGCCAGCCAGCAGCCGTTCGCTGTTCTCCTGCTCCGATCTGACGGCGGTTGAGGTCAAGCCATTCTCTCTATGAAAAATTCCGGACAAATTTCATGAGAGACCAGCATGATGAAAAAATCAAGAGGATTTTCACAAGACCACAAGATTTGCTTGCGCCATTTTGACGGTTCATGCAAAGGCTCGACCCACGAACGGCGGATGGGGACGTCGGGTCGAGGACCAGGTATTTGGAATTCGCGCGTGGGTCCTATCCGGAAGCCGGTCCCGGTTTTCCGAGGCCATGCGTCAAGGGACGGCCCATGCTGGAAAACAACGCCCGGATTGCCAAGGACGCGGCGATCGTAGACGAGGCGATCACGTCGCGTCGATCGGTTCGCGCCTTCCTGCCCGACATGGTCGACGACGAGACCATCCGCGCCATTCTCGGGGTCGCCGCGCGCGCGCCTTCGGGCACCAACATGCAGCCCTGGCGGGTCTATGTGACCAAGGGCGAGATCAAGCAGCGCATAACCGACGCCATCCTCAACTCGGGCATCCGCGCCGAGAAGGCCGAATGGGACGAGTACCGCTACTATCCCACCCAGTTCTTCGAGCCCTATCTCACCCGTCGCCGCGCCAACGGCTTCGGCCTCTACGGCGCGCTCGGCATCGGCCGGCGCGAGGTCGACAGGATGCGCGCCCAGCACGACCGCAACTTCGTCTTCTTCGACGCGCCGGTCGGCATGATCTTCACCATCGACCGGCGGCTGAACCAGGGCTCGTGGATCGACTACGGCATGTTTCTGCAGAACATCATGGTGGCGGCGCGGGGCAGGGGCCTGCACACCTGCCCGCAAGCCGCCTTCGCGCCATACCACCGGCAGATCAGGCCGGTGCTCAACATTCCCGACGAAGAGATTGTCGTCTGCGGCATGGCACTCGGCCATGAGGACACGTCGAAGCCCGAAAACGAGTTCCGCACCGACCGCGTGCCGCTGGAAGAATGGGTGACGTTCAGCGAGTGAGGCGGTGCCTCGGCCGACTTTTTGTTTTGACGCAATTCCCTGGGGAAAGCGCTACGCGCTTTTCCCGGGAAAACTGCCTCACACTTTTCCTGGATTTGCTTTACTCCACGCTCATTTGCGCGCCATGGCCGCTGACATGGGCGCCGTCCTGCGGCGTCAGCCTGAGATAGGCGAACAGCGCGCACAGCGTGATGACGCCTTCGATCACGAACAGGATGCGGAAGTCGTTGGTCACGGCCGGGCCGCCGCCGGCCAGGAAGGACAGCAACGCGGCCGCCAGTCCGACGCTGATCGCCACCGCCAGCTGCCAAAGGATGTAGTAGAGGGCGCTGAAGCGGGCGAGCTGTTCCGGCGCGATGTCGGAATAGGCGAGGTT
Organism: Mesorhizobium sp. CNPSo 4689; assembly: GCF_057784325.1. NCBI lineage: Bacteria > Pseudomonadati > Pseudomonadota > Alphaproteobacteria > Hyphomicrobiales > Phyllobacteriaceae > Mesorhizobium > Mesorhizobium sp. CNPSo 4689. The sequence goes on from NZ_JBWLUZ010000002.1 coordinate 411,678, forward strand.
GCCGGTCGAAGCCCACTGCGCCGAGCGCAAAACACCGAAGGCGAAGATATAGGCAAGCACGATCCATACGGGTGTGGTCGCCTGGATCAAGGCGAAGCCCGCAACCATCGCGGCAACGATCGGCGTGTTGATGACCAGCACACGGCGGAAGCCGAAGCGATTGAGCAGGCGCGGCATGAAGACACGCATGATCAGCGATCCGATCGCAGCAACGAAGGTCAGCGATCCCGCCTGCACCGCGCTCATGCCGAAGCCGAGCTGGAACATCAGCGGCAGCAGGAAGACGACCGAGCTAAGACCGATCGTGTCCAGCCCGCCGCCGGTAAGAAAGGAGATGCGGAAGGTGCGGATACGCAGGAGCTTTAGGTCAAGCAGGGGGTTGCGGGCACGCAGGCAGTAGAAGGAGGCAAGCGTCAGGATGACGATCGCCAGTGCCAGCTCGGCCGCGATCATGCTGCCGGCTGCATCTTTCGCCGCAAGCGAGTCCATGCCGAAGACCAGCAGGACCATGCCGCTGCCGACCAGCAGGAAGCCCGCAAAATCGAACGGCGTGCGCACCGGTTTGGTGACCGTCGGAAACAGCGAGGCGGCAAGGACGGCCGCCGCCAGCGCGAATGGCACGTTGATGAAGAAGATCCAGCGCCACGAGACGTAGGTGGTCAGCGCGCCGCCGACGAGCGGGCCGACCAACGGTCCGGACTGCCCGGCCAGCGAGATATACATGTTGATCTTCAGCGTGCGGCTGCGCGGGAAGGTCGACAGGATCACGACCTGGCCGAGCGTACCCATCAATGCGCCGCCGAAACCTTGCAGCGCGCGGGCGCCGACCAGCGTCCAGATGTCGTTGGACAGTCCGCAGAGCGCCGATGAAGCGGCGAACACCAGCAAGGCGAAGCAGTAGACGTTGCGCAGGCCGAAACGGTCGGCGGCCCAGCCGCCGACCGGCATCGAGATGATCAGGCTGGCGACATAGACGGTGATCAGAAGCCCGAGCTGGCTCGGTGGCCGGGAAAGGCTCTCGCCGATGCTGGGCAGTGCGGTGACCACGACATTCTGGTCGAGGCTGGTCATGAACACGCCGCAGGCGACCGTCGCCGGCAATAGCATCGACGCCTCGCCCGCCGGGGCAAAGCGGGTTGTGGCTGTCGCCGAAGTCTCTGCGGTCATGGAAGGATATTGTCGAGCCGGTTGCCTGGACGAGCGCATGCCTCAGCATGTGCCCGTGATTCCTATCTATCCTCCCAGCTGGCCCAACGCTCAAGCAGCAGTTGTGCCGGTCGATAGTGCCAAGCGGACAGCCGGCAGAGTTTTATTGCACCTCGTAGCCGACTTCCTCGCTGGCATGGCAGAGCGCCTTCCAGAACGAGCGGGCGAAGGAGCGGAACACGTAGATGTCGAACTGGTCGGCGCCGGTGCGCTGAATCTGCGCGAAGACATCGTGATGGGTGGTCGAGCGGCCGGCGCCGATCGGGAAGGCCGGCAGCGCAAAGTCGATGGCGAAGAATTTCGCCAGCACCCATTCGGCCTTCGGCCCGGCGATGCGGATCGCGGTGCGGCCGTGCGACAGGTCGGTGACGGTGCCGATGGCCGGGGTGACGACGCCAGAGAACGCCGCAGCCAGGCCCTCGGCTTCGTCGACCACGGTGAACTTGCCGGGTGCGAAGCCGAATGCCGATCTGGCGCCGTCGGTGACGCCGCCGCCCGCGCCGTCCGGCAGGGCAAGACCCGTGGCCTTGTATATTGCCGACATCAGCCGCTTCTCTTCGCCCGGCCATGCGGCGAGCTGCAGGATCGAGCCCGGCCGCGTCTCGGACAGGATTACGTCGACGCCATGTTCGAAATTTCCATGCGAGCCCGGATGGTACTCCGGCTCAAGCGGCGATTGACGTTCAACCATGCATGCGGCTCCCGTCCGGATCGTAGAAGTGGTTGGAGACGATCTCGATCGGCCCGAACCGGTTGCGCAGCGGATCGGAGACGAAGGCGCGCGAGCCGTGCCGCGCCTTGCCGCCGCTGACCAGCGCCAGCGCGATGTGCTTGCCGAGCGCCGGCGAGTAGCAGCAGGCGGTGATGTGGCCGATGGAACCGTGCGGATTGGCTTGGTCGAGCTCCTCGACGATATGCGCACCGCCGTTGAGCGGCCGGTTGTCGAGCGAAACCAGGCCGACGAGCTGCAGCCGGTCAGGGGCGATCAGGCCCTCGCGGTCCATCATCGCCGAGCCGATGAAAGGTTTCTTCTTCGACAGCATCCAGTCGAGATGCAGGTCGCGCGCTGTGGTGCGGCCGTCGATCTCGGCGCCGGTGACGTGGCCTTTCTCGATGCGCATCGTGCCCAGCGCCTCGAGCCCATAGGTGACCAGTCCGAACGGCTGTCCGGCCTCGATCAAGGCTTCCCAGACATGGGTACCATAGCCGGCGCCGGAATAGACTTCGAAGGCCATTTCGCCGGAGAAGGAGAGCCGGCAGATCATAACGGGCACGTCCGCGATCTCGCCGTGCACGATGCCCATGAAGGGCAGAGTGGCATTGTCGACGGCAATACCCTTGACGCAAGCGGCGAGGATTGCGCGCGCGTTCGGGCCGCCGATGGCAGCACCTGCCCATTCGTCGGTGACCGAAGTGACAGTGACCTTCAGCTCCGGCCAGATGACGTCGAGGAAATATTCCAGATGCTGCATCACCTTGCCGGCATTGGCCGTGGTGGTGGTCATCAGGAAATCTTGCTCGCCGAGCCGCCAGGTGGTGCCGTCGTCGAAGGCCAGCCCGTCCTCGCGCAGCATCAGCCCGTAGCGGGCCTTGCCGACAGCGAGCGTCGAGAACATGTTGGTGTAGACGCGGTCGAGGAACTCGGCCGCGTCCGGCCCTTGCACGGCGATCTTGCCCAGCGTCGAGACGTCGACGATGCCGGCGCTATCGCGGGTCGCTTTGGCTTCGCGCACATAGGCTTGCTCGATCGTCTCGCCGGCATGGCTGTAGATCATCGGCCGATACCAGAGCCCGGCCGAATACATGGTCGCGCCATTGGCGATGTGCCAGTCATGCATCGGCGTCAGCCGCTCGGGCTTCAAATCGCCGAAGCGCTCCGCTGCGAGCGAGCCGATCGACACCGCCGAATAGGGCGGGCGGAAGCGCGTCGTGCCGACTTCGGGAATCGGCTTGCCGAGCGCCTCGGCCATGATGGCGAGGCCCGGCACGTTGGAGCTCTTGCCCTGGTCGGTCGCCATGCCGAGCGTGGTGTAGCGCTTCAGGTGCTCGACCGAGACGAAGCCTTCGCGATGGGCAAGGCGCACGTCTTCGGCGGTGACGTCGTGCTGGAAATCGACGAAGCTTTTTCCCTTCGCCCTGATCTCGAACACCGGCGCCGGATCGGGATCGCCGGGAGCGGCGTCCACGACCGGCAAGGCCGTCGGCGCGCCTGTCGCTCCGGCGGCCGAAAGACCGGCGGCGCGGCCCTCGGCGATGGCCTCGGCGGTCGAGAAGCTGCCGATGAAGGCGCCGGCGCCGACCCATTTCTGCGTCGGCTTCGGCGGCAGGAAGGCCTGGCGCGCGGCGTCCCACTCCGCCTTGGCGCCGGCCTGGCTGGCGAGGTGGATGGTCGGCGACCAGCCGCCCGACATCAGCAGGCAGTCGGCATGGATGCTGCGCGCATCGCCGGTCAGCGCGCCGCTCACCATGTCGAAACGCTGCACCTTGAGGCCGGAAAGCGCCTTGCCGCCTTCGGTGGAGACCACGGCATGACCGGACAGGATCTCGGCCTCGGCATCGGTGGCCAGCTTGCGCATCTCGCTCGACAGGTCCTGGCGAACATCGATGATGGCGACGATCGCAGCGCCCGCCGACTTCAACGCCAGCGCCGAGCGATAGGCGCTGTCATTGTTGGTGAACAGCGCGATCCTGTCGCCGGGCAGCACGCCAAACTCGTTGGCGTAGCGCTCGGCGGCATGCGCCAGCATGACACAAGGCCGGTCGTTGCCGGGGAACACCAGCGGCCGCTCGAAGGAGCCGGTGGCCAGCACCACCGATTTGGCGCGGATCGCCCAGTAGCGATGACGTGGCTCGCCCTTGGCGGGGGCCTCCTTGTGGTCGGTGACTCGTTCGAGTGCAGCCAGCGTGTTGCCGTCATAGTAACCCCAGACCGTGGTGCGCGGCAGCAGACGGACATTGTCATGGCCTTCGAGCTGGCCGACGGCGCGCGCCGCCCAGTCCGCCGCCGGCGTGCCGTCGATGGTCTCGCCGGACCAGTTGGCCGAGCCGCCGAAATGCGGCTCCAGCTCGCAGAGGATGACGCGCTGGCCCTGATCGGCGGCGGCCCTGGCGGCCATCAATCCGGCCGGGCCGGAGCCGACCACCAGCACTTCGCAGAAGGCGTTCATGCGCTCGTAGCGCTCCGGATCGGCAGCGGTGCCGGCTCTGCCGAGGCCGGCGGCGCGGCGGATGAAGTGCTCGCAGAACATCCAGAAGCGGGTGCCTTTGAGCGGGCCGATCACCGGACCCATGAAGGTTTTGTAGTAGAAGCCGGCCGACAGGATCTTGCCGCCGAGCTGGTTGATGGCGTTAACGTCCCAGGCAAGCGACGGGAAGCGGTTCTGGCTGACGGCCACCAGCCCGTCATAGATCTCGACCATGGTGGCGGCGATGTTCGGTTCGCGAACCTCGCCGCGCAGCACCGTCACCAGCGCGTTCGGCTCCTCGACGCCGGCGGTCAGCACGCCGCGCGGGCGATGGTACTTGAACGAGCGCCCGAACAGCGTGACGCCGTTGGCGAGCAGTGCCGAGGCCAGCGTGTCGCCGGCATAGCCGGTGTAGGGCGTGCCGTCGAAGGTGAAGCGGATGGTGCGCAGCCGGTCGATGCGGCCACCGGTTTCGGCGCGGCGCGGGCTCACGACTTGGCCTCCGACTTGTGCCGCGCGGCGGCTTTGTGGTCGCCGCGCGCGAAGCCGCTGCTCGAAATCTCATGCGTCAGTGTGTTGCGCACGACCCTGAGATGGGCGCGGCAGCCGCCGGAGTGCTGCCAGATCTCGTTGTGGTCGCCGGCCGGGTTCAGCCGGTCGTAGACATAGGCGTTCCAGGCGTCGAGGTCCTGCGAAGAAGGTTGCGGACGCTGGCGGTTGCCGTCACCCTGATACGTGAATTCGATAACGTCGCGCGGGCCGCAATAGGGACAGGTGATCAGCATTTTTTCTTCTACCTAATGCAGCCGGGGCGTCGCGCCTTGGCCTTTGTCGTCGATGACAAGGCCGCGATAGAAGCGGTCGAGCGTGAAGGGCGCGTTGAAGTCGTGCGGCTCGTCCTTGGCAATGGTCCAGGCAAAGCACCAGCCGGATGCCGGCGTCGCCTTGAAGCCGCCGTAGCACCAGCCGCAGTTGAGATACATGCCGGGCAGCGGCCCGGTGGTGATGATTGGCGAACCGTCCATCGTCATGTCGCAGACGCCGCCCCATGAGCGCAGCATGCGCACGCGGGCGAGGCCCGGAAACAGCGCCAGCATCTCGCTCATCACCTCATCGACAATGGGCAGACTGCCGCGCTGGGCGTAGCTGTTGTAGCCGTCGAGGTCGCCGCCATAGACGAGGCCGCCCTTGTCCGACTGCGAAATGTAGAAGTGACCCATGCCGAAGGTCAGGATCGTGTCGATGATGGGTTTCAGCGATTCCGTCACGAAGGCCTGCAGCACGTGGCTCTCGATCGGCATTTTGTCGATGCCGGCAAGCTGCATGACCCGACCGGTGCTTCCGGCGACCGCAACCGCCACCTTCTTGGCGCGGATTTCGCCGCGCGTCGTCGACACGCCGGTGATGCGGTCGCCGTCGCGCAGGAAGCCTTTAACCTCGCAATTCTCGATGATGTCGACGCCGCGACGGTCGGCGCCGCGCGCGTAGCCCCAGGCGACGGCGTCGTGGCGGGCGCTGCCGGCACGCGGCTGCATCAGCCCACCCAAGATCGGGAAGCGCGCCGACCCGGAAACGTCCAGAGCCGGGACCAGCCGTTTGATCTCGGCCACCGTCATCAGTTCGGCATCGACGCCAAGATGGCGCATGGCGTTGCCGCGCCGGGCGTAGTCATCGAACTGGGCCGGCGTATGCGCGAGGTTCAGGCAGCCGCGCTGCGAGAACATGACGTTGTAATTGAGGTCGTGCGACAGGTTCTCCCACATCTTCATCGAGTGCTCGTAGAAGCGCGTGTTGGACGGCAGGAGGTAGTTGGAGCGCACCGCCGTGGTGTTGCGGCCGACATTGCCGGAGCCGAGCCAGCCCTTTTCCAGCACCGCGACATTGGTGATGCCGTGCTCCTTGGCGAGGTAGTAGGCCGTCGACAACCCGTGACCGCCACCGCCGATGACAATGACATCGTAGGACGCCTTCGGGTCCGGCTTGCGCCATGCGGGCTTCCAGTCCTTGTTTCCGGTGAAAGCGTTCTTGAGGAGCGAAAAGGCTGAGTATTCGGCCATTCTTTGGAGCCTGTCATGAGCTTCGGATGGGACTGCGTGGCAGCCATCCGTTTGTGCAATGCGGCAGACTATAGAGCAGGCCGCTGCCGCAAAGCCAAGATTGCGCCATCGCTTTTCGACTGGCCGACTCCGAAAGCGCGCCAGCCGGGATGGCTTGCCCCATCATAACAGCGTCTTTATCAAGGATGGGTTTTCAGAACCGGCCTTTGCCGCGAGTCGCCAGACCACAGATGTTTTTTCGATTGCTCCGCCTGATCCTGATCCTTGCGCTTGTCGTCGCGGCGATGCCGTCGTTCGAAGCGCTGGCGCAGGCGATCGGCCAGGGCGCGGCAGGCCTGATCACCGACCAGCAGAAGGCGATCCAGGATCTGACCGCCAAAACCGACGGTCTCGAGAAGAAAATCGAGCAGGACAGCGAGGACGATGCCTCGCTGGTGGAAATCCGGCTGCAGCTGGAGGAAATGTCTCGGGCAGCGCTGACCAGCGCGCTCGCCTTCCGTTCGCGTCTCACCGACATCAACAACCGGATCGGGACGCTCGGCCCGCCGCCGGCCGCGGGGCAGCCGCAAGAGCCCGACATCGTCACCGGCGAGCGCCAGGCCCTGGCGTCCGAAAAGGCCGAGATCAATGCCGTCATCGCTTCCGCGCAGAACCTGTCGATCCGCATCAACGGCCTGATCGACAAGATCGGCAACATGCGCAGCGAGCTGTTCCGCAATCTGCTCACCAAGCGCTACGAATTGTCCGATGCGCTGAGCCCGCAGGTCGTTTCCGACGCCCAGGACGAATACGCCAACTTTTACAAGGCCGTATCATCCTGGCTGAGCTTTGCCTTCAAGTTCAAGTTCAAGGCGATGCTGGCGGCGACCTTCATGGCGCTGGCGCTCGCAGTGGTGCTGCTGGTCGGCGGCCGCCGCCTGTTCGGGCGTATCTTCGAAGCCGATGCATCGATCGAGGATCCTTCCTATCTCAGCCGATTGTCGGTGGCTTTCTGGTCGACATTGCTGCCGACTCTGGCCGTCGGCGCCTTCCTCGCTTCGACGGTTTTCCTGTTCAATTATTACAACGTGTTGCGCGGCGATATCGGCGTTTTCCTCAATGCGCTGGCTGCCGTCATCGCGGTGGTGTTCTGCGTCAATCGGCTGACCAATGCGGCCCTGGAGCCGCGGCTGCCGAACTGGCGCCTGATACCGGTCGAGACCGGTCCGTCGCGTTGGCTGGTGCGGCTGACGACGGCCATGGCGATTGTCATCGGCGTCAACAATTTCCTGGCGGTGGTCAATGACAAGATGGGCTCGCCGCTGTCGGTTACCATCGTCAGAAGTTTTGTCGCCACGATCATCTTCGGCGTCATCCTGATCCTGATGGCGTTGCTGAAACCGTTCAAGGCGCGCGACGAAAGCTGGCGCCCCTGGCCGGCATGGCTGCGCTACACTGCCATTGCGCTCGGTCTTTTCACCATCGCGGCGGCGCTGTTCGGCTATATCGGCCTGGCTCTTTTCGTCGCGCTGCAGGTCGTGGTCACCGGCACCATATTGATCACCGCCTATATCGGCTTCCTATCGGCGCGGGCGATCGGCGAGGAAGGCGGCTTTGCCGACACCTCGGTCGGGCGCTGGCTTTCGACCAATTCCAGCTACGAGGAAACCGCACTCGACCAACTAGGCCTGGTCGTCAGCACCGCCATCAACGTGATGATCGTGCTGGTGTTCCTGCCGCTGATTCTTTTGATGTGGGGGTTCCAGCCGGGCGACATCCAGGCCTGGGCCTACAAGCTGGCGACCGGCATCACCATCGGTTCGGTGACCATCTCGGTCCTTGGCATCCTCAGCGGCATCGTCGTTTTCGTCATCGGCTACTTCCTGACGCGCTGGTTCCAGGGCTGGCTCGACGGCTCGGTGATGGCGCGCGGACGGGTCGACACCGGCGTGCGCAACTCGATCCGGCTGGCGGTCGGCTATGCCGGCGTCGCACTGGCAGCACTCGTCGGCGTCTCGGCGGCGGGCATCGATCTGTCCAATCTGGCGCTCGTTGCCGGTGCGCTTTCCCTCGGTATCGGTTTCGGCTTGCAGAATGTCGTGTCGAACTTCGTTTCGGGCCTGATCCTGCTCGCCGAGCGACCGTTCAAGGTCGGCGACTGGATCGTTGCCGGCGAAATCAGCGGCACCGTCAAGAAGATCAGCGTGCGCGCCACCGAGATCGAGACGTTCCAGCGACAGTCGGTGATCCTGCCCAATTCGAACCTGATCAACAACGCGGTCGGCAATTGGACGCACCGCAACAAGCTCGGCCGCGTCGACATCAAGGTTGGCGTCGCCTATGGCAGCGATGTCAAGCGGGTGCATGCCCTGCTGCTCGAGATCGCGCGCAGCCATCCGCTGGTGCTGAAGAATCCGGAGCCGTTCGTGCTGTTCACAAATTTCGGCGCGGCAGCGCTCGAATTCGAGATCCGGGTGTTTCTCGCCGATGTGCTGAACGGCGCCATCGTGCAGAACGACATCCGCTTCACGGTTCTCGATGTTTTCGACAGCGAGCATATCGAGATCCCCTCGACGCCGCGCGCCGAGGTCAAGAAGCACGAGGCATGGCCGATCGACGACGACAAGATCGAGGCCGAGTTCGCCGAGCGCGAGGAGGCGGAAGCCGCAGCAGCGATCGATAGGGAACGCCTGGCGAAGTCGAAGCGCAAGAGCCGCAAGCCCGACCCGGATTAGGTCCATTGATCCCGTCCCGCGAGCCCGCCTTCTCGTGCTACCAAACCAATTGCGGCATGAATGCGGCATTCAGTTGCGGTTCAGCTTGCAAGTCATATAAGCTCGCATGCAAAGGGCGAGAATGCCTTGCAAGGTGCAACCAGAGGCGGTGTTGAAACACCGATATTGCAAAATGTGGAAGTCTGTCGTCGCCGCCATCGCTTTTCTTGCCTTGGACGGTTCGGCTTTCGCCGCCAGCGCGATCAACAAGGACGCCGAGACCCGGACGCTGATCGTGACCGAGGGTGGCGGCAAGACGGAGCTGGCGCTGGCCGCCGGCGAGACCGTGGAATTCTGCCCGAACGGCTGTTTCGTCACCTTGCCCAATGGTGACCTCGAAGCCCTGACCGGCTCCGAAACGGTCGAGATCTCGGGCGGCGTCGCCCGCATCAAGTAAACTTCGGGCAGCATCTCTTGCAAAGGCCGGGCAATGCCCGGCCTTTTATTGCTTCCGGTAGGACTTGTTTAACAATGACGCGGGAAATACCGGCGCGCCGCTCGGCCACAACCGGGCGTTTTAACGATCGTTACGTCATCTCCCGCTATGTCCGATACGAAGACGCCGAAACATGGCGCGGGTGTATCTGCACATGACTCCATCCGAACCGGCATTCGGTGTCATGCGCTTCAGGCAGGGCAGGAAAAAATGGACGCGAGGTCGGACAGGAACGCGATCCCGCTTGCGGTCGATCTCGACGGCACGCTGATTGCAACGGACCTTTTGTGGGAAGGTCTGTTCATCCTTCTCAAGAAGAATCCGCTCTATGTTTTCCTGGTGCCGTTCTGGCTGGCCGGCGGTCCGGCACGGCTGAAGCAGGCGATCGCCGACCGCATCGACATCGATCCAGCCTCGCTGCCCTACCGCGAGGTCCTGCTCGAGCGGCTGCGCAAGGAGCATGGCGAAGGCCGCAAGATCGTGCTGGCGACCGGTACGCCACGCAAATTCGCGGAGGCGATCGCAGCCCATCTCGGCATTTTCGATCGCGTGCTGGCGACCGACGGTCCGCACAACATGACGTCGGGCAGGAAGCGTGCCTCGCTCGTTGCCGCCTATGGCGATGGCGGCTTCGACTATGCCGGCAACAGCCGGCACGATGTCAGGGTGTTCGACGCGGCGCGCAGCGCGATCGTCGTGGCGCCTGACCGTCACGCCGCGCGCTGGCAAGCCGCTCATGGCGCCGAGACGGTGCCGACGCCGAAACCGACGCTCAAGACCTTCGTCAAGATGCTGCGTGTGCATCAATGGCTGAAGAACGTGCTGATAGCGGTGCCGATGGTGCTGTCGCACGAATACTTCAACATCGATATGATCTGGGAATGCGCGGTGGCGTTCGTTTCGTTCTGCGCGGTGGCGTCCGCCATCTACATCCTCAACGATTTCTTCGACCTCGCGCTGGACCGCAGGCATCCGACGAAGCGCAACCGACCTTTCGCCAGCGGCGCGCTGTCGATCCCGTTCGGCATGGGCGCGATCCTGGTGCTCCTGTCGATCGGCATCGCCGCCGGCCTGTTCCTGTCGCTCGAATTCCTTGGCGTGCTCGGCGGCTACATAGTCGTCACGACGGCCTACTCGCTGTCGTTCAAACGCATGCTTCTGGTCGACGTGCTGACGCTGGCCGGCCTCTATTCGATCCGCGTTCTGGCGGGTGCGGCGGCGACCGGTGTCGACGTCTCGTTCTGGCTGCTCGCCTTCTCGATCTTCTTCTTCCTGTCGCTGGCGCTGGTGAAGCGCTATGTCGAATTGCGCACCACCGCCATTCCGGCCGGTGAGCGCATTGCCGGCCGTGGCTATCGCACCGAAGACCAGGAGATCGTCGCCCAAGCCGGCATGGCCTCGGCCTTTTCCTCCGCCCTGGTGCTGGCTCTCTATATGGACAGTGTCTCGGTGCGCGAACTCTATCCGCATCCCTGGCTGGTCTGGCCGCTGGCGCCGATCGTGCTGTATCTCACCATGCGCGTCTGGATCCTCGCTCGCCGCAACGAAATGCACGACGATCCTGTCGTCTTCATCATCCGCGACTGGCGCAGCCAGATCGTCGTGCTGATCGGCGCCGCGCTGCTGGTCGCCGGAGGCTGGTAGGGATGACGGCGGAGCGCTTCGGAAGTTTCGGCCGCGCCACGCCGCCGGCGCCGCGCGTGATTGCGGCTAATGACGCCATCGCGCTGCTCAAGGGCCGCGCGGCGAAGAACGGCTCGCTGCTCGGCTATGGCAATGGCCGTTCCTATGGCGATTCCTGCCAGAACGAGGCGGGCTCGGTCGCCGACATGCGGCCGCTGAACCGCATCCGCGCCTTCAATGTCGAGACCGGTGTGCTCGATGCGGATGCCGGCATGCTTTTGTCCGACATCATCGCCCATGCCGCGCCCTGCGGCTTCTTTCCGGCAGTGGTTCCCGGCACGCAGTTCGTGACGCTCGGCGGGGCGATTGCCAATGACGTTCATGGCAAGAACCACCATCGGCGCGGCACGTTCGGCTGCCATGTCGTTTCCTTCACGCTGCTGCGGTCGGACGGGCGCAGCTACCGCTGCTCGGATGCAAGCAATGCAAGGCTATTCCGGGCGACGATCGGCGGCATGGGGCTGACCGGCCTGATCCTGTCGGCCTCGATCCGGCTGATGCGGGTACCTTCGCTCGATATCGTCGAGAAGGCGACGCCGTTTCGCGATCTCGGCGAGTTCTTCGACCTGGCGGAAGCCGCCGACCAGGCCAATGAATATGCCGTTGCCTGGATCGACCAGCTTGCCGCCGGCCATGGCCGCGGGCGCGGCCTTTTGCTCACCGGCAACCATGCCGAGCATGGCTCCCACAAGGCCTCTCGCGCCGGCGGGCGCCTTTCGGTGCCGTTGCAGCCGCCGTTCAATGTTCTCAACCGGCCGTTCCTGACCGCCTTCAACGCCGCCTATCGCTGGAAGAAGGGCCGCTCGCCGGCGCCGCGCCAGGTCGGCTACCAGGGCTTTTTCTTTCCGCTCGACGGCGTCGGAGACTGGAACCGGCTTTATGGTCCGAAGGGGCTGTTCCAGCACCAGAGCGTGGTGCCGGAAGACGCTGCCCGCCGTGCCGTGCCGGCGCTGCTGGAGGCGGCGAGACGGGCCGGGCAGGGGTCGTTCCTCACCGTGCTCAAGCGCTTCGGCACTGTCCGCTCGCCGGCGCTGCTGTCGTTCCCTCGACCGGGCTGCACGCTGACGCTGGATTTCCCCAACCGGGGTGAAAAGACGCTGGCGTTGCTCAGGGAACTCGACCGTATCACCGTCGATGCGGGTGGCGCGGTCAATCCTTACAAGGACGCCCGCATGAGCGCCGAAACGTTCGCGGCATCTTTTCCGGAATGGCAGCGGCTGGAAGCGCTCCGCGACCCTGCCTTCATGTCTGACTTCTGGGCGCGGACGGCGAAGAAACTGGATGTGCGGCGAGGAACGGTCGAGGCTGCGGAATAGATAGAACTTGAATAAATCTTGGCAAATGAAACGTAAATACCAAGATTTACTCAAACTTTCTTGTGACTTCACGAAATCTTTGCAGGTTTGTAGTAGGACCGCTGCTGGGCGGGTGGCAACTATGAAATACATCGTCTTCATTCTCTTTACAGTCATGACCAATGCCGCGGCGCAGCTGATGCTGAAGCAAGGCATGATGTCGCTCGGGCCGATTTCGTTCGAAGGCACCAATCCGCTTTTGAAGCTGCTGCAGATCGTCTTCAGCCCTTGGGTGTTCTTTGGGCTGTGCACCTTCGTCATCTCGATGGCCTCGCACCTCTATGTGCTGTCCAAGGTCGAGCTCAGCTTCGCCTATCCGTTCCTCAGCCTTGCCTATGTCGCGGTCGCGATCTTCGCCTATTTCGTCTTCCGCGAAGACCTCAACAGTTGGCGCATCGCCGGCATTGCCTGCATCTGCGTCGGCACGGTGCTGATCGCGCAGAGTGGTCGAGGGCATGAGGAGGAAACGGCTTCCCTTTCGTCCGACAAGATTCACAGCGAGATCGTTCGATGAGACATGTGATTTTCGGCGGCGACGGTTTCGTCGGCCGTCATCTTGCTCCCAAGCTCGTGGCCGACGGCGAGGAGGTGGTCGTCGCCGACATCGTCAAGAGCGACCTGCCGCACTACCGCCCGGTCCGCTTCGTCAAATGCGACGTGACCGATCCGGCCTCGGTCGCCGCGGTTGGGCTCAAGGGCGACGACATTGTCTACAACCTCTCGGCGAAAATGTTGTCGCCGATCCAGGTGCGCGCCAAGCGGCACGATTTCTTCTTCCCGGTGAATTTCCACGGCACCGAACACGTCATGCAGGCGATGGACAAGGCCGGCGCCTCGAAGCTGGTCCACTACACGACCGACATGATCTACGGCCATACGGTGACGATGCCGATGACCGAGGAGCACCCGGTCGCGCCGCTCGGTGAATATGGCTGGTCGAAGCAGAAGACCGAGAAACTGGCGGCCGAATGGCGCAAGCGCGGCATGTCGATCTCGCTGTTCAGGCCGCGCCTGATCATCGGCCCCGGCCGCCTCGGCATCCTGGAGAAACTGTTCAAGCTGATCGACTGGAATTTTCCGGTGCCGATGATCGGCTCGGGCAGGAACCCCTATCAGTTCATATCGGTGTTCGATTGCGCCGAAGCGGCGCGCGCCGCCTGGAAGGCCGGCGTGCCGAACGAGGCCTACAATCTGGGCTCGCTCAACCCGCCTCCGGTCAAGAAGCTGCTCGGCGACCTGATCAAGCATGCTGGGTCGAAATCGCTGCTGATCCCGACACCAGGCTGGGCCGTCAAGCGCACGCTCGACCTGCTCGACCTCATGAACCTGCCGATCATGGATCCTGAACAGTACCTGATTGCCGACGAGGAGTGCGTGCTCGACGTGTCCAAGGCCGGGCGCCAGCTCGGCTGGGTGCCGCAATATCGCGACGAGGACATGCTGATCGCCGCCTACAGCGAATACCGCGCCAAGAAGGACGGCCACGCCGTCGCCGCCAAACATGTGCCTGCCGAATAACGGGCTCCGCCGAACAGAGGATTTTTGAGATGACCGTCATGGCCAAACCCGAGCACACGAACGCGCGCACCATGGTCGACGCGCCGTCGCTGTCACCCGCCACCATCGCCAAGCCCGACCTGATCAGCGTCGAGCAGGCAAAGACGATGGACGTGGCGCGGATGACCGACCTGTTCAAGGCGCATCTCAATCCGGGCCAGCTGCATTTCATGAAGCTGCTCGGCTTCCACAAGATCAAGATCGAGCGTGCCGAAGGCATGTTCTACATCGACCAGAACGGTCGCAAGATCCTCGATTTCTTCGGCGGCTTCGGTTCACTGGCCTTCGGCCACAACCATCCGCGCATCCTCGAAGCGCGCCGCAAGTTCCAGGAGGAAAAGCGCCAGGAAATCGCCATCGCGTTCATGTCGCAATATGCGGCGGCGCTGGCGCACAACATCGCCAAATGCTCGCCCGGCGACCTCGACATGGTGTTCCTCGGCTCTTCCGGCTCGGAAGCGATGGAAGCGGCGGTGAAGCTCGCCGAGCGCGCCGCCGGCCCGAAGCGGCCGAAGGTCGTCTATGCCGAGAACTCCTTTCACGGCAAGACCAAGGGGGTGCTGGGCATCACCGACGGCCAGCTCTACCGCGCCGAGTTCAAGATGGCGGACAATACGGTCCGCATCCCCTTTGCCGACATCGAGGCGGTCGAGCGTGCGTTCCGCAACGATCCCGAGATCGGTGTCATCGTGCTCGAAACCATCCAAGGCGGCGGCGGCATCATCCAGGCGCCGGCCGAATACTGGCAGAAGCTGCGCGCGCTGTGCGACCAGTATGGCGTGCTGTGGGTCGCCGACGAAGTGCAGTGCGGTTATGGCCGCTCAGGGCGCTTCTATGCCTTCGAGCATTATGGCGTCGTTCCTGACGTGACGGCGCTGGCCAAGTCGCTCGGCGGCGGCAAGGCGGCGGTCGGCGCCATGATTGCCCGGCGCGAAATCTACATGAAGGCCTATGGCACGCCGAAGACGGCGATGATCCATGCCATGGCCACCTTCGGCGGCATGGGTGAGGCCTGCGTCACCTCGATCGAGGCGCTCAATGTGCTCTATGACGAGGGGCTGATCGACAATGCCGCCGCCACCGGCGACTACCTGCTGCAGCGGCTGCAGGCGCTGAACGAGAAATATCCGAAGATCATCAAGGACGTGCGCGGCAAGGGCCTCATGGTCGGGCTCGAGTTCCACGACTTCTCGCAGACCTTGCCGATGGTCCTCAGGCCTATCGTCAGCGTGCTCGACGACAAGCTGAAGGGTTCGCTGTCCGGCTTCGTCGGTGCGCTGCTGCTGCGCGACTACGACGTGCTCGTCGCCTTCACCGAATACAACCGCAATGTCATCCGTCTCGAGCCGCCGCTGATCTGCCAGCGCGAGCATGTCGATCGTTTCGTCGATGCTTTCGACAGCCTGCTGTCGCGCGGTATCGTGTCGATCGTGAAGGATTTCGTCAAAAGCCAGGTTCGCTGAGTTCGACAATGCTGACCAAGTCGCCCGTTCCGAACAACCCGCTCGACCGGCTCACCGAAGCCGGCCTGGCGTGGGGCGAGGGGACCTATGCGCGGTTCGCAGCACCGATCGGGGCCGTTGCCTTTTCGCTTTACATCCTGCTGACAGCGATGATGGCGTGGATCATGCCCGACGCCAACTGGGACATGCTGCCCTATCTGGCGATCGCAGAGGAAGGCAACTATCCCGACCCGCAGGCCTTGCACGACTATGCCTACAGCACGGTCAAGGCCGGTGTCTCGGCGGCCGACTACAAGATGCTGATCGATGATGGCGGCGGTTACCGCAGCCACATGGCGGAGAACGCCGCCGATTTCCATTCGCTGCTCGGCATGTACCGGATCAAGTTCCTCTATGCCGAAATACTATCGACCATGAGCTCGGTCATGTCGCCGGTCGAGGCTATGCGGGCGCTACAGGTATTCTCGGTGCTATTGTTTGGCACTATTGTGCTGCTCTGGTTGCGCGCTGAGGGCGCGCTGGCGCTGGCGCCGGTGGTCGGTGCGGTGCTGATCATGGCCGAATTCGGCGACGCGGCGCGGGCATCGACGCCGGACCTGCTGTGCTCGGCGCTGTTCCTCGGCGGGCTGCTTGCCTATGTGCGGGGACGCGAGGCGGCAACCGCGATCCTGCTCTTCCTCGCCTTCATGGCGCGGCCGGACAATATTGTTTTCCTTGCCATCTTCGCCGTGATGCTGATCGCGTTCCGGCAGAGGGCGTGGGGCGCGTTCGCCGGCTTTGCCGCGTCCTTCGTCGCCTACTTCGCCATCTCGCACTGGGCTCATCATCCCGGCTGGTGGCCGCATTTGTGGTTCTCCAGCATCGAGCAGCACTACAATATGGACGGGTTCGAGCCGCCATTTTCGCTTGCCGCCTATCTCAGGGCGTTCGCCGTTTCACTGCTTCGCGCCGTCGACATGAACAGCTGGGTCGGTGTCTCGGTGCTGGCCCTGGCCGGATGGTATGGGTTGGGCTGCGCCGGTTTCCGGCTCGACCGTCGCGCCGGCATCCTGCTCGCGGCACTGGTGCTCGGCGTGCTGGCGAAGTTCGCGGTGTTCCCGATCCACGACACGCGTATCTATTTTCCCAATCTGCTGCCACCCTATCTGCTGCTTGCCGGCCCGCTGATGGCATTGTGGGCATCGGCGAATCCTCGCCGCGCTGCGCTGCACGCAATTCCCGGAGACAAGCCATAGGTTCGAGGCCCGCTGGGCTTCTCGATCGCTGACCCTCGCTGCACGGCACGAAGTTCCTGGCCAAGGCGGCGCTGAAGGCGCGCTTCTGAGGCGGCAGACCGTTCCAGACTGTCCTCTGACAGCGAGCTTGTGGGCAGGGTCGCGCCGTACCTGCGGCGTGTCGCAAACAGGCGGTAGCTCAACCGCCGTCCTCTGCATATTGTGCGCCAATCGAACGGGCGCCGGCGCGCCCGCATGTCATCTTGGAGTCGCGGGCAATGGCAGGGTTTCCGGAAAAGGCGAAGGTCGTCATCGTCGGGCTGGGTGGGATCGTGGGCGCGTCGGTCGCCCATCACCTGATCGAGCGCGGCTGGAGCGATATTGTCGGCATCGACAAATCCGGCATCCCGACCGACATCGGTTCGACGGCGCACGCCTCCGACTTCTGCTACACGACCAGCCATGATTTCCTGTCTTGCTGGACGACGCTCTACTCGATCGATTTCTACGAGAAGATGGGCCATTACGCCCGCATCGGCGGTCTCGAGGTCGCTCGCGTCGGTGACGATGGCCGCATGGCCGAGATCAAGCGCAAGATTGCCTCGGCCAAGGCCTTCGGCACCCGCGCCCGGCTGATCGAGCCGGCCGAGATCAAGCAGAAATTCCCGCTGATCGAGGAAGAGATGGTGCAGGGCGGCCTGTGGGATCCCGATGCCGGTCTGGTCATCCCGCGCTCGCAGACGGTGGCCGGCAAGCTGGTCGACCAGGCGGAAGCGTCCGGCAAGCTCAAGGCATTCGCCAACACCTCGGCCAGGTCGCTCATCGTCGAGAACGGCCGCATCAAGGGCGTGGTGACCGACCGCGGCACGATCATGGCCGACTACGTCGTGGTCTGCACGGGCATATGGGGCCGGTTGACCGCCGAAATGGTGGGCGAAGACCTGCCGGTGATGCCGATTGATCATCCGCTGACCTTCTTCGGCCCGTACACGGAATTTGCCGGCACCGGTAAGGAGATCGGCTGGCCGCTGCTACGCGACCAGGGCAACTCGGCCTATATGCGCGATACCGGCGACCCCAAGACCGCCGAAGGCGGGCAGATCGAGTGGGGCTATTACGAAGAGAACAATCCGCGCCTTTGCCATCCGCGCGACCTTTTGGAAAAGGACCAGGCGCGGCTGTCGCCGTCGCAGCGCGACCTCGACATGGAGCAGATCCTGGCGCCGCTCGAACGCGCCATGGAACTGACGCCGATCCTCGGCGAACTCGGCTACAATGAGAGCCATTCCTTCAACGGCCTGCTTCAGGTGACGACCGATGGCGGCCCGTCGATGGGCGAAAGCCAGAAGGTGAGGGGTCTCTGGTATGCCGTCGCCATCTGGGTCAAGGACGGCCCCGGCATGGGCAAGCTGATCGCCGACTGGATGACCGACGGCCGCACGGCGATCGACCATCATGCCATCGACTATTCGCGCTTCTATCCGCACCAGACGACAGAGCAGTTCATCTGGGATCGTTGCACCGAAACGGCGATGAAGGTCTACAATCCGGCGGTGCATCCGCGCGAGCCCTTCTCCAAGGGCCGCAACATCCGCCGTTCGCCCTTCTGGGAGCGCGAGAAGGAACTCGGCGGCTACTTCATGGAGCTTGGCGGCTGGGAGCGCGCCCACGGCTACGCCGCCAACGAGCATCTCCTCGAGAAATACGGCAACCGCGTTCCGGTTCGTGAGGATGAGTGGGACAACCGCCATTTCTGGCGCGTCTCCAATGCCGAGCATCTCGCCATGAGCGAGGATTGCGGTATCGTCAACCTGTCGCATTTCTCCATGTACGACGTCGAAGGTCCAGACCATGTCGCGCTGCTTGAGTGGTTGTGCGCGGCCAAGGTCGGCGGCGACAACAACATCGGCAAAGGCATCTACACCCATTTCCTCGACGAGGAAGGCATGGTGCGCGCCGACTTCACGGTGATCCGCATGGCCGATCGCTGCCGGGTGATCGACGGCGCCGATGCCGGCCCACGCGACTTCCAGTATATGCGCCGCACCGCGCAGGATAAGGGCTTTGATGTTACCATCACCGACGTGACGGAAAAATTCGTCACCATAGGCATCTGGGGCCCGAATGCGCGGACGACCCTGCAGAAGGTGGTCGAGAATCCGGACGGGCTCTCGCTCGAAAACTTCCCGTTCGCGGCGATCAAGCCGGTCAGGATCGGCGGCAAGGATGTCACCGCCTTCCGCATCTCCTATGTCGGCGAGCAGGGCTGGGAGCTGCATATGCGCTACGAGGACGGGCTTGCCGTCTGGGACGCGCTGCGCTCGACCGGCGTGATGCCTTTCGGCGTCGAGACCTATGCCAACACGCGCCGCATGGAAAAGAGCCTGCGGCTGCAGAACGCCGATCTGCTGACCGAGTACAATCTGCTGGAAGCCGACCTCGCGCGCCCGAAGGTCAAGGAGAATGATTTCTGCGGCAAGACCAAGCACGTGGAGTATCGCGCTCGCGAGCACCAGCCTGCCGTGCTCTGCACGCTGGTCATGACCGATAACAAGGACTCGAAGGGCGTGGCCCGCTATCCCGTGGGGACCATGCCAGTGATGGACCCGGACACGGGCGAAACGCTCGTCGACGAGCTGGGCCGCCGGTCCTTCACCACGTCGATCGCCTATGGCCCAACGATCGGCAAGAACATCGCGCTCGCCTATTTGCCGTGGGCGTATTGCCAGGAAGGCCGCAAGCTCAAGGTCGAGTATTTCGGCGAGACCTATCCGGTCGAGGTCGTTTCCGTCGGCTACAAGCCGCTCTATGACCCGGAGAACCTCAAGCCGCGCAGCTGATGGTCTCGACCTTTCCAAGGCAGGCCCAGACGAGCAAGGAATGACAATGCAGGAGCCCGGCCAGGCGCCATCTTTTGCTTTTGCACGATGCTCCCGCCGGAAGACCCATGTCGAATTTGCTGCTCGACTTGCGGCCCGTTGTTTTCTCTAAAATAAAGAGTATTATTTTACATTGA
Source organism: Mesorhizobium sp. CNPSo 4689 (assembly GCF_057784325.1). NCBI lineage: Bacteria > Pseudomonadati > Pseudomonadota > Alphaproteobacteria > Hyphomicrobiales > Phyllobacteriaceae > Mesorhizobium > Mesorhizobium sp. CNPSo 4689. The sequence goes on from NZ_JBWLUZ010000002.1 coordinate 431,603, forward strand.
CCCGCTCTTCTGGAGCTGCGGATATTTTGCCCGGGGGGGTACAATCATGCAGTGGCTAACCGCGTTGCTGGCGTTCGCCACGACGATGCTTATGTTTGCGATCGTCGTGTCGACACTGGTGGAAATGATCCATCGCATCTTTGGGCTGCGAGCCAAGGGCATGCAGCTCATGCTCGGAAATCTCTATTCGCGCGTCATCTTGCCAAAGCTTACTAAGTCGGAGGGGGATGCGAAGGAGTTGCTGACACCGCAGCAATTCGCCGCGCTGATCATGGAAAACCGGGCGACCACCGAGAAGGGCGATCCATCAACCGGATGGATCAGCGGATTTCTGCGCTGGTTTGTCGATTGGGCCGTGGTCACCGACATTCCGGTGGAGGTGTTTACGCAAAAGCTCGCCTCCAGCCGGCTCGTAGGCGCAGCCGACGTTCTGACCGACGAAGTGGTCATGGATGTTTCGCAGAAATACGAGGCATTCGGCAAGGAAGTCAGCCTGTATTTCGAAAGCCGGGCGCGCCTGTTTTCGGTCTGCGTCGCGTTCTTCGTGGCCTGGACATTCTACGTTCACCCTAACAAGCTTGCCGTCGCTTTTCTCAAGAATCCTGAAATCGCCGGGACCGTTGCCGAAAAGGCCGCGGACGTTCACGCCCAATACGCCGTGCTGATGGAGAAGTTGAACACCGCTGCCGCGGCCAAGCCGGAGACCGGCGCCGGAAGCACGGAAGACCTGAAAGGCGCGATTGCCGCGCTGCAGGAAAAACTGACGGAAGCTGAAAACCAGACCAAGGAGCTAAGGACCCTCGGCGCGCCGGTGGGTTGGGAAGTCAATCCCGCATTGAAGTCCTGCGCTTTGGGTGCCGTCACCGTGGATTGTTCATTTGGCGCCTTCGGCACCAACTGGACCTTGCCCTCGATCGCGAACGCCTTCTGGCTGCTGGTCGGCGGGCTTCTGGTTGGATTGGGAGCGCCGTTCTGGGCGCAAGCGGTGTCGTCGCTGACCGCATCCCGCGTGTGAGCCGCCGGATCGCCGAAATCGTTACTCCCAACGGGGTCGCGACTGCGAAAGCGGCTGTCCCGCAGGATGCCGCGCCGCAGCCGGATTCCGTTCCCGTCACTACGTTCAAGGTTGCGCGCGCGGCCGGACAGAAGAACGTCGCGAAGTAGGGGCTTCCAGCGGGTTCTCATCGGGAGAAGGGGCAGTTACCTGGGCAAGACCGAGCCTCGGTCGGGCGTTTTCGCTTTGTAGCGCAACGATTCTCGCTTACCGTTGCGTCATGTCCGCTTCTGGTCATGCAGGGTATTTTCTCCCTAGCGCCGCCGCATTGGCGCTGTTGCTCAGCCTGACCTCGCGAACCCTCGCAGCGGAACCCGTCGACATCGAGCTTGTGCTGGCCGTCGATGTTTCGCTGTCGATGTCGCCGGACGAACTCGAAATCCAGCGCCACGGCTATTCGGCGGCGTTGACGCATGACAGTGTTCTGAAGGCCATTGCCGACGGCGCCTATGGCAAGATCGCCGTCACCTATGTCGAATGGGCCGGCGCCACCTGGCAGCAGGTCGTCGTGCCATGGACGGTGATCGCCAGTCGTGCTGACGCCGAGCGGGTGGCCGCGCAGCTTTCCGCTCATCCGCCGGGCAGCGCACGGCGTACATCGATTTCCGGCGCGCTGCAGTTCGGCAGCGACCTTTTCGCGGAAAGCGGCTTCCAGGGCGTCAAGCGCGTCATCGACATTTCCGGTGACGGTCCCAACAATCAGGGCGCGCCGGTCAATTTCATCCGCGACCAGGTGGTCAGGCAAGGCATCACCATCAACGGGCTGCCGCTGATGACGCGAGGCGGCTTCAGCGGTGCCTATGACGTCAACAATCTCGATCGCTATTACAGCGATTGTGTCATCGGCGGCCCTGGCGCTTTCATGATCCCGGTTAATGACTGGACGCAGTTTCCCGAAGCGATCCGCCGCAAGCTGGTGCTGGAACTTGCCGGCCCGGCCTCGCCGCAATGGGCGGAAGAGGCTGATCATCCGCCTGTTGTCTTGGTGCAGGACATACAAGTCGCCGATTGCCAGGTGGGTGAGAAGATGTGGCGCGACCGCAGCTGGATGTTCGACGCCCGATAGAGCAATTCCAGGAAAAGTGTGAAACGGTTTTCCGTCCGGAATTGCGTCAAAACAAAGAGATAGAGCGCGCAGAGCGGATACGCTCAATCTGCGCATGTTTCCGTTCTTGGCTGATGCGGTGGGTTGCCTGTTTGGCCTGCGCAATGGCAAACTCGCATGCGCCGGGCGAGATCAAGCGGCTTGCGGCAAATGCGGTTGAGGAGAAGAATGCTTATGAAGAAACTTGTCATCCTGACGGCTATTGCCTCGGTGCTTTGTGCCGGCACCGCCAGCGCCCAATATGAGGGTGAGACCGGCTGCGTCATGTTCGAGCATGCAAATTTTCGCGGCCGCGCGATTGAGATGGGGTCCAATGACTCGGTGAGTTTTCGCGGCGGCCAGTTTTGGAACGACCGCGCATCGTCGGTGATCGTGCGCCGCGGCTGCACGTTCGTCGCCTATGAGCATTCGAGGATGCGGGGCGAGTCGATCGAGCTCAATCGCCGGGTCCGCGATTTCGGTGGCAGCGGCTGGAACGACCGCATCTCGTCCGCCGAGTGTTATTGCGACGACCGGTATTGAGGCAGGCCGCTGCACCTGAATTGACCAAGGTCTGACAGGGCTAGAGCAGTGCTCTAGGCCGCCAGCAATTGCTTGCGGTCGACGCGCTCCTGTTGCGGCGAGCGGGCATAGAGTTCGCGGTAGCATTTGGAGAAGTGCGACGCCGACACGAAGCCGCATGCGACCGCGACTTCGACCACCGGCAGCGACGACTGGATCAACAGGTGGCGGGCTCGGTCGAGGCGGATCTCCAGATAGTAGCGGGCCGGCGAACGGCCCATTTCGGTGCGGAACAGGCGCTCGATCTGCCGGCGCGACAGGTCGACATGGTCGGCGATCTCGATTAGCGACAGCGGCTCGGACAGGTTTGCTTCCATCAGTTCGATGATGGTCAGCACCTTGGAGTTCTGCACGCCGAGGCGGGCGCGCAGCGGCAGGCGCTGGCGGTCGGTCGGGCTGCGCACGCGGTCGGTCAGCACCTGCTCGCACACCCGGTTGACGAGACTTTCGTCGAAGTCGTCGCCGATCAGCTTCAGCATCATGTCGAGGGCGGCGGTGCCACCGGCGCAGGTGTAGATGTTCTGGTCGATCTCGAAAAGGTCGGCAAAGACGTTGGCCTTGGGGAAGGCCTCGGAAAAGCCGGGCAGGTTCTCCCAATGGATGGCGCAGCGCTTGTTCGACAGCAGCCCGGCGGCGGCCAGGATGTACGCGCCGGTGCAGAGCCCACCGACGGCGACGCCGCGATTGTACTCCTCGCGCAGCCAGGCAAAGGCCGACTTGTTCTGATAGCGCTCGACATTGGTGCCGCTGCAGACGATGGCCATGTTGGGCCGGTCCGGCCCGGCCATCTTCTTGCGCTCTTCCTCAAGCGAGGTGTTGACGGCGCATTCGACGCCGTTCGAGGCGCGCACCGGCTTGCCGTCGATACTGGCCAGGCGCCAGCGATAGGCCTCGTAGCCAAGCATCCGGTTGGCCGACCGCAGCGGGTCGAGCGCCGTCGCAAAGGCGATCATGGTGAAATCGGGAACAAGGAAGAATACAAACGATCTTCTGATCGGATGCTTTACGGCATTCACGGGAAACCTCACGCGGCCATGACGCGAACAGGATGTCGCGAACAGCATAGCGTCATCAGGAAAAACCATTCCTGTCAATCGGGTAGAAGGCTTCGCGGCAACTAAATTTGCGACATGGGTCGCAAATGGGCAATTGTCTTGCGCGACAGGCAGGCCGTGCCAGCGGATCGGGCAATTGCCGAACCGACTGGCCGAAATAGAACGCCGCCCCGGCAAGACCGAAGCGGCGTCAACCTCGAAGCAGCGGCAGGGACCGCTGCGCTTGAAGTCGGTATCTCAGGCGACGAAGCCGAGGCGCGCCGCATTCATGGCGCCGGTCTGGCCAGGCATGGTCTTGGCAAGGCGCTGGCGCTCGAGAGCGGTCGTCAGGTTCATCTCGCGGCGGGCGAAGAGGCGGGCAAAAAGCTTCATGTTCATCTCCATTCGGTTGCTCAGACGGGTCGCCTTCGCTTGATGGAGTGGGGCAGCTCGTTTGCTGGCGGTGATATAGGCTTGTGTGAGCAAAAACTAAATCGCAAATGCGAAGCACTTGATATGAAAAGCGACACGGATTGCGACATTGTTGGGCAAACTGCCCAGAATTTACGATTACTTACAATGCGTTAATTCGAAAACTGGGCTGTTATGCAAGCGGCTCATATGCGTCATGCAACGGCGACATGGCTGCAGAAATCGTTTGAATGCAAATAAAAAGGCCTGCCGGATCTGCGCGGCAGGCCTTCAGACTTTGATACACACGATTTACTTTGCTCCAGCCCAGGATCCGACACCGAGGCGCGAACCGGTTCTGGTATCGGCGGCTTCGGGCCAGCCGATGTCCTTCTGCAGTTCGATCGGCAGCGAATGGATTGCGCGTTCGGTCTGGTAGCGGGCGCGGGCTGCGCTGAATTCGGTCGCGTAGCGACCAATGGATGACAGGATGGACATTTCATTCTCCTTCATGTTGGGGGCCGGACGGGCCGGCATGTTTCAACTTCATTTCATGTCGATTGCAGGTCTGCGTGGTGGTCGTTTCGTGACCGCTTTCGATGCCTGCTGCTTCGATGGAGTTGACTATCCTCCCAAAGTGATGTTCAATCAAACGAAATGGAATGATCGTTCACATCAGAAAAATTGAAGGTCGATCCCGATGAACGCCCCACTCAATCATCCACTGCCGCTGCTCGATCTCGATGTCCTGCGCACGTTCGTGGCTATTGCCGAGACGGGCAGCTTCACCACGGCCGCCAATGCGGTGTTCCGCACGCCGTCGGCCGTCTCCATGCAGATCAAGAAGCTCGAGGACATCCTCGGCCGCTCCGTATTCGCGCGCGACGCGCGTTCGGTGACGCTGACCACGGATGGCGAGATGCTGCTCGGCTATGCGCGCCGGCTGCTGTCGATCAACCGCGAGATAGTGTCGAAGTTCATCATCCCAGACATTGTCGGCGTGGTGCGGCTGGGATCGCCGGACGATTATGGCGAGCGCGTGCTGCCACATGTTCTGAAGCGTTTCGCGCAGTCGCATCCGTCGATCGCGGTCGACGTGACCATCGACCAGAGCGTCAATTTGCGCCGGCGCATGGATGACCGCGCGCTCGACATCACGCTGCTCACCAACTCCTACAAGACCAGTGCGCTCGGCGCCGAGGTCCTGCTCACCGAACCGATCGTCTGGGCCGGTGCCAAGGGCGGCTGCGCGCATCTGCGCGAGCCACTGCCGGTTTCGCTGTGGGAGGAGGGCTGCGCCTGGCGGGCAGGGGCGCTCGAGGCGCTCGGCCGCGAGGGCCGCAACTATCGCATCGCCTATATGAGCGCGCACACGGCCGGCCAGCGCGCCGCCATCATGTCCGACCTGGCGGTGGCGCCGCTGCCGAAATCCTTCCTCGGCAACGACATGGTCGAGCTCTGCCCGAAGGACGGCATGCCCGATATCGGCACCTACAATCTCGCCATGGTGGTGGCACCGGATGCCAGCGCCCCGGTGAAGGCCGTCGCCGACCACATCCGAGCGACTTTCGAAGTGTTCAGGGAAACCGGCAAGTTCTGACGAGCCAGGACATGAACCGTGATTCAGTGCTTAGCGATCTTATCACGTTCGGCAAGCCGATTGATGTTCTGGTCGCAATCGTAGGCGACGTGGGTTGGTCCGAGACGCCAGAGGTCGTCCTGACCACCGATCATATTTTGAGTGTGCTCCGACGGTTCCAGGCAGGAGAACTCACTGCCGCGGACGTGGAGGCATGGGCGGACCTGATCGAATGCAGGGAAGACATCGACTACCAGCCAGAACGAGATGAAGAAATACTGGAAGCGATCTACGTGCTGGCCAATCCGGTCTTGAATGGATTGCTTGATGAAGCTTTGACTGACCAGGTGATCGCTTCGCTCTTGCCCTGACCGGTGGTTCTGTCGCTGTTTAGAAAAGCGACGATACGTTCGCGCGCCCGCCGCGCTTCGGGCATCTCGATCAGCGGCCAGACGTGGAACATGCCTTCCTCGTAGACGACCTCGACGTCGACGCCGGCGGCACGTGCCTTCTCGGCGAAAATCAAATTGTCGGGGCTGAGCAGGTCGTGCGAGCCGGTCAGGAGCAGCGTTTTCGGCAAGACCGAGAGGTCGCCGTAAAGCGGGCTGATATGCCAATCGCTGCGATCAAAGCCGGCGCTATAGAGCCGGACGGCCTCCATCCCCCCCGAAATGCCGAGCCAGGGATCATTGCGCTCGGCCTCGAACACTTCGGGGTTGGAGAGCGACATGTCGAGCCCGGGTGAGATCAGCACATGGCGTGACGGGAGAGCAAGGCCATGTTCCGCGGCCATCATGGTCAGCACCACGGCCATGTTGCCGCCGGCGGAATCGCCCATGAAGACGATGTCTTCTTCCGTCTCGTCGAGCATCTGGCGGTAAACTTCGCTCACCATGCCGAACATGGCGTGGAAATCGTGTTCGGGCGCGATGGGGTAGATCGGCACGGTGATGCCATAGCCCAGCCGCTCGGCCATCTCGGCGATCAGCCCCCAATGATAGGAGGTGATCTGGAAGACATAGGCGCCGCCATGCAGATAGAGGATCCGCTTGTGCTCGCCAGCCTTGGGCGCGATGTCATAGACGGGGAAGCCATTGACGCTGCGTTCGGCAATGTCGAGGCGGTGGCGCAGCGACGCCGGCGGATGATAGTCCTCGGTCTTGCGCGCATAGGCGATCCAGCGCTGCAGGTTTTCCGGGCTGGAAAAAGCCTTTTTGCGGCTATGCCTGAGGACAAAGGAAACGACGTGGCTTTTGAAACTGGGCATGCGGATACGCGAACTTCGGCCGGAGCCGACTAAGAGAAATCCCCTACTCTTCCGAAGATCGTATCTGCGCGAAAAATGTCAAGATTTGCGCCGGGAACAACACGGTGGTGTGATCCTGCCGGCGATCCGCGGCAAGGCTCAGCGCCGCGGCAGCAGCGCGGCGCGCAGCTTGTTGTTGCTGGCCGCCGAGGCCGCGGAACGGCCCCGGCGGGTGCCGAGCAATTTGCATTTGTCGGCGAAGGTCATCAGCGCGCCGAACCCAGGAGCAGAGCCGACAGGGTGGCCTGCGGATCATTGCGCGGCGACACCGGCCAGCCAATGTCCTTCTGGATTTCGGAAGGCAGGCTGTTCAGGGCCCGGATCGCCTTGTTCCTGTTATGCGCATGCTTGAGGGCCGCGCCATAGCGGCCGAAGCTATCGAACATCGACATGCTGGTTCCTCCAGGGTTGCGGCGGCCGGAACATTTCCTGGCTGCCGTTCGATGCCCGGTTAAATGCGCCGTGCATGTATCGGAGGGATTTCGCGAAAACGGGGGGGTTGTTTCAGATCCTGCTGATCTGGAAACATTCGCATACAAATGAAATTGCGCGGGCCTGCCGGCTGCAGGCAGCCGGCTTATTCCCGGCCGCGCCGGGCCGCGTGGCCTTCGCGCGAACGCCGGCGCGGCGTGGCGTCGCCGGCAATGCCGTCCTCGCTGACGGTTTTCCTGGGCGGCAGTTTGACCGCCGCCGACAGTTTCGGGAACGGGTCGACCTTGTTCGGGAGCGCCATGGCGTAGACGAAATGCTCCTGGAATTTCGGCTCCAGCGCGGTCTCGATCTTCTCGATGCGGCTCACCGTTTCCTCGATCTCGCGGCGATAGCCGCGATTGAGCAATGCCATGCGCGCACCGGCGCCGGCGGCGTTGCCGACGGCCGAGACCTTGTCGAGGTCGCAATCGGGAATCAGGCCCAGCACCATGGCGTATTTCGGATCGATGAAGGAGCCGAAGGCGCCGGCGAAATGGATGCGGTCGACATGGTCGGCGTTCTGCTTTTCCATCAACAGCTTGGTGCCGGCATAGAGTGCCGCCTTGGCAAGCTGGATGGCGCGCACGTCGGTCTGGGTGATGGTGATCTTGGGTTCGCCTTCCTTCAGCACGTAGGAGAAGGTGCGGCCATTGGCAACGACACGCGGCGAGCGCGCACTCAGCGACCCGTCGAGGACGCCGTCCTCGGAGATGATGCCGGCGAGATACATCTCGGCGACCACTTCGATGATGCCGGAGCCGCAGATGCCGGTCACGCCGGTCGCCTGCACGCTGTCGAGGAAGCCCGGCTCGTCGGACCACAGTTCCGAGCCGATGACGCGGTATTTCGGCTCCAGCGTGTCGGGATCGATGCGCACGCGCTCGATAGCGCCGGGCGCGGCGCGCTGGCCGCCGGAGATTTCCGCGCCCTCGAAGGCCGGGCCGGTAGGCGAGGAGGCCGCCACCACGCGTGTCCTGTTGCCGAGCACGATTTCGGCATTGGTGCCGACATCGACGATCAGCATCATCTCGTCCTGGCGGTGCGGGCCTTCCGACAGCGTCACCGCGGCTGCGTCGGCGCCGACATGGCCGGCGATGCAGGGTAGCATGTAGAGACGCGCGCCCTGATTGAGCTTCAGGCCGATATCCGACGCCTTGATGCGCACCGCGCCGGAGACGGCGAGCGCAAACGGCGCGCCACCGAGTTCGGTCGGATCGATGCCGAGGAACAGATGGTGCATGATCGGATTGCCGACGAAGACAGAATCCAGGATGTCGCCGCGCTGCACATTGCCTTCGGCGCAGACCTTGTCGACAAGGCCGGACACCGCCTCGCGCACGGCGACCGTCATGCCCTCGCGGCCGTCCGGGTTCATCATCACATAGGAGACGCGGCTCATCAGATCCTCGCCGAAGCGGATCTGCGGATTGGAGGTGCCCGACGAGGCGGCGACGCGGCCCGACAGCAGCGACACGAGATGCATGGCAATCGTGGTCGAGCCGATATCGCAGGCGAGCCCATAGGCCTCGTTCTTGAGGCCGGGCCATAGCGCGATGACACGCGCGGTCTCCGAGTCGGCATCCTTGTGGATGGCGGCCGTCGCAGTCCAGTTGCCCTTGCGCAAAATGCCCTGCACCTGAGGCAGCAGATAGAAATCGAAGTCCAGGCTCTTGAGGTTCCAGTCCTTCATCAAAGCGATCTTGAGGCGGTCGAGATCGCCGAGCGGCTTGTGCATGTCGGGCTCTTCGATCTCGACATAGCACATGCGGATCGCCGAATCGCGGGCGATGACCCTGGTGTCGGCGTCCTTGCGGATGGTCTGCGCGTTGATGACCGTGTCCTGCGGCACGTCGATGACGAGGTCACCGAGGATCTGCGCCGAGCAGGACAGGCGGCGCCGTTCGGGCAGGCCGCGGACGCGCTCATAGCGCTCTTCCTTGGCGCCCTTGGGCGAGATGTGGTCGTTGGAGGAGGTGATCTTGTGCTTGGCGAAATTGCCTTCCTGCACCTCGATCTGGCAGCGACCGCACGTGGCGCGACCGCCGCACACGCTCTCGACATAGACGCCGAGCTGGCGCGCGGCATCGAGCACCGGCGTGCCGACCGGAAACCGCCCGCGCTTGCCCGACGGCATGAACAGCACGAGCGGATCGGTGATGTTGGCAGGCGAGTTCACGATTGCGCGCTTATCCCCTGGCCATGCGGGCTTCACGTCCGCCGCGCCGGCGGCCGCCATTGCCGCCGCCTTCGCCCGGAGCGTTGACCGCGGTGGGCGCTGCGACCGCCTGGCCGCCTTCGGCCGGCTTGTAGTCCTTGTAGGTCCTGATCCAGTTGGTGCAGTTCTCGTCGGTGCCGTTGAGCACATTGGCGCCGCGCACGGCTTCCATTTCCTGCGGGCGCACCGGGTTCATGATCGCCGAGGTCATGCCGGCGCCGATCACCATCGGGATGAAGGAGGCATTGATGCCGTGGCGGTGCGGCAGGCCGAAGGAGATGTTGGAGAGGCCGCAGGTGGTGTTGACCTTGAGCTCTTCGCGGAGCCGACGCAGCAGCGCGAACACCTGGCGGCCGGCATCGCCCAGCGCGCCGATCGGCATCACCAGCGGATCGACGACGACGTCATGCGCCGGAATGCCGAAATCGGCACAGCGCTGCACGATCTTCTTGGCGACGGCGAAGCGCACGTCCGGGTCCATCGAGATGCCGGTCTCGTCATTGGAGATGGCGACGACCGGGACGTTGTACTTCTTGACCAGCGGCAGGATGGCTTCGAGCTTCTCTTCCTCGCCGGTGACGGAATTGACCAGCGGCCGACCCTTGGCGACCTTGAGCGCCGCTTCGATGGCGGCGGTGACCGAAGAGTCGATCGACAGCGGCAGGTCGACCAGGCCTTGCACGATCTCCAGCGTCTGCACCAGAAGCGCCGGCTCGGTGGCATTGGGGTCGACGGCGGTGACGCCGGCATTGACGTCGAGCATCGTGGCGCCGCAGGCGGCCTGTTCCAGCGCGTCCTTAATGACGGTTTCGAAATTGCCGGCCACCATCTCGGCGGCCAGCTTCTTGCGGCCGGTCGGGTTGATGCGTTCGCCGATCACGCAGAAGGGCTGGTCGAAGCCGATGATGATTTCTCGTGTCGCCGAGGCGACGATGGTGCGGGTCATGAAATCTCTCCGTCGTGATATAAAGAGTTCTTTATATCGTTATCTGATTTCGTTCAAGCGAATGGTGACCGTTGGCGCCGTCAATGCGCGGTCTTCACCATATCCACCTGGGTTTCGGTAATTTCGTCGTGCAGTATGTGGCCGAGCCGGTCGGCGACCATCTGGTCGTCGCGACGGATTTCGCGCTTCCATGGCTGGCGGCCCTTGAGCACACCCGATTCATCGACGATCTCGGCGACATATTCCTCCTGGCGGTAGGCCATCACATGGACGCCGGATATGCCGGGGATTTCCTTCACCTCGTTGATGATGTCGATGCAGAGCTGCTTGCCTTCCTTTTTCTGGTCCTGGGCCCCTTCCAGCCGCTTGATGATCGCGTCGGGGATATGGATGCCCGGTACGTTGTTGCGGATCCATTTGGCCGTCTTGGCCGACGCCAGCGGGCCGACGCCGCACAGGATGAATACCTTTTCGGTGTGGCCGAGATCGCGCGCCTTCTGCATGAAGGTTTTGAACATCGGCACGTCGAAGCAATACTGCGTCTGCACGAACTGCGCCCCGGCGGCGATCTTCTTGCCGAGATGGATGGGGCGGAAGTCGAAGGGCGGCGCGAACGGATTGACGGCGGCGCCGAGGAAGATCTGCGGCGGCGTCGTCAGCTTACGGCCAGACAGGAACTTGCCGTTGTCGCGCATGATGCGGCAGGTCTCGAGCAGCGACATGGAATCGAGGTCGAACACCGGCTTGGCGCCGGGCTGGTCGCCCGCTTGCACACCGTCGCCGGTGAGGCACAACATGTTGGCGACGCCCATCGCAGCACCACCCAGCACGTCGCCCTGGATGGCGATGCGGTTCTTGTCTCGACAGGCGATCTGCATGATCGGGGCATAGCCCATGCGGGTCAACAGCGCGCAGATGCCGACCGAGGACATGTGGCAGTTGGCGCCGGAGGCATCGACGGCATTGATGGCGTCGACCCAGCCGTCGAAGATTTTCGCGCGGTTGTAGACGTCTTCCGGATCGGCGCTGTCGGGCGGGTTGAGCTCGGTCGTCACCGCGAATTCGCCGCGCCGCAGCACGCGCTCCAGCCGGCCGCGCGAAGAGTGGCCGGGCAGGGGATCGAGCGGCAGGTGGATGCCGGCGGGGTTCTCGTCGAGCTGGCGGGCGATCATGCCGAGGCTCCGGTCTTAGGTGCCTGGGCGGCTTCACGCGCGGCGGCTGCCTGTGCGGTCACCCGCAGCCAAGCGGAGGTTTCGCGCAGCGACTGGTCGACGGGCTTTTGCACGTCGAGGATCTTGTCGCCATGCACCATGTTCTGCGAGCCTTCCCAGGCCTTGACCCAGACGCAGGGCATATCGGGCTCGACCTCGCAATTGCCGTTGGCGCGCACGCCGCCGCACGGGCCGTTGCGCAACTGCTTGGGGCAGTTCATCGGGCACGACATGCCGGTCGAGGACAATACGCACTGCCCGCACATGCGGCAGTCGAACATGAAACCCTTGACGCGTTTTTCGACGAATTTGATCGGGGCTTCGACGCGGCCGTAGCCGAGGCCCTTCCACAGCGGATGCAGCAGCAGGAACATGTCGGCGAAGCGGGAATAGAACCATTCGAGCAGGCGTGAATGGCGGATCGACCACAGCCGCACCGCGAACGAGCGCTGCACGCGCCGCTGCGGCGATACGTCGGCCGGCTTGTAGTCGGACTTCGGCGCTGCCTTCTTGACCAAAGTGGCCTGGGTAACCGCCGGTTGAGGCTCAGACATGTTCTTTCCCGCCCGCCTTGACCAGAGCGACCAGCCGCTCGCGGTCATATTTCGCATCGAGCTCCTGAAAAGCCTTTTCGACCTCGGCTTCGAGATCGTCGCCGACCGGAACCGGATCGGCCTTGCGCCATTCGGCGAGATAATCATCGGTGCCGCCGGCGCCGGTGCGCATGGCGCACATGTCGATCGCCTCGGTGAAACGCAGCGGCAGCTCGCGCTTGGCGTTCTGCCGGCCCTTCTTGACGATGACCTGGGCGGGGATGTCGCGCCAGTACACGACGATCAGATCGGCCATGAAATTCTCACTCCTCTAAGCATCGAGCATTGCCGCATGCGCATGGGGGCTGCTTGTTATGGGACGACGCGCGCGCATTCAAAAGCGACGCTATTGATTGCTGCAGTGGAAAGGCGAAATTCTTGGGAGTGATGTGGCTACCAGACCCGCTTAGTCACGCCGGTCCAAAGATAGAACCAGATCGTCGGATGGTACCATTGTTTCGAAGGCAGATCCGGATCTGACGTGGCAAGTTTCCCCGCCAGCGCGTCGCTGACCGCCTCGACGCAGATGTCGCGCGAGAACGCCGCCTGACGCAGCACATAGCTCGAAATGGTGTCGCCCGGCTCGGGCCTGCCGCGCGCCTGTTTCAGCACGCCGCCGGTGTCGACGCCGGCGTCGACCAGATGCACGGTCGTGCCGAAGTTCTGCGCGTCGCCTGAGGCAAGGGCCCAGTAGCCGCCATTCATGCCGCGATATTTCGGGGCGATGCCGGCATGATAGTTGAGCACCGGGCAAGGCATCTTCGCCAGCGTCTGCCTGGACAACAGGCGGCAGCCGGCAAGCAGCACCACACCCGGCTGGAGGTCCGTGATCGCCTGCAGGCATTCCGGCGCGTTTGCCGACGGAACGTTGATGATCTTCTGGCCGGGCTTCGGCTCGGTCTGAAGCTTCTGGTCGGCAATCAATCGCGCCGCATGGCTGGCGAAAAAACGCTTGCCGAGCCGGGTCAGCACCATCGTGCCGAGTTGACCTACGGCCGAGATCCAGCCTTGGCGGCGGGCGCGTCCAAGCAGCAATTGCTTTTTGGGTTCAGGTGTTTCGAGGACGACGCTGACAGGGCCATGCCGGTCGGCTATGGCGTTTATGATGGCCCAGATATGCGGCCCGCCTTCGGTGACGACGACGATCGGCCGTAGGTTTGCTTTCGACGGTTCCATGGTTTTCGACGTGCCTGGGGATGACCTGCTATCGGCAGGCCGGATGCTAGGCTGTCCGGGTTAATCCTTGGTGATTGCCCACCCGCCACGGGGTTGCGTCGCCGATCAACGCTTGAATTCCATGATGTCGAGCTTGGATTCGTAATAGGGCGCCGGGAATTCGATGCGCCATTCGCTGGCGCTGTTGCGGAAGGCATAGCCGACCTGGTCGCTCTTCGGACCGCTGCCGTAAGGCTTCGCCAGATCCTCGTTGACGGTGAAGGAGCCGAGATAGATGGCGCGCTTTTCGCCGTCGTCGAAGAAGCGGCCCTTGGTGCGCTGCGAGCCGCTTACCTTTTCCAGCCGCCAGCCGGAGCCGTCATCGCTCACCTTGCACTTGAACCAGCCATAGATGACGAGCGGGCTCAGCCCGCCGGCCTTGATAGTGCGGCACTTCCAGTTGCCGGTCAGGTCCTTGTCGGAAAACGCCACCAGCGGCTTTGCCAGCAGAGCGTCGAGCTGCTTGGCCTCGGTAGGGTCGCCGGCCTTGGCCTCATCGAGGGCCGCCTTGCGCGTCTCGCCATATTTGTCCAGCCGCGCCTTGTCGGCCGCGGTGATCAGTTTTTGCACCTCGCCGTCGGCGTGAGCCGGCAGGACAGCGCAGACGCTCAGGCACAGAGATAGTAGCAACGGCCGAACAGACATGGAAATTTTCCCCTCTTGGTCAGTGTCTCAGGCGATTGCTGAGGCCTCTGCCAACTCTTTCGTCAGGTCGCCATAGCCGGTCGAGCGGCGCTCATAGGCAAGGCCGAGCATCTTCGCGGCCTTCTCGGCCACCTTGTCGAGCTCCGGATCGTCGGTCTGGGCGATATAGACCAGCTTCTCATAATTGCCGAAATAGTCCTTGATCAACTCGGGGTGCTTGTCGAGCCCGAGCGGCTTCATGAAGAAGGCGTCGAACTGGCGGCAGAGGAAGTCGGTCATGTAGAACGACATCATGTCGTCATCGGCGATCTTCGCATAGGCGTCCATGCCCTGGTAGAAGGCGAAGCAGTGCGGGCCGGCCATGCGCTCGACACCGTGCTTCTCGCAGATGCGGTCGAGCAGGCCGCCGGTGCCGCAATCGGCATAGCCGACGAAGATGTGTTCGTAACCGTCCGCCTTGGCCTTCTCGATGGCCTTGTCCATCGCCGGCGGGATGCGGTCCGGATAGAAATGAAACTCCGCCGGCAGGCAGGTCAATTCGAGATGATCCAGTTTGAGCTGTTGCTTGACGGCCAAAACTTCGCGCGCAATCATCCCGCAGGCGATGACGAGCAGCCTGTCCGTTTGATTCGGTTTCGTTTTTTGTATCTCGGCCATGGAACCAGTCGAACTGGCCTTCGTTGCTCTAGGGCTAATTTATCTGTTGAGGGAGACACCGTCCATGAAACTGCTACGCATCGCGCCGATTGCCGTCCTTGCCTGTGCGCTAGCCCTTACGGCATGCGCGAACACAGTCCGTGGCGTCGGCAAGGATGTCAAATCGACAGCCAATGCCGTCGAGGACACGGTCAAGAATCCCTGATCCACGCCTCACCATCATCTGGGAACAAAAAAGCCGCGCTGCAAGGCGCGGCTTTCTCCATGTCCGTGCCGGATTTGCCGATCAGGCTGAAACGCGCACATTGTGCTTGCGCTTCATGAAGTCCTTGGCGGTCTCGACCGCCACCGCCGCGTCGCGGCAATAGGCATCGGCGCCGACGGCCTTGCCGAATTCCTCGTTGAGCGGCGCGCCGCCGACCAGCACGACATAGTCGTCGCGGATGCCCTTTTCCTTCATCGTGTCGATGACGACCTTCATGTAGGGCATGGTCGTGGTCAAAAGTGCCGACATGCCGAT